>CANLGW010000031.1 GCA_947490395.1 Alphaproteobacteria bacterium
AAACCCTGCCGCAAACATTGTGGATACAGCCCCTGTTGCCGCACACCCTGCCGCACTTGCCATTAAACCGCCCACTGCCGCAGCCGCGCCTGTGCCCATGGTAATCGCACTGACAGCAATGGCAATTAAGGCAGCCGTTGCCGCCGTTGGTCCGCCTGCTGAACGATGCACCTGATGGTGAACTTCATCCCAAAAAAGCTCCGTGATAATGCCGCCATCTGCCTCAATTTGTTTCAGGAAATTCGCCGTTTGCCCGCGCACCGATTCAATCATGATCTCGACAGGATGATCGGTTGAAGGATGATCGTTTGATGAAATTACATGAACCCGCCCAATAGTGGATTGGGTAGCGGTTTGATGATCCTCCATATACATGGATTGATATTGCCAAAAGGCATTACTGCCTTTTTCTGAACGGGAAAACGCCTCAAAATTTTTACCCAAACGAAAATGGATGCGACCCCCTTTGGAGTCAACGGTTAAATCTTTGATGGTGACGTTTGTTAATTCCACATCGCCCCGTTCCCGAAGGGTGATCGTAATAGGGGTGTCGCCTGCATCTATTCCTTTTGATCGTGCGGATTGATAGGCGCTATAAATTTCTTTGTCTTTGCCGAACCAGCCTGAACCACTCACATGCTCTGCCGTGCTGCGGGTGTAAGAATCCATAACATCGTGAACAGTAACCCGCTTTTGTGCCAGCAAATGCATGAATTTAGCGCGTACTTTTGGAGCAACAAGGTCAATTATCGTGCCGGCGTTGATTATGACACCATTTTTAAGGTTATAACTAGAGACCGCATGACGGCACCATGTTTCAGTTACGGTCGTCGTGCTCTTTTTGTTCTGCTCAACCGTAGTGCGCTCCTCATACAGGGCAAGTGCTTGATCCGCAAAATGCCCCGCTGCCTGAACGAGGAAATTATCAGCTGTTACATCAATGGCACGGGTATCCACATTGCCACCAGATAGAATTTCAATCGTATCAGCGGCTTCAAAAGACATGGCTTGTTTGACATCAGCTGTGCCAACGCGTTTCGCTGTCGAACCTGCATAAATATCATCCTCGGCCTGCAAACGAATGCCATCATGGGATGAAACAACGCATGGAACCATATGAATATTCGTCGGACTGTTGAAGATGAGGGAAGGCTCCGTTGCACGCTGATCATGCCCCGATGCATCATGAATGGAGGAGGATGAAGGGGTATGGGATTGTTCGTTGTATGTTGGAACCCTAATATCAGGAACATGTGCATGTGCTGTCGATGTGCGTGGGTCAGCGGCTTGTTTAGTAAGGGGTGTCATGATATCGGTCGCAGGGCTAGTCGGGGCATACGTGCCAAAAATTACATCGTGTGCACGAACCTCACCATTAATTTCAACGCGATTTCCCGTGATACCCATTTCCAGGGCTTTTTTAATAATCATGTTTTGTGTAATAACCACGTATGGGTTCTGCACATCATGCCCATTCACCCGCATGACTTCATAATAGATACATCCATCAATGAGGAGTTGTAGGACTTGCCTCAAGGCATTATTATCGCGTGGCAGTTTTTTGCGAACTATCAGTTGTTCAAGGTTCTTTTTTCCGCATTCATGCATGTAACGGCTGAGTTGATCTCCCGATTTACCATAGGCACTAAGAGTTCCGAGCGTTGATGAGAAGAGATGCATTTCAGCAAATTGCATTGCTAATGGACTAAGACGAGGCTGATGGGACGCCGTCGGCGAAAATGAAAACATACAACTGGGGTCAAAATCAGGTATAGCTTCCCCACCCAAAAGGTTTCCTTGAATGGTGCCATTTCGGTCAATGAACATAGGAATGTTTTCCATTAATCGTTCCATGAATTGACCTAGGTTAATGATGAAATTACCTGTGACGGGGTCTTGACGGATGTTACGCGCACCGATCGCCTCAACAAATTTGGCGTTAACGGTAACGGTTGGTGCATTGACGGATCCTGTCAGTGTGAACAGATCTGTTGCAATGTGAATGGCTTTACCGCTTTTAAAGGCACCGTGATATTGATGTTCATATTCATATTTATTTCTGTAAGGGGTTTCCTTCACAGAAGGACGTTGTAGTAAGAAATAATCAGATACTGATTGATGTTTGAAAGATCGTGGCAACGCACTGCTTATACCATATTTTTCCCCATTCAAATAAACATCATGATTACTTAGAATATAACTCCCTATATTTTCTCCTTTTGATAAATTAAAATAAATATTTCCATTTGTCGTCTCAATGTAACCTGGATCCGATTCATGATAGATGCGTGAAAAGAAATTACAATCACAACCAGTACTCCTTAAAGCAGGAGAATAAGAAAGTCTCCCTGTTTCTTTTTCTTCACCAATAGAATTTATTAATTTTCTTCCATTAATTTCAATCCCAACACTTGAAGAAATATGCCCTGATTTATTAAAAACAGTACCAGGTGTTTTGATAATTAAACCAAGGAATGAAGGTTTCTTTTTCAAGATCTCGACTTGATCTAGTTTTTCATAGAATCCATATAATAAACCAAAATCATTACTAATATCAGATTCAGATTCAAGTATAAGCACGTTACGCATAACAATTTTAGCACCGTTTCTTTTTTTCCGATGCTCAATATAAGGTACCCCTGTACGACGAAGTGCTTGATCGAGATTGGTTTCAATTGGCTTATTTTCCTCCTTAAAATGCCCATTTAAAATACGCCCTCGGCTTTTAATATGCCCTTTTTCTGTTCCTTCAATCATACCAAAACGGTTATCAACATCTTCTTCCACATCCATCATCAAAGAACCATAACAATGAATAGTTCCCATATGATCATTATCATTTCCATTACGGAACGTACTGCTGTCAACAATTAAACCATTGGTTGTAAATGTGCCTTTATTTTGAAAATCAGGGGATTGAACATGAACAAAATAGGGAATCATATCATACGGTTTTCGATCATAAAGGGGTAAATCACGTGGGCGGGTAAAGTGTTTTCGATTGACAAATCGGGGTGTTTTAAGATTAAGAATCTTCATGCCAATATGAAAATTTGTACGGTGTCGGAATAAAAATAAATCCAACCAATCATGATCCTTACCGCAATAGGTTAATTGAATCGTCAATTCTTTGCTCGTGTGGATTTCACCTAAACGCGTAAAAGAACTCGTATCATCCGTAGGATGCCCTTTAATTGTAAGGGATGCATGCCCAAGGGAAAAGAAACCATCTTTATGTTGTTCAAGCACTTCCTTAAACCATTGGATAAAGGTTGGTTTATCCACTGTCAAATACTGAGAATCCATACCATAAAAAATATCGAATGCTGTGTTATCTACTATAAAATCAAGCGTTTTATAAGTGTGCGTGCGAATGTAGGTAAGGCATTTTTTAGAAAGTAGTGATAAATCTTTTAAGAATTTAAAATACTTATAGGCAGGTGTGCCATATTTTGCCTTCGGTAGAATTGCCTCAAAATTAAGGGCTGACTTTTGCGTTTCATCATAAGCATGCGCGATCAATTCAGTAGCCATAACTGTTTGAAATATGTGCTTTTTCTTGACTTCGTCTGAGATACATTCACTTGGGTTCATGTCCTTCAGCTGCGCTATTAACGCAACTGAGTGTTTATAAACAGCTTTCTTTTTGGTGATTTGTTCACTGTCTGAGATAAAAGGAATTGTGTTGTAAAGGTCAGAACGCTGCTTGTAACGCTCAGCAAGACGGGGAAAGGTTGGCGATTCATTCGATTGACGTGTTATTTGAGCAGGAGTCGCGCGTTGAATGTGCTTTTTATGCGGCTCAAGCGTTTGCGTAAACCACAAAAGGAAACGCTCCTTTGTTAAAAGGCTGTTACGACGTTCAAGGATTTGGAAATCCGCTGCATAACAATCGAATAACTGGTGAAGCGCTTCAGAACCGTGCATTTGGCTATGGTCAAGAAAAACACGTGACAGCTTTTCGGTTGTGCGTAAAATCTCAAAATGCCCAAAATTTATATGATTTCTATCTAAAAGAGGAAGTTGAGACGGAAGGCGAATGCCCGCATAGTTTTCTTGATGTGTTAAATAATAGCCAATTTCAGATCCCATTAATTCTTGCAATGTCACGCGACAATCTTCACTTATGACGACTTTCTTTCTTCCATCAGGTAAAGACCTCAAACGATGAACAACGGTACGGTTAATATGCTCAAAAGAATCTTTGATGCCTTGGTGTTGATGCGTTTGACCAATCGTTGTTAATGTGTGGAGCAAATGATGACGCTCGGTCTCTTGATTGAGGCGTTGTCTCATATGGTGATCAAGTGGCAAATAGCTTGTTGTTGGGTCAAGGGTTAGGCTAACGGATGATAGAATTTTTCCTTTATTATTAATATCATCAACCGTTAAATGTGCATTGTGCAGTAGTGATAATAGGCTCGCACTGAATAAATTATCAAATAGTTCACTATAATAAACGCCGCTGCCAAGTGTTAGTTTTTCAAAATTAAATAAGCTTTTTGTTTTAAAATATCCTGACCGAAAGATGGTATTATCCCAGAACCGCATGCTGTCATAACCATCACGTCTTCCGTTAAATCTAGCTACATCAAGGAATCCATCAATACCTAATGTTTCTGATGTTAACGACAACTCATCAACAGTCATTTCACTGCATGAATCTGTTTCTAAGGTATCAATTGTATACTGTCCACCAAGTAATTGTAAGGTACTCTTATTTTTTAGCTTTTTGATGTGCAAGCTTCCGTTACGCACAATAAAGCGGTTACGGTTATCAAATAGATCAAGAGGGTTTGTTCGTGAATAACGATTCATTTCCATAACACCGCTATTCACAAGTGTTCGTGATATATAGAACAAGTCATCAATATTAATCGTGCCCGCATTTGATAAGGCGCCACTAAATGTGGTAAGCCCACGTTTAATATGGATATCCCCATAATTTTGAATTGTTAATCCTGAAAAATGCCCACCTGTTGCTCCATGGAATGCCCCATAAAGAACAAGAGGATCTGTTGTTGTAAGTGAAAATGAGGCACCGTAGAATTGGGATGTTTTGGTGCTTGTATAGGTTTTCCCCTTGTATGTTGCTTTGTCTTTTGCCTGTAGTGTGCCCTTATTGTCCAGTTTTTGACCATTTAGGTCTATCGTGCCATTGCTTATGATGCCATGTGTTAATGAATCGACTAAATCGGCTTGTGGTAACGCCTTTGCTCCATTCTCAATATGATCGATCGTACCTGTAATATCCCCTTGAGAGGAGAATTCACCCGCATTTGTAAGGCGCTGTCCGTTATACGTGATCCCTTTAACAGTTGATATTTTTCCACGATTTGTTAAGGTTTTTCCCAAAACATCTATTTTACCATGAACGGCAATTATATGCGTGTTCATAAGATCATCGATTGTGCCCGTAATGTCTTCTTTAATGACGATAACACCCGCATTTTCTAGTTTCTTCCCCGCTAAAAGAAGATGTTCAGATTCTAATAAGACACGATTCACGTAATTGGCATAAGAGGAGGTAATGGTCGCACGACCCGCTAATTGTATTGGAGATGGAATTTCACCCTTAAAAACACCAATGTTTTCAAAGGTTTTTTCTTTGAAATCGGTTTGATGTTGAATGTTTTGTTTAAAGGCAGGAAAGGCAGCGCTAAAATTATTCGTTTGTTCGATAAGTCCTAAATTTAATAAATGGCTTGCGCCAAAATTATGATGTGTCCAGCGTATAATGAGCCTATTAACCAACTGCTTTGTCTGGATATGATTGTGGACAATAAACATTTGACCTGCATTATCCAAGAGCTGAAGACGCCATTTAAATTGGTCACGTGCATCAATAATACCTTTATTGGTTAATTGACTTCCTGTCATGGCGACAGCTGCATTAAATCTAAATCGGCCTGTGTTATCTAACTGCCTTAACTGACCACTAATCACACCATCAAAGGTGATTTGTCCGTGGTTGGTCATAACAGATCCCTGGAATGTTGTTTGTTCATAGATATGAATAAGCGCATTGAGGCGATTTTCAAATCTCATTCCCTGTTGTCGCCATGTTCGCGCCCTGATTTGTTTGGCGTTTATAAAGATTGAACGTCCGTTATCGAGAAGATCCGTTTCAATAAATCCATAATTTGTGGAAGATTCACGAAGGAGCGTGGTTCGTGAAAAAAAGAGTGAACGCAGTTTGAGAAGGATATCTGCCTTATTTTCGAATTGTTCAACGCATTCACCAAAGGAAAGATCAAGATCGGATTGATCGATATGACTTTGATTATGAAAAGAGCGATTGTTAATAAGCACTCTTTTACTTTTTAGATGTTTACGCTGTACGAAAGAACCTTTCCCTTGTGTTGTGAGATTATCAATATCAAGACTATTTTTATTGGTAAATAAGGTCACAATGGTAAGATCAAGCTGTTCGGATTGGATGCTCCCCCTATTATTCCCGTTGATAATAGCTAAGTTGCCACGACCACGTATGTGACCTGCCGTATGATTAGTGAAGTTCCCTATACGAAAGAAATCAAAACGTGTATCAACACTAAACTCAGAATAATTATCGAGTGTTCGACAATAACCGCTCATGGTCTGTGCATTAAAAAAATTTCGACTATCAATGGATCCTCTGAAATTTTTAAAATGAAGATTTTTTCTAAAAAGAAACCCTGATAGTTTTTGTTTAGATGCGCCTGTCTTACACAAAGAAGGCAGAAGTTTCCCTGTTTGTGTTTTATTATCAATAGCAAATTTACCTGTGATCCACGCATCATCATGAAACGTTAGAATGCCACCTTTATTTGTGAATGCCTCAGTGAGGGCAAGTGTGGTTTTGTTATACACATCAAATCGTCCATTGTTTTCAAAGCGTGCATGGGAGAGCGTGAGTTGACCCTCTATTTTGATAATACCTGTTGAGGCGTTGATATAAGTTCCATTCCCCGTTATATGCATTGTTTCTTCATCAACAAATGCCCCCTCATTGATAAAAACAGGTCGCGATGATTGATCACCAAGCGAATCAAAATAAAGCGCACGAAGAGATAATGTACCTTGGTTATGCAGGTATGTTGTCCCTTGTAGGGTGAGTGATTGAAGGGTTAAATGACCCGTTTGAAAAACATGATTTGTATCTAAAATAATATGATCAAGAGCAATATCACCCTTAAAAATAATGTCTCCGTTGGGATAGTATAAGTAGAGAGGTTCTTCATGTATATATGGTTCTGCAGCATCATAAGAAATGGTAAGGTCTCCTGTATGCCCTAAATGGAAATTCAGACCATAGCTTGTCCATGTAAAGCCATCGTTATTCGCTTTCAGTTTCTTGTAAATTGATTGGAGGAATGTTTGATCAATCAGAGCTTGTGTTTCTTGATTTGTTTTTCCGATAGGAATCGTAAATTCGGCGTTCTCTGAAAGAGGCTCTTGAATAGGGTCAGCAACATATGATTGTTTAGCGTGATGACGTGGTGTAGGTAATTTATGGATACCAATCGAAAAATGAGCCAAAGTATGACCATTTGGGTGTGATTCAAAAAAAACAGGCTCATAATTGGCAAAAGAAAGTGTTGGGAAAAGTATTGACTATAGAAAAGAAGTTAAGACAAATGTATGTAATAATCGAATAAGAACAGAACACATGAATCGTACACTATTGGATAATGCTATTTTACCCAATTAGTAACTATGTTTCTTTTAAGTGTCAAGGGTTGAATACTCGCTCCTTTTCACCCTTTACAGAGAGGTTTTTAGATAAATTTTAAATGAGTTAGGTATGAAAGAATATTGCTCCTGCGCCAGAACCTCTGGGGTTACTGTCATGTTGAAATAGGTGACCTTAATGATACCATAAAACCACGATCTTCTGATCTTGCAAGCATTTTAAAACAACGCACTAATCCCTGGCAGCACTTTTCCTTCCAAGCATTCTAAAAAGGCACCGCCAGCCGTTGAACAATACGATAATTTATCCAAGGTATCTGCTTTTGCTAATGCCGCTAACGTATCACCACCCCCAGCTAACGTTAACACGCCCTTATGTGCGGTTAAATCAGCAAGCAATCGTGCTAACGTCATACTACCGCCTGCATACATATCATATTCAAATACGCCAACAGGCCCATTCCAAATGATCGTATGCGCAGCAGCTAATTTTTTGGCAAATAAAGCACATGATTTCTCGCCGATATCAAATACGACATGTGTTTCAGGCACAGCATCGTAATCAACCTTTATCGGTGCTGTATCAGCAAAACCTGTAGCCGCCACACCATCACAAGGTAATACAATTTCTGCTGTTGCATTTGCTAAAATTGCTTCTGCTGTTTTGATATGGTCATTCTCCACCAATGATTTACCAACATTAAATCCCTTTGCTTTCAAAAATGTATTGGCCATAGCACCACCAATAATCAATCCATCAACCTTTTGTGATACATGCACAAGTAAATCAATTTTACTGGAAACTTTCGCCCCCCCGATAAGCGCCCAAACGGGACGTTTTGGATTTATAAACGCTTTTTCCAAATAAGAAACCTCATAGGAAAGTGCCACTCCTGCATACGACGGCAAATAGCGTGTAATTGCCTCCACCGATGCGTGAGCACGGTGACAGCAGGAAAACGCTTCATTAACAAATGCATCCGCACATACTGCTAGTTCTTTGGCAAACGCGTCATCGTTTACTTCTTCACCTGCAAAAAAACGCACATTGTCGCACAGGACAACATCACCATCTTTCATTTGTCCTACAGCATGACGTCCCTCTGGGGTAAGGGGGTTTTTAACATAACAGATAGGAATGTCAAGAATTACCTCAACCTCAGGAACAAGGGGTTCAAATGAATAGGCGTATTCATAAGCAAAAAAATCAGGCAGCAACGTGTTGCCAACAGCGACCGCTTCTTTGAATGCCTTTTTTGCAATTGTGGGTCTACCAAAATGGGATAGAACAATCACGCGCGCGCCATGCAGGCGCAACAGATCCAAGGTTTCTTTTGTGTTGATAATACGCGTAGACTCCGCAATTAACGACGTCAATCCCTTTTCATAGCACGGCACATTCCAATCCACACGCAGCAAAACATATTTTCTTTTTAATGTTTTGGCTATATACTTATCAATTATTTTCATACAAATATTACTTACCATCAAACACGACACACTCAATTGTGTATCAATTCCTTATAAAATTATACGTCAATTTTCATTTTACCAATGTATATGACGCAATGATAACCAAAGTACATAAAAAAACCCGCATGAAATACATACGGGTTCTCTAGAATTTAATTACGTGATATAAATACGATCAATCACCCTCATTAATGCCACGGCTTACCAAACGAACAATTTCTTCCTGATTTACCCAAACATCTGCACGACTACGAGCAATCAATGTTAATAGTGGCACAATATCACTTTCTGACATTTTCTTTAGATTTACTCTTAGCTTCTCTTTAATCTTCTTATCAGTGGTATCAGTCTCTGTTTTTTGAAGCATAACAATCATAACCTGATTACCAGAGACTTCACCAGAAACAGCTTTACCTGGCATCAGTGTAAAGATTTTTTGAAGCAACTGAGCTGGGATCTGTTTAAAGAATTTACCAGCCTCAGACTCCTTAAATTCTTTCAAATCCGTATCTATACGACGAATCGTATAAGGCTTTGATAATGTAGCCTCAACTGCCTTCAATTGCTGTGCTAAATCTTTCTCTGTCTTCATCTCAGAAGCCATTTTAGCTGCAAGCATTAAAGAAGATTGACGTTTTTGAACTAATTCAAAATCCTTTTTAACCATTTCTTTGATTGCATCAAACACAGGAATTACCGATGGTGTTACACGATCAACATGCACAATAAAAGCATGCGTTTGCGAAGCATCAACAATCCGACTATCTGTTCCCTCATTAAGGGCAAATACCTGCTCTATCAACGCTGATTTAGCCTCTTTCGGCAAGGATACAAGCGCATCCACCCCATCACGCGTCATTCCCATTTGATCAAATGCAGGCAAAAGAATCGCCGTTAATTTAAGTGATTGCGCAACTTCAGCTAATTTTTTACCAGCTGCCAACGCGTCTTCAACGTTATTACGAATCTCTTGAAAATGATCATTATACTTTTGAAGACGCAATTCATCCTCCACCTTAGCACGCACGTCTGCAAGAGGCTGAATCTTCGATGCATCAATACGTTTCACATGGTAAATACTAAACATGCCACCGTTTTCAATTACATCGGTGTATTTAGATGCGTCTGTTTCAAAAACAGTCCTTTGTGCTGCCTCTGGCAAATGTTCTTTTTCAATCAGCCCAACATCATCATAGGCACCGCCTGCAATATCGCGCGCAACGGCTGTCATCAAACGACCTTTTCGAAGACTAGACAGCGCATCAAAGGCTGAATTACGATTTGTATAGGTAAGCTTGGCAACAACACGACGTTCTGGTTGGGTAAAATCAGCAAGAGAACTTTTATAACGCTCAACAACTTCAGCTTCTGCCAATGGAATCGATGCGCTTAATACTTTTTGATCAAACACCAAAACCTGCGCTGTGCGATATTCAGGAATACGGTATGATTCTTTGCTCTTTTCAAAATGCAATTTAATATCTTCATCAGAAATAGGCTTTGCCAACATAACAGATGCTATCGGAAATGTTGCCGCTACACATGTATACTTCTCAGTCAATGCATCGATAAGTACATCCATATAAACACGTGGCAAAGCCATTGATTGCGCAAAAGCCCCACCCATTTGTTGCATGAAAATCATTTGCTTAATTTCAGCAAAAAACTTTGCTTCACTAATGCCATTAGATTTCAAACTCTCACGAAGCATTTCTCCCATATAAATCCCATCACGTTGAAAGGCTGGGTTTGTTCGAATCGTATCACGAATCAAGGCATCAGACGCCGTCATATTCATTTTCTTAAAAAACATAATTAATGCTTTTTCATTAATAAGACGTTGCAAGACTTGTTCGTGTAAGCCCATCTGTTTCAGCGCGGCAGGATCAAGTTTTCCTTTTGATAACTGAATAATACGGTTGCTTTCCTGATTAATCATATGTGCAAGTTCTTCGTACGACACGTTTGCTTTATCAATAGTGGCAATCGGACGATGTGTTGTCCAATTCCGAACAATATCACCAATACCCCACAAAGCAAAACTGGAACCTAAAATACCAAGAAAAATCTTCACAAACCAACGTTGTGATTGACCGTGCATTTTTTTCAAAAACATAACTGCGCTAACTTTCGACATGATTTTTATAAAAGTAAATCTAGTTTAGCGATAGTTTTAGAAAGACTCAAGGGAAGAATGAAGGAAAAGTGCCAAAAAATATGGCTCCCCGGGACGGACTCGAACCGCCGACCCAGTGGTTAACAGCCACTTGCTCTACCGACTGAGCTACCGGGGAATTATGTTATATAGTGATATCAGATTTTCTTTAACTTAGCAAAACATTTTTCCATAAAATGCAGCTTTTTTAAAAAAATACGCGTTATCGTTCCACTGCGCCCATCGTAAAGCAATATGAATTAGGAAAGATTCGTTAATAAGGTAAGCACTTGTTCAACTGTCAGACGTTGTTCCTTATTGGCGTCACCTTCTTCTGCTATAAGGTTTTTCACGCTATAGACGCCTGATTTCATTTCGTCTTCACCCATTAGGATCGCGTATGTGGCTCCCTTTTTGACAACCTGCTTTAACCGTTTGCCAATATTACCTGCCAACAAAACCTCCACATAACAATTCGCATGCCGCAATCTATGCGCCAACGCCAATGCTGGAATTTCTTCAGCCTCGCTGAAAGGCAAGATACAGGCAACAGGCACAGCCTCCGACACAACAATAGACCGTGCAAGCAATTCTAAACGATCCATTCCACACGCCCAGCCAACCGCTGGCATAGAAGGCCCGCCCATTTGTTCCATCAACCCATCATAACGACCACCACCGAGTATGGTATCTTGCGCCCCAAGATTCGCCGTTTTAAACTCAAACACCGTATGACAATAATAATCCATTCCACGCACTAACGTTGAATCCAGTTTATATGGAATATGAAGCGCCGTTAACGCCTTACATACACTATCAAAGAATTGTGCAGATTCTGCATTTAAATAATCTGTTAGCTTTGGGGCACCCGCTGACACTGCCTGATCACGTGGATCTTTTGAATCCAAAATACGCAATGGATTTTTTTCAAGGCGCACAAGGCTATCATCAGATAACGACACACGATGCGCCTCAAAATACGAAATAAGCGCGGCACGATACGCCTTTCGGCTTTCCATATCACCAAGCGTATTGAGATGCAGCACAACATCCTGAATGCCAAGCGCCATCAACACATCATAGGCAAACGCAATAACCTCAACATCAGCGTGATACGTTTTAATCCCCAAACATTCAATACTAATCTGATAGAATTGTCGATAGCGTCCTTTTTGCGGACGCTCATAACGAAACATTGGTCCTTGTAAAATACGGCGCTGAGGGAGCGTTTGCGTCAGCCCTTCGCTCATCATCGCACGAACAACAGGTGCCGTGCCTTCAGGACGAAGCGTTATAGATTCCCCTCCTCGATCCAGAAATGTATACATTTCCTTACCAACAATATCAGAGGTCTCGCCAAGTGGCTTTGTAAAAACTGATGTATATTCAAAAATAGGCGTTTCGATAGGATTGTACCCGTATACCTTAGCCTTTTCATCAGCAATGTGCTGAATAGCCCGATACCGTCGCAACACATCATCCCGTAAATCACGCGTTCCCCGTACGGGTTGCATCTTATCCATAAATCACCATGCTATAATCATTTTATTTAAGAAAAATTATGATGAGGATAATGCATCTTGAAAGCCCAATGCTTTAAACGCTTTATCTCTCAAATAAACAGCAAGCGTCATGATGACTGAATCAAGGACAAGTCCATTATTATAAACATAATCTTTAATTTTTATAAATTCATCATCACCACTATGACTTTCAACGACCTCTTTCGAAAAAACTTGCACATCATATAAACTTTTAGGAATTTTATTACGAATATCCTCAATCAATAACATCGCATTATTATCAATATATTCCTTTCCTCCACTTTCTTCCAAAAGTTTCATTCCCTTTTCAGTGATACTTAAAGGACTTTTTATTTGTAAAAATCCATCATATTTCACTCTGTCTTTTTCCACCCCTCCTTCTAATTTAGAAAGGCGTGTGCTTAGATCTTTTATATTATTAGAAAGGCGTATGCTTAGATCTTTTATATCATTCGTATTGCTTTTTACACTTTCTCCAAAAGTATCTATTTTTTGCTTATAGATGCCGAGAACAAAGAAAAGTGATATTGCTGAAAATAATAAACTGCCACCCGAAATAATAGTACTTAACATATCCATTTTCATATTTTCCCTTTTAGAACTTATCGTTTTATGCCCGTTGCTTATCACAACTACGTCTAATAAATAATCGCTACCAAATTCGATCTAACATAGCACGAAAAAACCTATACTATCAAAAAACCTATGCCATCATAATAAAAATTTTATATACGCGTCAAATTTAATAGTGTGCAACAAACAAACTTCTGTTTAAAATAATATTAAATCATTAACGATGAAATCAATCATGCTCCCACCTTTCCTAACCGTCGAAGCCTTCCAAACAAACAAAAAATCCTGGCTTACCCACGGCTTCTTTGGGCGCAAAGGTGGAGTGAGCACGGGTGTTTTTGACAGTCTAAACGTAAGTTTTGCTGAAAGGGGTGATCATCCCGATTGCATCACCCAAAACCGTTTACGCATCGCAACCGCCCTTAATATGGAACACGCACCCGTTATTTTTGCCCATCAGAAACACACCACAACCACCCTTATTGTTGACAAACCGTTTGAGGGTGAACGCCCCATTGCCGATGCCCTTATCACGAATACACCTGGCCTTATTATTGGTGTGCAAACAGCCGACTGTGTGCCCGTTTTATTCATTGATGAAACGACGCAGGTCATTGCAGCCAGCCATGCAGGATGGAAAGGTCTTGCCGATGGCATCCTGCAAAATACACTCATCGCTATGGAAAGCCTAGGCGCGCATCGAACGCGCATCATCGCTGCTATCGGCCCTTGTATTCATCAAGATAGCTATGAAGTCGGTGAAGATGTGCGAGAAGCATACCCGCAGTTTCCAGAACTATTCACCCCCTGGCAAAACAAAAGTATTGGCACAACAGTCGATAAAGTAATAACACACAAAGAAACATTCGCCTTCAACATGCCTATGGCAGCCTACCTCACCCTTAAGCAGGCAGGCATTCAAAAGATCACACCATCCCCCATTAACACTTACACAAATCCAGCTGACTATTTTAGCTATCGCCGATCAACACACAAGGGTGATTCAACCTTTGGCAATCAAGCATCTGTTATTGGGATAAAAATGTATTAATTCTCCTTGAATAATGCATAAAAAACTTTATATACATTCAATAAGACAATTTACACAAAAAGGATAAAAATGACCAATCATAATCTCGAGAATTTCATGAAATTAGCATCGGTTGGCAACAAACGTGACGCCTATTATGCAAACGCTTATCAAGAAATCAGTTCTGGAAAGAAAGTGAGTTGGAATTGGTCAGCGGCTCTAGCGAGTAGCACCTGGATGGTTTACCGAAAAATGTATCTTTATTCTATTCTTGCTTATTTTGGAATCATACTTTTCTTAGCTGCAACAGTTACGCCTATCATTGCCTTCATAGACCTAAAAAGCATAGCCACCATTGATCTTATCATCCGTATTATTATTTTATGTGGCTGCTTTATTACACCTTTTGTACTATTAAGCCTTTTTAGTAACTGGCTATATGTACGGCATATTCATAAAAAAATTGATAAAAATTACCATTTAAGCACACTCAAAAATACAGATCGGGCGACTCTTTGGATTTTATTAATCATTAACGTGCTATCACCAATAATTGAAATTGTAAAAACAAAAGCAGGCATAGTCCCTTCTTCATTCTTTGATATGCTTTTTTTAATTGTGCTCGTCAGTACACCTGTTATTTCCATCCTCATAACCATTGTATCAGACAAACAAAAAGTTGCAAAAGCAATAGCGGAGCAACAGAGCGGTATATCACAAAGTTAAAGAAGTAAAACGAGAGATATGTCCGTTGAGTTACGCACCAACGGGTATATTTTCTTGCGTCTTATTCATCTTTCTTTTGAATTAACCTTCGCCTTAATTCAGCTGATCAATAACAGCTTGTAATTTTGCTTCTGGCATAACTGCTGTTTGCTTCTTGTAAAGTTCAGTAATCTCACCGCGCTCAAATAAGAATAACGAAAAATTATCTTCAAATGTAATCTCTATAATTTTATTATTTTTCGCATTTACATCAAAACTGGCATTCCATTCAACACCAGTTGTAGGATCTTTTAGCACAACTTTAACATTAAATTTTACTTTACTTTTAGCCTGAACTTTTGTTTTAGATGGATCCAATACAAGTGTTTTAAATTTATTAATTGACTCAGACGTTGCATATTTTTTAATTACATGTGCTTTAAATTTATCCTGGTAAATTACCATTATGCCAGCGATTAATTCCATTGTTCGTGTGCGACCTATTTGAGGAATAAGAATTTTTTTAACCCCCAGTAATGATTTATCTGAGATTTCAGGAAAATCAAAGCCTTCTTCGATAACAGGCGCTAAATTCGTCGATCCATTTTCGGTTGAATCTTTTAATTTTTCAATAAGTGCAAGCACTTGTATTTTAGCATCTTCAGCTGCGAATGAATTCAAACAAAACGTTGCTACAAAAACAACTATATAAAAAACTATTCTTTTCATTTATAAGCCTCTTTTTTATTTGATATCATTTATCATAACAAATAAAAGTTAATATAACGTAAAAAGGGCAGATTTCTCTGCCCCAAATAAAATACATGTGCATTGCTGCGCCACATTATATCATTATTTAAATGATATTAATAGCCCATTCCACCCATGCCGCCCATTCCACCCATATCAGGTGACATTGGTGCTGCTGACTTTGGTTCTGGCTTTTCAGCAATCATTGCTTCTGTTGTAATCAACAAACTTGCAACCGATGCCGCATCCTGAAGTGCTGTACGAACAACCTTAGTTGGATCGATAATACCATTCTTCACCATGTCGCCATAAGTACCTGTTTGTGCATCAAAACCAAAGTTATAATCATTATTATCCATAATTTTACCAATAACGATGGATCCATCTGCACCCGCATTCGTTGCAATTTGACGGCAAGGCGCTGTCATTGCATGACGAATAATCCGAATACCAACTTCTTGATCACTATTAACGGGCTTCAAACCATCCAAAACGCTAAGCGCACGAACCAATGCAACACCGCCACCAGGTACAATGCCTTCGCCGATTGCAGCACGTGTTGCATGCATAGCATCTTCCACGCGGTCTTTACGTTCTTTCACTTCCATTTCAGTAACGCCGCCAACACGAATAACCGCAACACCACCACTAAGTTTTGCAAGGCGTTCTTGCAATTTTTCACGGTCATAATCAGATGTTGTGTTATCAGCCTGTGCGCGAATTTGTGTGCAACGTGCCTGGATGTCTGCTTTATCACCCGCACCATCAACGATTATTGTATCATCTTTGCTGATTGTGATGCGTTTTGCCGTACCAAGCATTGAAATATCAACATTTTCAAGTTTGATTCCCAAATCATCTGCAACAACTTGACCACCTGTCAAAATCGCAAGATCTTCAAGCATTGCTTTACGGCGATCACCGAAACCAGGCGCCTTAACAGCAGCCACTTTCAAACCACCACGCAATTTGTTCACAACCAGTGTTGCAAGCGCTTCGCCTTCAACATCTTCTGCGATAATCAAGAGTGGGCGTCCTGATTGAACAACTGTTTCCAATACAGGAAGCATTGATTGCAGACCAGAAACTTTTTTCTCATGAATCAAAATATATGGATTTTCAAGTTCACATACCATGCGTTCTGAATTGGTCACAAAATAAGGGGAGATATACCCACGGTCAAATTGCATACCTTCAACAACATCGAGTTCTGTATGAAGTGATTTTGCTTCTTCAATCGTGATAACGCCTTCTTTGCCAACTTTTTGAACGGCCTGCGCTAACATTTCACCAATTTCTTTTTCACCATTTGCTGAAATTGTACCGACTTGGGCAATTTCTTCATTTGTTGAAACTTTTTTGGAATTTTTCTTTAGGTTAGCAACCACAGCTTCAACAGCCATGTCAATACCGCGCTTTAGATCCATTGGGTTCATACCAGCAGCAACCGCCTTAATGCCTTCACGAACAATCGCTTGCGCAAGAACTGTTGCTGTTGTTGTGCCATCACCAGCAAGATCAGATGTCTTGCTTGCAACTTCACGCAGCATTTGTGCACCCATGTTTTCAAATGGATCTGACAACGTGATTTCTTTAGCAACGGAAACACCATCTTTTGTAATACGTGGTGAACCATAGGCTTTATCAATCACAACGTTACGACCCTTTGGTCCTAATGTTACTTTTACAGCGTCCGCGAGAATATCAACGCCACGGAGCATTCTTTCACGCGCGTCTGTTGAAAAACGAACTTCTTTAGCAGCCATGTTATAATCCTTTCTAAAAATTATTTAATATAAACTAAGCAGATTTTACGGAACTAGACTTATAATAACTTTTTATTAAGGAACCTACCTCATTAAAAAATGGCTCCATCACACTATTCCAAGTGCTCTGATCTGTTGGAGTTTTTACATTATGCTCAAAATCCTTCTCAAAACCTTTTATGTCGTTATCATCAAGTTTTACTAGCAACTCTCTTTTGGTAGACTCAAAATTTAATCCAAACTTATCACTACTAAAAAGACTAAAATTTTGAGCTTTTATAAGCTCAACTAATTCTTTTACAATTTCTGCTTTACTCATTATCAGTTTATTCCTTTATGCAGCCTTTGATGTAATCACACCAACAACGTCAGATTCTTTCATCACAAGGTATTCTGTACCATCGATTTTAATTTCGGTACCTGACCATTTGCCAAAAAGAACGCGATCACCCGTTTTAACATCCATTGGAATAATGGAACCTGATTCAGTACGTGCACCTGTTCCAACAGCAACAACTTCACCTTCAATTGGCTTTTCTTTTGCTGTTTCAGGGATAATAATACCACTTGGGGTTTTTGTTTCTGACTCGAGACGTTTAACAACGATACGGTCGTGAAGGGGTCTGAAATTCATATTTCCTCCTTAATGGGGTTAATGTTAGCACTCTGTGTATACGAGTGCTAATTTAATATGAACCTCAATACCTGTCAAGGGGGTATACAATACTTTTTAAAAAAATAAGAAGATTATCTAAAACAGCAACACCAATGCATCCACCAAGAATATTCTCGATTGGCATCGTGTGATTTTTCAGTTTGATTATCTATAAACTGTTTAATTTCTTCTGTCACACGCACACTATTGCTATAAAGAAATAAGCCGTTAAGATCAGAGTAATTATGACTATGCACACCTAACAGATCTTCACCAATATGAACACCACCCCCGCTTTGCCCTTTATGAGTCCTTATTTTATAGTGAAGGCATTTGCCATCTTCACAATTCTCTACCAATTTGAGTGCTGTACACATTCTCCTACCCTGATAATTCAAATAATCAGGATAACCCTTTTAGATGAATAGGGTTATTTCTAAAATAATCATCATTTTCTACACAGACCGTATACCACCCTGTTTTTAACCCAATTTTGTGTTTAAGCTCCAAAACAGCGACATCATACGTATAAGATTCATCTTGATCATTATTTTCATCCGTCCATTTAGGATGAATATGATACCGTTTTGCCTTTGAAGAAACACTACATAGATTATACTTACTGTAAGAAACGGGAGAACAACCCTCATGATAAGCAGGAAAGAACAATACTTCGTAGGGCACTTTTCTATGAAACCGTCTATGCTGCCTATCTTCTTCCGTATCATTTCTCACAAAAACATTATGTGCCGCTGTCAAAGCACACGTATCACTAACCATGGTAGCACTTGCCCAAAACACGCGGCTATCACCACCTGGTGTAATATTTGCAAATAACATCCTTAATCTGCCATGCGAAGAAAATTCCCCCACATTAGACACAGGATCCATATCAACAACATTTGCATTAGCTAAAAAACAACAATGAGAGATAAAAAATAAAAAAAGAGTTTTAAAAAACATAGATTAGTTAATATTTAGATGAACCAAGAAAACTAAGAACAAAATGGCTCTTATGCAAAACGAGTGGGTAAGTAACTCAAGCAAGTTGGCTATGAATGCTGTATAATTCTCCTTAAAAGAAGGAGTTTATCATGCACATCGAACAGTTATTCAGCCAAGCCTTAGGCATTATAGATCCATGGAAGATTG
>CANLGW010000032.1 GCA_947490395.1 Alphaproteobacteria bacterium
AAAAAGCAAAAAATGAAGAGCAAACAGAGAGGGAAATTTGTGATGTATCGGAGGCTAAAATGGAGTAAGATTACGCAGTAACCTTGGACTCCTTTTTGTGTCAAAAGTAATTGTCACTGGGTGTCAAAGTAATTGTCGTTACACACCCATCTGCTTCGCAGATTCGCTATGACGAAAGTGGGTATCTTCAGGTTGATTAAGTATAATGCTATAGATAAATGACGATTTATGAACGTGTATTCATTCGCATCAGGTCAAGAACACCTTGTAAAATAAAGCTGGCCGCGACTTTGTCAACATTGTCTTTTCGTTTGTTACGCGACATATCAGCTTCGATCAATGCTGAATTTGCGGCACAGGTTGACAGACGTTCATCCCATAAATAAATGGGTAATTCAAAGGGGAAAAAGTGTTTTTCCAAGCATTGGCGTACTTTGTGGGCTTGCGGGCCTTCATCTCCATTCATCAAGATCGGTAAACCCGATACAAACCCGCCGATGGGCGTATTGTTTTGGTAGTTTTTGAGAAGCGTGCGCAGGTCTTCTTTCCAATTCTTCTGACGATCGAGTGTTGCGATAGGCGTTGCGATCATCCAGGTTGCATCACATACACTGATGCCAATACGGCGATCCCCGATATCCAGCCCTAAAACCCGTTTTCGTTGATTTTTTATGTCAATGAGCTCAGTTAGTGTGCAATACATGTAAATGCCTTTGATTTTTTTCTATTGTTATTATAGCGATTCAATTACGTATTGACTATGACACATTGCTTATGGCATTGATTTGCAAAAGCCCACGGCTTTCATTTACTTCAGTAGATATGGGTTCATTGAGCTTTGATATATGGACGTTGAATAATTATAGAAATGCGGATCAGGCTTGAACATGACAAGACTAGAAAAAGAAGACGCACCTGTTTTGAAAGTGCGCCATGGCAGTAAGAGTTTTGCACTAATCTTATTATGTGCGTGTAGTAATGGGCTTATCTTGGGAATCCCTCTTAATGCTTTTTCTTTGATGACGCTTTGTATTTCATTTCTTCAAATGAATCGTTCATGTTATTTTGCATTTTTTTATAAAATTCACCATTTGATTGAACAATAATATTAGATAGGGCAGATGTATGATCTACTGCCTTTGATATGGATTCTTTCAAACGGGATGCTTGATTTTTAAGCTGATCTTCCGATGGTGGTTTTTGAGAAATTTCACGGATAATTGCCGTGAAATCTTCAAATGTCTGTTTGATGTACTGTGATTGCAATGTGGCAATGCTTTTCATGACATCCATTGCCATTTTATTAGCATCATTCATGGCGTCCAAATTTTTGCGGTGATTATTAATCAGTTCATCGCGGTCAATGCCGACTTTATTTTGTGTAAACATAGTGAACATATCCATTTTTGGGTTGCTTGATGTTTTATCGTGTTGCGTTTGTTCGTTTTCAGCATTTTTGCTTTGATTTCTTGCCCTTGCTACCATCAGTTCTTAACTCCTTTTAAAAGGGATACGAACCGTTATGTTCGATCCACTGTTTGCTAAGTGTCGATTGGTAAGCGAATTTGCACACGCAGCCCCCCCATGGGTGATGTCAATAAATCAATTTGACCGCCATGCGTTAACACAGCTTCGCGTGCTACACTTAAACCCAATCCAACCCCAACTTTGTCAAGGTTTCGCGCGTGATCCAAGCGATAGAATGGTTTAAAAACATGCTCACGCTCAGATTCGGGTATGCCAGAACCATCATCGTCTAACGTTATAATAACACTTGTTCCTAAACGCTTTATTTCTATCAGAAGGTTTTTTGCGTTCTTCTCAGAGTTTACAATGAGATTCGTTAAGCAACGGTTAAGAAGCATTCTTTTAATTTTAATTTTCACATTATGGTCGCCTTGGATGTTGATCTGAATCAGGTTGTGAGGGGCAACCACGTCATGAATCCATTGGGCTAGGTTTACAGATGTACTTTCTTCCTCTGTTGTGCCACGTGCGTAGCTTAAAAATCCTTCAACCATGTGATGCAACATAGTAACATCATTTTCAATTTGTTGACGTTGTGCCCCTTCAGGCAACATGACAACGGATAATTTTAATCGGGTAATTGGGGTTCTTAAGTCGTGTGATACGCCTGCTAGCATTTCAAGGCGCTCTTGCAATAATCGCTTTAAACGATCGCGCATTCGTATAAAGGCAAAACCCGCCTTTCTGACTTCTAAGGCACCTTCAGGTTTAAATGCAACGGGCTCGTCCCCTTTACCAAATTGTGAGGCAGCTTGCGCCAAACGGCTAATGGGTCTAATTTGATTACGCATAAAGATGGAGGCGACACCAAATAAGATAAGGGCTGAAACGGTTGTCCAAATTAAAACGAGTGGGGTCGTTCGGCTAAAAAAGCGTTTTCGAAGCAATGAGACTTGCATAACGCCTTGTTTCAATTGAATATCCAGCAAAATATAATCGGGGGTTATGCGCACATAATAAGGTTCTTTAATTTTTTCATTAAGGGCGCTAATTAGTGGTGTATAGAGCCAGCTTTCGCGGTATTGTCCTGTGCGATCGAGCTTTTTATGATGGTCAAAGGTCAAATCAAGCGCTAAATTTTCTTTTGCAAGTGTCTTTAACTGATCAAATGATGCATGTGGTATTTGCGTTGTTTCTGTTGTTTCATGCCATGCTAAAACAAGGGCGATATCACCAGCAATCGTTTGTGAGAGGGTGCGTAAAATTGTTTCTGTATGTCTGTCAAAAAAAACATAGCCTAAGATAACTTGAACAAGGATAAGGGGGGTTAGCAAAATAATGAGGCTGCGACCAAATAAGCTTTGTGGTAGAAAGCGTTTAAATGATCTGAAAGGGCGAAAAGTCATGGTGTTTTTAGCATTCATTTAATTGATAATGCCAGTTTAAACGAATTGAGGGATAATAAATATCCCTCTTATATCTTTCAAATGATTTTGCCGTAAATCTTAACGACGTATACCAAGACGTTTAATAAGATTTTGATACCCACCCAAATTTTTATTCTTTAAGTAATCAAGTAGGCGGCGTCTTTGACCAACTAGCATCAACAATCCACGACGTGAGTGTAGATCTTTTGCGTGACCTTTCATGTGTCCAGATAAATTGGTAATTCTCTCGCTAATAATTGCAATTTGAACTTCTGGTGATCCTGTATCTGTTGGTGATTTGCCAAATTCTTTAACAAGTTCGGCTTTGCGTTCAATAGTAATCGACATCGTTTTCTCCTAAATGTAATAAACGTTTCGGCTTTAATAGACCCATCTCTACAGCACCCATGGCAACAAGTCCACGTGCACTGCAAATCTGAACGATGCCATCTGTTGATTGAGCTTCTGACGTATCAAAAGACTGCTTAATCACAGCATGTTGCGGAATGGGTTGCCCTAAAAAAAGCCGTTTTAAATCATCTTCTCCAACGGTTACAGCCAGGATGTCGTCCAGAACAGAACTTAACGGGAAAAGACTGGTGCCATTATGCAATATTTCCCCCGCATTTTCTAGTGAAATCGCATCATCAATAGAAAAACATCCATCCTTTATACGTTTCAAATAACTGACATAACCAACGCTGCCACATGCGATTGCAAGATCACGTGCAAGCGCGCGTACGTAGGTTCCTGTGCCGCATGTGACAATAAATGAAAATGTTCGATTACCCGTATTTTCAATACCTCCCACGAATTCAATCGTTGCAATATGAACGTTTCGGGCAGGCAGCGTGAAAGATTCCCCTTTTCGTGCACGATCATAGGATCGCTTGCCATTAACTTGAATCGCTGAATAATTCGGGGGGATTTGCGTGATGTTTCCAATAAATTGTGCAAGATTGCGGTGAATTGTGTCGGCATTTGGAATAACATTAGATGTTTCGCATACATCCCCTTCGGCATCATCTGTTGTGCGTGCTTCACCAAAGGTAATATGAAAAGAATATTGTTTTTCTTTGATCTGCCAATAGGGGATTAATTTCGTTGCTTCACCAAGGGCAAAGGTTAAAACCCCAGATGCCAACGGATCCAGGGTTCCGATATGACCAATTTTTTGTGGGCGCAGCATGCGTTTTAGGGCGCTGCCAACGGTCGTTGATGTCATACCTAATGGCTTATCAATGACAAGCCATCCATTAAGTGTATTTTTAGGTGTTGATTTTTGAAGAGCGGTCATTTGAGGTGATACGACTCTTATGCCGCACGCATAATCGTTTCCATTTTGCTGATAGCGTCGTTTTCTTCAATCGCTTCAATCGCTGCTAATTCACGTGCTAAACGATCCATTGCGGCTTGATAAATTTGACGTTCACTATAGGATTGATCGGCGTCAGATTGGCTGCGAAATAAATCACGCACAACTTCGGCGATGGATAATGGATTTCCTGAATTAATTTTATTTTCGTATTCTTGTGCGCGACGGCTCCACATCAAACGACGTGGCTTTGACTTAACGGTTAATGTATGTAAAACACCTTCAAATTCATCTTTAGAACTAATGGGACGAAGGCCTGCATTTTGTGCTTTATTAACGGGTAAACGTAACGTCATGCGATCTTTATCAAAATTAATAACAAATAATTCAACAGTTTGACCCGCGATATCATGCGATTCAATCGCTAATAATTTCCCAACACCATGAGCGGGATAAACAACGTAATCACCAACATTAAAAAGCTTATTTGTCATTCTTTTATACTCGTAAGGGTTGATAGTGCTAAGTTAGATGTAAACATGATTTTTGAAAATTCAAGACCTTAGCCATTTGATTCTTTATCAAAATAAGCGCCATACTTATTGGGAGTTTTGAGCCAATCATCAGCGTCTGCAGGAACGGCACCTTTTTGCGTGATATTTGGCCAAATACGTGCGTAGTTACGATTAAGTTCAATCCATTTTTCAGCGCCTGGAACTGTATCTGCAATAATAGCCTCGGCAGGGCATTCAATTTCACACACACCGCAATCAATGCATTGATCAGGATCAATCACCAACATTGTTTCGCCTTCATAAAAACAATCGACAGGACACACAGAAACACAATCTTGATATTTACAACGGATACAGTTTTCGGTGACTACGTACGTCATTGATACAATAAGCTCAAACTATAATAATTTTAGCATATGTAGCACATTTTTAAGGATTGAACAAGGGGTCTTGTATCTTGAAATTAACTTCACTACCTGTAAGCTAGGCTTGTGAAGGGGGAAAGGTGAATCTGGCTTAGGGGCTAAGGCTATAAAGCCTGCGGCGGAGATAAGGTCCCTTTCCCTATAGGTTCAAAAGGTCGAACGGTATCTTAGGACTCTTAAATTAAAAGAGAATCCTGTATTTGCAAGAATGACCCTGAACATTGAACGTTCATATTGACTAGTATAATGAAGGGAATTTAAAAATGATAATTGGAATTGACATAGCTAAGCTAAAATTTGATGTAATATTACTATTAGAAACTGACAAAGAAAAACATAAAACTTTTACTAATGATGAAAAAGGAAATCAATTATTTAAAGTATGGCTTCACCAAAATAATGCTTCTGGTGCTCATATATGCATGGAAGCCACAGGTCGTTATGGTGAAGAAGTTGCTTTGTTTTTACATGTACAAAATTTCAAGGTAAGCGTTGTAAATCCAGCGCAAATCAAGGGATTCGCTCGAAGCGAAGGTGTTCGAGTAAAAACAGACAAAGTTGATGCAGGAGTGATTGCACGGTTTTGCAGAGCACACAATCCACCGTTATGGACACCTCCATCAAAAGCACATCAGAATTTACGTGATTTACATCAGTTAAGACAAAACCTGGTTGACTATAAAACAAGTTTTTCAAACCACATGGAAGCACTTAAAGAAACACGTGCATCCTATCGTGTATGGAAAAAAACAACTGAGTTTATCACGAAGCAGATTAAAGAAATTGAAAAGCAGATTAAAGATCTTATTCAATCAGATGCTGTTCTAAATAAAAGTGTTGGGTTACTTACGAGCATCCCTAGCATTGGACAAACAATGGCTGTGGCTTTCTTATCAGAACTCCCAGATATATCAGGTTTTAAAAACGCTAAAGAAGTAGCGGCGTACATTGGCATAACTCCTAATATACGTCAATCAGGAACTTCATTAAGAGGTGCAGGCCATATTACCAAAATAGGCAATGCTTATCTTCGAAAAATACTGTTTATGGTGGGTCTTGTGGCTAAAAAACATAATCCAATAATTATTGACTTTTGCACGCGGCTTACTAAAAAAGGTAAACCAAAGATGGTCGTTATTGTGGCTGCTATGCGTAAACTTGTACATATCATGTTTGGAGTTTTGAAAAATCAACAAAATTTTGGAGAACACACTTAGAGTTAATCAATAATTAGCTAATTAAAAGCATTAACCTAACATCACATGTAAAGCTTTGAATTTTGCATGAACCCTAGAGATGTATTTTAAACGATACTACAATAAAGATTACTTTCAAAGTATGATCTAATCATAATAAGCTTTTCAGATTGTAATACTTGTTAAATGTAGGATAAATTCATTAAGTTCAAATTTTTATTAAATTATCCTAATTAATATCTCAACAGAATTCAAAATGATATCAATTTATTATTCAAAACCTTATTTAAATTCGATCCTATAAATTCCATCTTGTAGATCCCACATATCAATTACTGCTAACGACCCTTTGAAAAATAATTCTTTCCACGGTGTATTGTTAGGACTTATAAATATTGTACTTTTACCAATTACTTTAAGAGATAAAGATAATGTAAACTTTTTTAAATCAGAATTATTAAGTATTGGAACCCAATCTACATTTACATTATTAATATAAATAAAGCCATTTTTAAATTGAAATTCTACATAACATTCTTTTGAAGTAGCATCTTCTTTTAAATTAGATACAATATCGGTTTTCAACACCTTAAATTGATCTTTTAAAATTTTAATAAATAAAAAGAATCCTAATCCACACAAACAAAAACATACTGAATTGTTTATTAAAAATTCTATTACAATAGGAAAAAATAAAAAAAGAACACCATAGATCCTTTCTTTAATTTTTTCCGGCATTACAGAAATAATGGTATCTAACCAAGGCATTTTATATTATTAAAAACAGAGCTTATGTCTTATATGTACACTCAGTACTTTATATCGTCAACCATTCCACGGGTCATTTCTACAACAAAAAATAATCTAAAAAATTCTTGACGCGTAAGACGGTATCTCCGCGCATCTTTTACCAAGGCGTAATATTTTCGTTTACGATGGGGGCAACAATACGTTAGGATTTGTTCACAGATTTAGTCTTAGAAATAATGAGAAAAAAATATGGTTCGCGTTCGTTTTGCCCCCAGTCCTACGGGACTTCTACACATTGGTAATGCGCGTGCAGCGGTGTTGCCGTGGCTTTTTGCCCGTCATCATAAAGGTGAATTCATGCTTCGTCTGGATGATACGGATCGCGAACGATCGACAGAGGCTTTTGCTGCTGCTATCCTCGACGATATGGCATGGCTTGGGTTGAGCTATGATTTGTCTGCTAAGCAATCCGATCGTTTTGATCGTTATTATGAAGAAATGCAAAAACTAATCACATCAGGTCGTCTTTATCCATGTTATGAAACACCCGAGGAGTTGGATTTTAAACGCAAACGGTTGTTGGCTAAGGGGGAACCCCCCATTTATGATCGTGCAGCATTGACGTTAACTGATGCGGATCGTGCGCAGTACGAGGCTGAAGGGCGCAAACCCCACTGGCGTTTCAAATTAATGTCTGGAAAGATCACGTGGAATGATCATATCCGTGGTGCAGTTGAATTTGAAAGTAATCGCATTTCAGATCCTGTGCTTGTGCGGGCTGATGGCGTTTATTTATATACGCTTGCCTCTGTTATTGATGATGTGGATTTTGGGATCACTCACATTGTGCGCGGTGAAGACCATGTCACCAATACGGCGACGCAAATTCAATTGTTTGAGGCTATCACAGGCACACCATGCACGGTAGAATTTGCACACTTTACGTTGTTGGTTGATAAAAACGGTCAGGGGCTTTCAAAGCGTTTGGGAAGCCTTAGCCTGCAATCGATGCGTGAAAAAGGATTATCCCCAATGGCGGTGAATTGTTTAATGGCGCGCCTTGGCACATCACTGCCTGTTGAGCCCGCCTTGTCGCTCGATGATTTGGCGCAAACATTTAGTTTTTCCATCTTCAGCCGTACAGCACCTCATTTTGATGATCATGATTTGGATATTTTGAATCATAAATTACTGACGATAACGCCTTATGAACATGTAAAAGATCGTCTGCCAAATATTATTAATGCCTCATTATGGGAACTGATTCGTGGAAATTTAGAATCGATGGATGATATTGCTAATTGGGGTAAAATTGTTAGTGATGCCCTTCACGTTATTGTGCATGAAGAGGCGGATTATTTAAAAGAAGCGCGTGATGTTCTGACAGCGCTTGATGATATGCCATGGGATGCAACAACGTGGGGTCTTTGGACAAATGCGTTAAAGGAAAAAACAGGTCGCAAAGGGCGCGCCTTATTTATGCCCCTTCGTCAAGTTTTAACAGGGTTTGATCATGGGCCTGAAATGAAAGATTTGTTGCCTCACATCGGACGTGATCGTGCGATTGCTCGTTTAACAAAAGCAATTGGGTAATTGTTGAATAGGGGAAGAAATGATATGGTGCGTCAGGGAAAATTCATCACGTTTGAAGGGTGCGAAGGATCTGGCAAAACAACGCAGTCAAAACGTTTGTTTGATCATTTAAAGGCGCTTTCTCCAGAAACAGGAATTGATGTCTTATGGACGAGAGAGCCTGGCGGTAGTTATGGGGCGGAGGAGATTCGCTCCCTTCTCGTTAAAGGAGATGTTCAGCGTTGGGCGCCATCGACCGAAGCTTTGTTGATGTTTGCTGCCCGTGATGATCATTGGAAAACATGTATTGCGCCTGCTTTGGCCGCTGGAACATGGGTTATTTGTGATCGTTTTGCTGATTCAAGTTATGCGTACCAGGGG
The DNA here is from genome assembly GCA_947490395.1 of Alphaproteobacteria bacterium. GTDB lineage: Bacteria > Pseudomonadota > Alphaproteobacteria > Paracaedibacterales > CAIOTO01 > CAIOTO01. The sequence continues at coordinate 9,049 of CANLGW010000032.1, forward strand.
TACGGCAAAGGGGTATCTCTTGATTTTCTAAATGTTCTTTATAAATATACGGTTGGCACAATGCGCCCAGATCGAACCTATTTATGCGATGTGCCAGTTGATGTTGGGTTGACGCGTGCGAATGCCCGTATGTCAACACATCACACAAAAGAGGATCGATTTGAAGGGTTAGGACGTGCATTTCATGAGAGTGTACGCAATGGGTTTTTAACGTTATCAACGCAGGAAACCGATCGTTTTTGTGTGCTTGATGGAACGCTTGCTCCAGATGTGATCGCTATACATATTTGGCAGGATATAAAATGCTTGATGTCTCCTATAGTCCGTGGTTGATTTTAGCCCTTGTTGGGTTGATTTTTTTTCGCCCTGATGATTGGCAAGATTTGGCCTTTCATGGTGGACGCTTCGCTCGGCGTGTGCGTGCCTATATAATAGAATGGCAGGAATATATTGAATTTACAGGAATTGATGATGTTGAAGAAAGTGTTTCATCGTTAATGGTTCATGACACATCGATACGTCAAAACATGATGTGGCCGCAGGCTGCACCTTACGCGAGTGTTTGTACATCAATGCAATTAGGGCAACACGGTCATTCTGTTTCCGTGCCGCCACATTGTTAATATTGTTTGCTAGTTTACGGTATCTTCTTGTTCTGAGCCGGTATTATGCCCATTATCAGATCCTGTTGGACGATTCATAATAAGTTCAGGTGATGGGTATGGTGTGCTTCTTTCTCCTATAAATCTTGATGATGTCATGAGATCTCTTTCTTGTTCGAAGTCACTATCACTGCGGGTAGGCTCGTAAATACTATCTTCGCTATCACTTTCCGCTTCTTTACCATTGCTTGCATATGCTGCGGATACTATCGTATCAGCAATACGCGCCTTATGTTCTGCTTCTAAAAGATCAGTCATTACACTGACATGCTGGGAAAACTGTTCTTCTGTTCTATCATGCGTTTTGATTGTATTTTGCATTAATTTATTTGTCTCCAATGATTTTACAAAAACATCATAAGCTTCAGTTGTTTGTGTCACTGCGCATTTAAAAGGTTGATCAATTGTTAGAGGCTTAAAGGTGCTCTCTGTCGAAGTGCCGTGTGAAAATGTGCTGCTCGTATTTGGATTTTCTTCCGAAGGATCGTCAATCATCGCGTATACGTTTGTTGTAATAATATTTGCAATCAAGAGTGCTGACAATAGGATGTATTTCATAAAAACCTCATATCTAAAAATTTCAAATCTATGATAGGTTGATTTTATGTTGTTTGAAAAGGATAAAAAATTAATTTTATTAAAATAGATTTAATTTTTCACATCATGCCATAATCATCTGTTAACAACTCATAGTTTCGTGGATTAAACAGTTGATAATGCCACCATTCAAAGCGATAAAAATCAAAACCAGCTGTCATCATAATCCCGAGTAGCGTATAACGGTTTGCTTCAACAGTCGCTTTTTTCTCTATAGAAAACGCTGATAGATCCGCCCCATGATGCGAGGTTTCCGTTAAATCATCAAAGGGTGTTCCCATATCTAATTCAACACCAGATGCATCTACAAGGGTGAGATCGATGGCAACTGCACGTGTGTGGGTTGACCCTTTGCTAGGCGGCATAATATACATTTCATTGGGGCAAAAATCCCATAAGGCTTCCTGTGCGGCTTGTGGGCGAAAGGCATCAAAAATTTTAAACGTTAGATTTTGACGTGCGGCGAGTACAATCGCTTTTTCTAAGCAGACTAAGGCATTTGGGTGTATCAAGCATTTGGATTGTTTGTATACAATTTTGCCCGTGAAATTGTGCGGCGTTGCATACGCAATGTCGAGTAAGACAGGGTGGGTTTTTTCTGTAATTTGAATAAGCATATTACGTCCTTTATATTTAACACAATCCAATAAAACAAATATCACGTTGATTAGGACTTGTCATGTTTATAGTGCTGAAGACACCCAATTTGTTGCCTTGCTAAATTGATTTTTTATCTCATTCATTATGAACAGGAGAAATGTTATTTTTATTGAATATTAACCTTAGATCCTTTATTATGTGTTCTAATTGTATGCGTGTCTATTGCATGTATGCTTAACCTCTAACCCGTCGGGCGTGACGTGAAAAAGCCATTTTAAGGAAAATACATGGAACTTAATACAGCAAACCAAAAAGAAAGCTTTGCAGCTCTTCTTGAAGATTCAATGTCAGGACAACTTTCCTTTGAAGGAAAAGTTGTGCGCGGTCTCGTTGTTGCGATACAAAATGATTTTGCAATCGTTGACGTTGGTCTAAAATCAGAAGGTCGTGTCCCATTAAAAGAAATTAACGCACGCGGTCTTGGTGAGAATATTAAAGTTGGCGATTCGTTAGATGTGTTCGTTGAACGTATTGAAGATCGCAATGGCGATGCTATGCTTAGCGTTGAAAAAGCACGTCGTGAAGCGGCATGGATGGAACTTGAACGTGCACATGAAACAGGTATTCTTGTAAACGGTGTTATCTTTGGAAAAGTTAAAGGTGGTTTTGCCGTTGATTTGAATGGCGCAGTTGCGTTCTTGCCAGGTAGCCAAGTTGACATTCGCCCTGTACGTGACGTTGGTCCATTGATGAATTTGGTTCAGCCTTTTAAGCTCCTTAAAATGGATAAGAGTCGTAGTAATATCGTTGTATCACGTCGTTCGGTTCTTGAAGAATCACGCGCTGAAGCACGCAGCGAATTGGTATCACAGCTTCAGGAAAATCAAGTACTTGATGGTATCGTGAAGAATATCACTGATTACGGTGCGTTCATTGATTTGGGCGGTGTTGACGGCCTTCTTCACGTGACCGATATTTCATGGCGTCGTATTAATCACCCAGCTGATGTGGTGAAACTTGGTGAGACAATTAAAGTTATGGTTATTCGTTTCAACAAAGAAACGCAACGTATTAGCCTTGGTATGAAGCAGCTTGAGGAGGATCCCTGGAAGGGCAAAGAAGCCATGTTTACGCCTGGTTCACGTCACAAAGGCAGGATCACTAGTATTGCTGATTACGGTGCATTCGTTGAATTGGAAGGTAACATTGAAGGGTTAATTTACGTAACCGAGATGAGCTGGACAAAGAAAAACGTTCACCCAAGTAAAATCGTTTCATTGGAACAAGAAGTTGATGTGGTTGTTCTTGAAGTTGATGCGGCTAAGCGTCGTATTAGCCTTGGTCTAAAGCAAGGAACAGAAAATCCATGGAAGCAATTCTTGGATGCTCATCCTGTTGGTAGTGTTCTTGATGGCGTTATTAAAAACATCACTGAATTTGGTTTGTTTGTTGGCGTAAGCGATTCACTCGATGGTATGATTCATTTGTCTGACCTTTCATGGGAAAAGACAGGCGAAGAAGCCGTTAAGGAATACACAAAAAATGCAACAATCCAAGTTAAAGTTCTTGATGTTGATCATGAAAAAGAACGTATCAGCCTTGGTGTTAAGCAATTAACAAACGATCCAATGGAATCAGCATCATCGACCTTTAAAAAGGGTGTGATTGTAACAGGTAAGGTTTGTCAAGTAACAGACAAAACAGTAGATGTTGAAATTGAAGGTGGTACAATCGGTACGATTAAAAAGGCTGATCTTTCACGTGATCGTGACCTCCAGCGTCCTGATCGCTTTGCTGTTGGTGAAAAAGTTGATGCGAAGGTATTATCTGTTGATAAAAATACCCGTCGCGTGAATTTGTCCATTAAAGCACGTGAAATCGATGAAGAAAAAGAAGCGATGGCGGAATATGGCTCATCCGATAGTGGTGCAAGTCTTGGTGACATCCTAGGTGCTGCTATGAAAAAGAAAGCGAATACAGCTGATTAATTTTTTAGCCTGTATGCGTATAAACGAAAAAGGGGAGTATTTGTTTGCCCCTTTTTCTTTGGACATGTTTTTCACTTTCATGTATAAAACGAGTAGAAGAGACTCTTATAAAAAGAGGCAGGTAGTATTTTTTATCTCCCACATATGCCCCCTTTTTATGTCATCCTCGGACGTGATCCGAGGATCTCTCAACGTTGAAAGGCGTATGTGTTTGATGTTCGAGCATAGCAAAATAGGTTCAACTATTTGCCTTTGAAACATTAGAGATACGCGGGTCAAGCCCGAGTATGACAAAAATGATGATTTATTACATGACGTAAAAGGAAATAATAGTTATGAATTGGCTTACGAATTTTGTAAAACCTAAAATTGAAGCACTTATTCACCGCAATAATATTCCTGATAACCTATGGACAAAATGCCCTAAGTGCGAACACATGCTGTTTCACAGGGATTTGCAAGAAAATTTGTTCGTTTGTCATCATTGCCAACACCATATGCGTATTGACGTAAAGGCGCGTCTTGAATCGCTATTCGATGAACAAAGTTATGTTGAAATCGATGTGCCAAAAGTAATTGCTGATCCTCTTAAGTTTAAGGATACCAAACGCTATGTTGATCGGTTAAAAGAATATCGTCATAAAACGAGTCGTCAAGATTCAGTGATTGTTGCCTATGGTCAAGTCAGCCGTATTCCATCCGTCATTGCTGCCTTTGATTTTAATTTCATGGGTGGGTCAATGGGGCTTGCTGCAGGTGAAGCTTTGTTGAAGGCATCTGAACATGCTGTTAAAACGCATTCTCCCCTTATTGCTATATCCGCATCAGGTGGTGCACGTATGCAAGAAGGCATACTATCATTAATGCAGCTGCCACGATCCATTATTGCTGTGCAACAGGTAAAGGAAGCAGGCCTTCCCTATATTACCATTTTAACTGATCCCACAACGGGCGGTGTAACAGCGTCATTTGCGATGCTCGGTGATGTATCCATTGCTGAGCCTGATTGCTTGATTGGTTTTGCTGGTGCCCGTGTTATTGAAGAAACTATTCGTCAAAAGCTCCCCGAAGGATTTCAACGTGCTGAATATTTACTCGCCCATGGTATGGTTGATATGGTAACGCACCGCTCTCAGATGAAACAAACACTTGGGCAGTTATTAACACATGTCATGCCAAACAGGCCATCAACATATGCCGCAACTCATAGATCTTCTTGAACAAGCAAGGCATTTGTATCCCACGTCTATTGACTTATCGTTAGGGCGTTGCCACGACCTTTTGAGCAAACTTGGTAATCCCCATTTTCGGATCCCACCTGTGTTTCATGTGGCAGGAACGAATGGAAAGGGGTCTACCATTGCCTTTGCTAAACAGATACTTGAAGATAATGGCTACGCTGTCCATACATATACATCGCCGCATCTTGTGCGTTTTAATGAACGTATTCAGCTTGCGAATTGGCGATTACTGTTCGCATCCGATGATGCCTATGATCAATTACTAGCGGATACGTTGGCGGAAATTTTGCAGGTGAATGCAGGTGCGTCTGTTACGCATTTTGAAATTATTACGTGTCTTGCGTTTTTACTATTCTCGCGTTATCCCGCTGACTATGTATTGTTAGAGGTTGGGCTTGGTGGGCGTTATGATGCAACGAATGTGATTGAAAATCCGATAGTAACAGCAATTACATCCATTTCACGTGATCATGTTGAATATCTTGGTTTTGAATTGCGCGATATTGCCCTTGCAAAGGCAGGTATTATTAAACAAGGCGTTCCTATTGTCATTCCTCATATTAAATATGAAGACGCACTTCCATCTGTCGTACACGATATCATTACTGATCGTGCGACGATTCATAATGCCCCGTTGGTATATGCAAGCCGAGAAAATTATCTTGATCTTGGGTTGTTAGGTGATCATCAGCATATGAATGCTGCTGTAGCGCTTCGAATGATTTATGCTGCAAATGTTCCTCTTACACGGCCAATTGAACCGTCATTGCAACGCACAACATGGGCAGGGCGCCTGCAAAAAATAACATGTGCAGGTGTATCATTATGGTTGGATGGTGCACATAACGAAGCAGGGGCAAAGGTTTTAGCAAAAGCATTACAAGATATGGCATATGTATCAACGTCATTTTCTGAGCAAGTTATCATTTCTCCATTAAAAAAATGGACGTTCTTCATACATATCAAGGCGCGTAAAGATGTAAGGGCTATATTGATGTATTTTGCCTCTATTGCAGATGCATTTTATATGATAGATATTCCTATTGATGGTGGTGAACCGTTGCCAATGCATGATTTAATAGAAATAAGTGAATCGTTAGGTATCAAGACTTATGCACTGAATAGCATCGATGCTATGTACGCAATTATGGCAATAACACCTGAGCCTTTTATTGCAACAGGATCATTATTCTGGGTAGGGGAGTTATTGAAAAGTACGACGACTAATTCTTTGGTTTGAAAACAGTTTTTTAGAATGGAAACTTATATGTCCTTTATCGCACTTACACATCGTACGGTTATTGAGTTGAAGGGGATTGACGTAATCGCGTTCTTGCAAGGGCAAGCCACAAATGATATGGCACGTCTAACACCAGGCAGCTGTCTCTATACAGCCTTTTTAAATCCGCAAGGAAAGTTCATGAATGATGCTTTCATTCTTATGTTGTCCGCTGATTATTTGTGGCTTGATGTGGAAACAGATTATGCAATTCCATTACTTAAAAGACTAACATTGTATAAATTACGATCAAAAATAATGTTACAGCTCCGTATTGATATTGGTGTGTATGCGTGTTTTGAGCAACCTGCAGTTGTATCTGAAATGATTCAGGTAGCTGATCCACGATCCACAGAAATGGGATGGCGCATTTATACGACGATACCGCAAACAGCTGATACGCCGATTGCCCTGTATGATGAAAAACGTATCTCTTTATTAATTCCCGATGGGACACGCGACATCCCCTATGAACGTGGTTTTATTATGGAATATGGGTTTGATCGTCTTGGTGCCATTGACTTTCAAAAAGGATGTTATGTTGGGCAGGAATTAACGGCACGCATGCATTATCGGAAATTGGGTAAACGGCAATTGGTATGCGTTGCATTTGATGGTAATCCTCCTGAAAGTAATACAGATATTACGCAAGATGGGGTCAGTGTTGGCACGATTCGTTCAACCTGCGGTCATTTAGCCTTGGCGCATATAAGGTCGGAGGCTATTGGGCAGACACTGATGGCAGGGGGGCAACTAATCCGTATCCAGTAAAGCAGTGTCGTTTTATTCATGAATCAGATGATTTTGTAAAAATACTGCGTGGAAGGTAATGAAAACGATAGCGCTTTTTTGAAAAGCACTTTACAAATAGATAGTGTAGGTTTTGGATTACAAACAATCTTAGATTGATCTATAATGGTTATTTTATGAAAAACGCATGGGGATTTTATGACTGATATTCATCATTACACAGCGCTTAAATTAATGGCAGAAGACACAACGCATGTTCTTGCCCTGGCGTCTCATGTGCAAGATGGCCTTTTTCCAATCACATCAATGACATTTGATTCAAATGCCGGTGCTTTCACTTGCTTGATTAATCGTTTTTGCTGGGAAATGTGTGATCATTTTGATCACCATCAATCATATTTCAGAGTCCACTGTGGTCTCACAATTCGTCATGTAACAAACGTTTACAAACGTAATTTTCATCAAAAGGGTGCGGAACGTGTATTGAATTTGCTAACGATTTCTGTTGTTCAGAATGAGGGTGGTTACTCAATTAGGCTCCTTTTTTCAGGTGATCGAGAAATTGATATTCAGGTGACTAAAATTGATTGTGTGCTTAATGACTTTCATCATCCATGGCCAACGACAACAAAGCCAGCGCATTGGCATGAACATGTTGAAGAGTTGAACAGAGTCGTTTAAGGATAATTTTTGAGTATATGGTATTAGCCGCCCTTTAGCACGCGTGCTTTCTCACGTCCCCAATCACGGTCTTTAATGGCAGCACGTTTATCGTGTGTTTGTTTGCCGCGTGCTAGTGCAATTTCGAGCTTAGCGAGTCCTTTGCCGTTAAAATAAAGACGCAAAGGAACAATAGTCATCCCTTTCTTTCGGATCGAACCTAAAAATTTATTCATTTGCCTTTTGCGCATTAATAACTGTCGTGGACGTTTTTCAACATGACCAAAATTACGAGCTTGAGGGTAGGGTGAGATTGTTGCATTGAGGAGATAAAGACCGATTGCATCATTGCCTTCTTCTTTGTATTCCCCGATAAAGGCTTCGTTAATACTTGTTTTTCCAAGGCGGAGCGATTTGACTTCGCTACCCATAAGTATAATGCCTGCTTCAACAATTTCAATGAGTTCATAATCAAAGCGTGCACGTTTGTTAAATGCAATGACTTTATAATTATCTGTTGGTTTGCTCATGGTTTTGGACTCTTATTCAAATCAATGGTTTACCGAATACATCACAAAATGTGATACATTATTCGAAAAAAGACATTTTGACCAGACTATATCATAGGATTGCTGTTTTAGATAGCGCTACGTAGAGAAGGGCTGAAATTATCGGATGGATGCGCGTTCTGTCATCAACTTCGGGTCAAGCCCGAGGATGACAAAATGGCGTAAAGAATATCACAAAAATGGTTGAATGAAAGTATCAGAAATTCAAGAGAATAATTAATCAGTTAAGTTAATCGTATTCGCAAAACACCCATGTTCATTCCCCATATCGATGGAAGCCGGCACAATCGGCGCAACAGTGCCAGTCATGACCCGTTTAATTGGCATTGAACGTGCTTCTTGATTCTTTTCAATGATAATCATGCTGTCGACGAACTTAATGCTCTTCACCCATTGGAAGCAGTAAATTTCATGGGGAGTCAGGCTTGCTTTAAAGGCATCATCGCGAATATGGAAATAATTAACAAGATCGATAATTTTTTTGAAATATTCAATGGTTGTGCCTATTTTATTTAAGCCACCTTCCCATTGCTCCCAATAAGATGTATGCGTATCTTCAACCACAAAATAGCCACCTGGTTTAATGGCTTTAAAGAGGTAAGTAAAGCTCTTAATGACGTGTGAGCAAAGGTGGGATCCATCATCAATAATAATATCATATATTTGATTACCTAAATTTTGAAGCTGCACCTCATCCGTTGCATCAAAACAAGATGTGCGAATGCCATCGCCTAATGCCATGTTACATACAGATTTTTCGATATCAATTCCATGGATATCGGCTTGTGCACCAAAGTATTTCTTCCAAATTTGTAAGGATCCCCCATTTTGTACACCAATCTCAAGAAGGTTCATTGGCTTATTTTGATATTTTCGAAAATGCGCGTCATATTCGTAAATGTAATTTTCCCATTTGTCGGAGATGTTATCTTTATGACTTTTAAAGACTTGGGCGAGGCTTTTATCGTGTTGCGCAATAGCAGGTGTGTGAAGAGATAGGCTAAGGCATAGTAAATTGCCAAGTGCTATGAGTTGTTTTTTAAACATGATGTCCCTGTTCGATAATGATAAATATTTATTAAAATTATCGCTTATAAGAACCTTTGCGTCAATTCATAAAACATCAGCAGTTCCCGCCAAGCCACACAGGTCTTGAATAATAAGGGTTTTTAAAACTATTTTTCGTAGACTTTTAAAAAAAACGGTTTATACATCGTGTATAACGTGCATGAAGTTATTTGAATCATGAATCAAACACGAAAGTATTTTAGCC
>CANLGW010000033.1 GCA_947490395.1 Alphaproteobacteria bacterium
CAAAAAGATTCTTGAAATTAGAAAAATACGTCGAAATAATATTTCTATTTATTAATGATTTGTTATAGACTGCCGATATGTTCATTTAACACGTATTGTTTGCATATCATGACACAGTCCGCACATATAATTCCTGTGGAAACTAAAAAATCGGTCGCTATTGTTCTTATCGGTAATTTTCTTGATTTTTTTGATCTTTTGCTTGCGACGCATTTGACAATTATTTTGACAAAGGTTTTTTTGCCAGCAGAATCATCCATCAAGCCACTTTTAACCACATTTATGTTTTGCTCTGCGTTTTGCATTAGGCCGCTTGCTGCCTTTTTCTGGGGTTACATTGGTGATACAATTGGCCGGGTACCTGTATTGATTGCAACGACTTTTTTAATGTCTATTACATGTATTTTGATTCCTAATATTCCGCCCTATGCTGAATGGGGCATTATGTCGGCTGTCTTGTTTTTGTTGCTGCGTCTTGTGCAAGGTTTTGCGTCGGGTGGTGAATGTATTGCTGCTGATGTTTTTATTACAGAGACAGTGCCAAAGCCCAAGGTTTATTTTTATAGCGCATTGGTTGAGGCAACGTGTTCTCTTGGTGGCCTTGTTGCGTGCGGTATTGGTGCTTTGTGCTTGTATTTATCTCCAGAAGAAGGTTGGAAATTGCCTTTTTATATTGGTTCAGGTGTGGCTGTTTTGGGAACTATTGCCCGCCGTGCTTTAAAAGAAACTCCCGAATTTCTGAAAGCTATTCATAATCGTGAACGTCGCCGAACGGTGGCAAATCTTTACCAATCAATTGAGTATCGTAATCGAAACATACCAGCTCTTTTTGCAATGTATGTGTTTACGGCTGTAGCTTTTTATTTTTCATGGGCGTACGTGCCATCTGTGATGGTGAATACATTTGGTATGAGTCCGAATGTCGTTATGACACAAACAACTATTGTTTTGTTTGTTACGATGTGTGTCGAAATTCTTTATGGGGTGTTAGGCGTTCGTATTCATCCCTTTAAAATTTTGAAGTTTAAGTTGGTTGCTTTGCTTTGTATTTTGCCTGTTTTTGCCTTTATGTTTAATGATATGCTTAATTACTGGAGTCTGACTGTTATGCAGTTTGTTGTGATTTGTTTAGGTCAGGGATTAACGCCTGCCGCGCCAATCATTAATAAAAGTTTTCCAGTTGTTGGTCGTTATACAAATTTGTTGTTTATTTGGGCATGTTCGCATTCGTTAATGTATGTAATAACAGGATATGTGTGTGAGCAAATTACAAGTTTTCCTGTGTTGTGTCTGGCTGTGTTCATCGCTGCTTTGATTTCATTAATTGGATTAGTTATGTTTCGTCCCGATGGCTATGTAAAGGAGGCGCGTAATGGAACTGCAGGCACTTCGAGCATGGTGAACCAGCAAGTAGTCGATGAAGCTGATGATGTACAATATGATATTAGTAACAGGAAATTAATTCGTAAGTGGATTAATAGGCAGCTCGATACATTTGATGTTTATAAAAAGCGTAAGTGATTACTCATTTTAAATCCAGATTTTTTAGGTGGTTATGCCTCTTTGAGGTTCACCATATGATTGCGCACTCAGAAGCTTTCATCACAAGGTGTGCCTTTAAGCGACGTGTCGATCAAGACTGTTGGTGTGTGCCTTCTTTTTGTGATGTTCACTATGTTGTATAACCATTCAAGATAATAGGGGGGGGAGGAATTTAATGTCCACTCAAAAGACCTGGCAACAATCTTCCTAATTTTTTAGTCAGGTTATTACCTACTTTTTTTTTAACTTGGTCTCGAACGTGTTCTTTAATTTGACTTTTTACCTTATCTTTCGAACGATCAATGAGTTGATTTGCCAATGCCTTTGCTAAGAGTTCCTGCAGTTGATTCATATCAATTGAGAAATGCGGCTGGTCAATTGCGCCTTTTGTATGCGCCATTATATAAGGTGCTTTATTAAAATTATGGATCTTGATTTGTGATGTAATTTCAAGTATCCAGTGTGGTAAATCAACACTGCCATGGTTTATAACTGTTCCTTCATTGCTATCTAATTCAAAGTTATTTGTTTGAGCAATGCCATTCTCTATTTTAAAGTCACCATGAATGTGATTAAAGTGCATATTTGCTTTTCGCTCAAACGAAGTTTTTAGCTTAGCAAGGCCGCCAATATCTTTTGCCTGTTTAAGATCGGCAATAAATTGTTTGATATCAAACCCTTCAATAGCACCATCAGTTATATTGATTTTAATTGTGCCTGATAAATAGTTAATTAGATTATATATTGATGATAAGGCAGAGGTCATATCAGCAGAAACAGTTAAGGCACCCTTTTTTAAAGGGGATCCTTTTACACCAGGTATATCTGCCATACGTATATCGTTTATGTGTGTCTTGAACGCCATATGATTCGTTTGAGCATTAATTACGCCAGAAGAAGTCAACGTTCCACCATAAACTTTTGTTGATAGATCTGTTATGGTAGCAACACCATTAAATAGTTTAAATGCAAGTCTGGTTTGTGTTAATTTTGTGTCATTATAAAGTGCTGTATCCACTAAAATTGAAAAATCACCATTTATCTTTTTTAAGGCAGATAAATCAATTGGATCCTTTGGCCAACGCTCCTTATTTAATGCTTTATTATCATCGCTGGCATCGATTGTTTGTTGCGGATGGCCAGAAAGCGCATTGTCTTTGGTGGTTTTGTGGATCAATGCTGGCATATGAATTGTGCCCATAATAAACGGTTTATCTTTTGATAGATCCACATCAAATTTGCCTGTTGCGCTCATAGCTTTTGATGATATCGTGATAGAAGCATGTGCATTTTTATTGTTAAAGGTAAACGTTCCTTTTCCTGATAACGCCATGTCATCTCCAATAAGTGCTTTAAATGCAACAAGGTCAATTCTTTGACTATTGGCTATTAAATTTGCCGAAAATCTTACTCCATCCTCAAGATTAATCAATTGATCTCCTAATGCTATTTTTACAGGTATTTTGAGCGTATTGGAAGCGATTGTGCCCGAGAAAACGCCATCTTTTTGTGTCGTATTTAGCGATAGTGTGCCGCGTATATGATCAGCGGTATTCGTTGAATCTAAATTAATAGTTGCTTCAACAATGCTTGGTAACCCCTTTAACAAAGCACCACCTTTAACAGAAATCGTTGCAGCGTTATCACCACTAACGGCACGCCCTTTCAGATTAAATCCTTTGGCGGCATTAAAATAGCCATCAGCGTTGATGTCTTTTACATCGAGCTTCTTTTGTGTTGTATAATCGACATAATGTACGATTCCACCCACAATTTTTGCCTTTGCAACATTCAGCATAATTGTTTGATGAGCAGATGGTGATCCAGCAAATGCGGCATTCTTTTGTGGTAAAGGTATTATTGTTTGGGGTGACGAATCCTCAGTAAATGCGACCGCATTGATTGTACCATCTGTATATTTGTCAATAAAAAGCGTGGGTTCAGTTAATTCAATATGATGAATATGGAGTGATTTTTTGAGTAAAGGTAGCCATTTAATTGAAAGTGATATTTTCTTAAGGTGCACGAAGTCGTTTGAAACTTTCTTTGTTTTATTTTCAACGGCAACATCTGTAATGTTAAGGTGTGGCATCGGTAAGAGCGATAGTTTTATATCGCCATCAATGCGTACGATTATACCTGTATGCTCTTTTACCAAGGCTAATAATGGCGCTTTATACGAATTAACATTGATAAAAAAAGGTATAATGAAAAGTACAATTAACAACGAAAGAAGTGTAAAGCTAATTTTTTTGATCATGTTTTTTAAATATCCTTTATTAATATACTGCGACTTATTATTGATCATTAACAGCTATACAAATATTTATAATTGATTTTATTATTTATGCATAGCAAGTGTACCAGAGCGCCCATCAACCATTCCTTGAGTAAGCTCAAGTTGCGGGATTTCATTTTTGTTTTCCATCAGTGTATTCGCTAACGTAATCATTGGAATAAAATGAATATCATTTGCTATTGATTCACCAATAAATTGTTTAAACCAATCTAAGAAAGCTATTCCTTCTAATTCAGCATGCACTGTTAATACGTTAAGTGATTGTTGCTCGATCAGTTGATGGTAGTGCGCAATTAAGTTGTCAAATGGGTATTCTGGTCTTCCTATAAGCTCGTCTAGCGTTGGTAAAGTTGTTGGAATTTGAAGTGTTGTAAAATGGCGATGATTTATAATTGGGAAAAAAGCCTTTGTTCCTCGCGTGTCGCTGGCATAGGACAGTGAATATTCTTCATACGCTGAAAGGCTTGCCTTATTTGCTTGCCATCCAGCCGATCCCATCGTAAAAGGACGATAACCAAAAACATCCATAAAGGTTTCAACAGCTTTATTAACTTCTTGTCGAGTGCGCGCTTCCGACCAATGGGGTAATTTATCTTGCCAGGCAACATGATCATAACAATGCACGCCTATTTCATGGCCGCCCGCTGCCACAGCGCGCATCAGAGCCCCATGGCGCCTACCAATATGCGGCCCTGGAAATAAAAGACCATTAAGTAGCGTTCGAATGCCATATACACTAAGGATACTTGTACGGCTAACTTTTTTAAAAAAGCCAGGTCTAAATACACGTCGAATTGCTCGTCCTGTATTGTCAGGACCCATTGAAAATAAAAAGGTCGCTGCAATCCCATGTTGATCAAATAAGCGTTGTAAATTGGGCACGCCAATTCGTGTGCCACGCTCTGTGTCAACATCAACTTTTAAGGCGATCGTTTTTTTCATATCTAATGACATCAAATACGAATCCTTCTTAACATGTCTCGAGTAAGCTATCAAGTTCTGCTGATGGACGTGTTAGGTGGTAATCAAGTGTTTTACGTAACGCATCTTTAATATTTACAACAGGCTCCCACCCAAGACGATCTTTTATATGATTGATCTTTGGCACACGGCATTGGATGTCTTGATAGTATTTCCCATAATGATTGTCCGATGTTACATCTTCAATCACAACACGATTTGCTAAATGCGCATAATCAGGATATGTTTTAACTAGATCAACAATCAATGTTGCTAATTCACGAATTGAAATATCATTTCGAGGGTTGCCAATGTTAAAGATTTCACCTGTAGCTTTACCACCGTCATTTTCAATAATCTTGAGCAATGCTGCTACACCATCATCAATATCTGTAAATGAGCGTCGCTGTTGCCCACCATCGACAAGTTTAATTCGCTGGTTATGTAAAATATCGGCAATAAATTGTGTTACAACGCGTGATGAACCTTCTTTTGCGGCAAAGAGATTATCTAGCTTTGGACCAAGCCAGTTGAAAGGGCGGAATAAGGTGAAATCGAGTGCGTGATGTACGCCATACGCATAGATTACCCGATCAAGTAATTGCTTTGAACATGAATAGATCCAGCGTTGCTTTTCAATGGGGCCTAGAACAAGTGAAGATGTGCTTTCATCAAATTCTGAATCTGCGCACATGCCGTACACTTCAGATGTTGATGGAAATATGACACGTTTCTTATAGGTAACACACTGACGGATAATTGATAGGTTTGCTTCAAAATCAAGCTCAAACACACGAAGTGGATCCGAGACATACAGTGAAGGGGTTGCGATAGCGACAAGCGGTAGAACCGCATCACATTTTTTAATGTGATATTCAATCCATTCTTTGTTGATCGTTATATCACCCTCAACAAAATGAAAATTAGGATGTCCCAGGCAATCACCTAATTTATTATCAGACATGTCCATACCATAAATATGCCAATCTGTATTTTTTAATATTGTTTCGGTAAGGGCGCTACCAATAAAACCATTGACACCCAGGATGAGAATTTTTTTATGGCTCATAGACGGATGCTCCTCATTTAGATCTTTGTGCGTTTATTTAATAATAAAAAATAAAATATTTATCAATTAATAAATGTCTTGTCAATTAAATGCCGTGCATGAGAATAATAATCAAACAATATTCACATCTTTCCCAGGCAAAGACCAAACATTTTCGATCAACAAATAATTATATATATTAGCAGTCTTAGCGCATTAGGGGCTTTTTTAAAAGAGATTTTCGCGTTATCATTGTAGGAAATTGGGTTATTAGGAGAAAATTGATGGTAAAGTATATGAATAGCGGTATATGTTTGGGGCTAGCTAGCGCATTTTTATTAAATATGCAAATAGTTTGCGCTGAACAAGCAAAGCTTATTTTGGGAACAAAGGTTGATAACCATGTTATGCAGAATGAAAAAAGCCGTTTTGCGTTTCATGATGGAAAAGTCTGTGCGCAAATTGCATTGCAGCCATCTCATGATGGAAACGTAACTTTTGTGTGGATGCGCAATGGCAGTCCTTATGCGGAATTTACGACTGCAACGAAACAATCCATGCGTTACCGTACGCACGCTTGTGTAACAGCTCGCCCTGGAAAATGGCATGTTGCTGTAAAAGACGCAAATACAGTGCTTGTAGAAAAAGATTTTATCGTTGATGGTGATGTGGCTTCAAAACAGGAAAAGCCTAAAACTGTAGCGCCTGTAGCTGTTGAAAAAACCGTAAAAGCTGAAAAACCAAAAACAGATAAGCTGAAAATGGATAAGCCAAAAGATGTGATTGTGCCTATCGAGGCAGACAAAACAAAGACATCAGGTATTGGTGAGGCATTAAAAGCAATTGAGCCAACGGATTCTGAGAAACTTGCTTCTGCACAAAAAGCAACGGCAGCTCAAAAAACAGCACTAGATGGTACTGATTCTGAAAAGAGTATGCCAAAGGCTGATGTCGTTAAATCAATAGATGTAAAGGCGATTGAATTAAAAACGCCTGATGCAAAGGTTGTTGAGGCAAAGTCTGCTGAAGTTAAGGTTGTTGAGTCAACAAAAGATTTAGCAAAAAAATAAATATACCTATCATGAATCAAAATGATGTATATATAGGATAAATATCAGGTTATGCTTGGATTTTATCCGAGCATTTGTACAGTTCCAAAGGTATATCACTAAATGTCATGTGTGCGGAGTGTTGTTCTTGCGTCATTCATAGGAATACTCTTTTTAGTAAGTGGTTGCCGTGAAGACACGCCCCCGCAAGGTGTAGTAGACACAACGGAACACTATACGCTTGAAATATTATTTTCAGAGGTAATTGAGCGTATTCGTACTGATTATTGCACCGCGATTACAGAGACGCACTTGATAAAGGGAGCTATTACAGGCATTCTTATGGCGCTTGATCCCTATTCTGTTTACATGGAGCCGCGCGAAGCGGCTGTTCTTGATACCATTAATAAAGGTGAGTTTGGTGGGGTTGGGCTTGAAATTTTACCGATAAAGCAGGGATTAAAAGTCATTTCAGCCATTGATGACACGCCTGCCCACCGTGCTAATATTCAATCGGGCGATCTTATTACTCATGTTGACGGTGTGGATGTCGCCAAAGCTTTTGTTGCGGATGCACTCAAGCAATTGCAAGGAAAACCAGGTACTCCTGTTACACTTACGCTCCTTAATGAAAAAAATGAAAAACGTAATGTTGTGCTCACGCGATCGATGATTATTATTAATGCTGTTAAATCAGAGGTGCATGATAAAATTGCCTATTTACGTATTGGTTTGTTTAATGAGCATTGTGAGAGAAATGTTAAGAATGCCCTTGATTCTTTTTTACAAGAAGGAAACTTACATGGTTTAATTATTGACCTTCGAAATAATCCTGGTGGTACGCTCGATCAGGCGGTCGCAACAACAGGTCTGTTTCTTGATGGAGGTACTGTTGTTAGTGTTCATGGGCGTTCAAAAGAAGATCAAGAAGTGTATGCAGCAAAGGGACCCGACCGTGTTCGTGGGCTGCCAATTGTAATACTCGTTAATAAGGGGTCAGCATCGGGTGCTGAAATTTTAGCGGCAGCACTGAAAGATCATAAACGTGCCATTATTATTGGAGAAAAAACATTTGGTAAAGGATCTGTGCAAACATTGTTTCATTTGTCAAATAAAGGCGCGCTTAAATTAACAACAGCTTATTTTTATTCTCCGAAATTAAATCGTATTCAGGAAAAAGGTGTGGAACCTGATATCATCGTTGAGGCTGAATCAACCGATAGGTTGTTTGATCGGAAAAAAGATACGCAATTAAAGCGGGCGTACGATTTGCTTCGTGGATTATCCTTTTTTCAAATGAGTAATATTCCATCATGATCTACATTTTTATTTGCATTCTTCTTTTTATGTTAAGCCCCAGTTACGCGCATGAGGCAAAGCAAGGCACCGAAGTAAAACATGAGTTTCTCTTAAAACCTGAAATCACACCTTATGCATTAACGCGTATTGTAACTACACCTCTGGCCATACAAAAAAGTATATCAATATGGTTGCTTGATGGTGATAAAATGTCTGATTATAAGGGATTTATAGCATCGCTTTCTCATTCGGTTGGTGTATGCGTTAGTCCTTTTGATGAGGCATCGCCTGAACTTGTTGCTCTTGCGCGAACACAAGGTAGAGATGTCGCGCTTATCGTTAATACACAAACACGCCTTGATGGAGATGCCTGTAGTGCGGCATGCTTTAACGCAACGAGCGAATCGATAGCATTCTTTCAGCATTTTATCGATGCTTATAAAATCAAAACAATTTTCCTGCCCGATATCACGGAAATTGATGTTTTTGTATTAATGCCCTTAATTGATTTTGCTAAAAAGAATAAGTTGCATGTTTTGTTACCGCCTCAATTATTTGGTGATTTAGCAACATTATGCCAAAAAAATAATATTTCTTATTGTGTTTTAACAGTGTATGCGCCGAACAATTTTACCTTTAATGTTTATAAACAACATTTAACTGACAGTCTAAATATAGACGATATGACGATTGCTATTTCAGCTTCAGATATGGCTAAAAAAGCGTATCTTCAGACGTATCTAGAAGTATTGGCAACGAAACAAATAATGAAAAAATAAATGGATAATCCTTGAAATAAAGATGCCGTTCCCATAATGTTCAGTTAGGCGAAATGCGTGACGCATCTCTAACACTATATTCTATTTAAACCTATTATTTGACAATGGTCGTATGTTATGAAATTTCTTGATGAATGCAAAATCTTTATCCAATCGGGTGATGGGGGGGGCGGAAGCGTAAGCTTTCGGCGTGAAAAATTTATTGAATATGGAGGGCCTGATGGCGGTGATGGTGGTCGCGGTGGGCATGTGTTTGTTGAAGCTGTTCCTAATCTTAATACATTAATCGACTATCGCTATTTACAGCACTTTAGGGGTGAACGCGGACATCATGGCATGGGGCGTAATCGTTCAGGTCCGTCAGGTTTAGACGTATTTATGAAGGTTCCTGTGGGTACACAAATCTTTGAAGACGATAAAGAAACACTTATCGCCGATCTTACTATACCAGGGCAAAGCATTCGTTTAGCGCGTGGCGGTGACGGTGGCTTTGGAAATACGCATTTTAAAACATCCGTTAATCAATCTCCACGTCGTGCCGACCCAGGCTGGCCTGGTGAAGAAAAATGGATTTGGCTTCGTCTTAAACTTATTGCTGATGCTGGATTGCTTGGGATGCCAAATGCAGGGAAATCAACATTCTTAGCAGCCGTTACACGGGCAAAACCAAAGATTGCGGATTACCCTTTTACAACGCTTCATCCGCAGTTAGGTGTTGTATCTGTTTATGATAAAGAATTTGTATTGGCTGATATTCCTGGACTTATTGAAGACGCCCATTTGGGTGCGGGGCTTGGTGTGCGGTTTTTAGGGCACATTGAACGCTGCCGTGTTTTGTTGCATATGATTGATGCGACACAAGAAGATGTGGTTGGTGCCTATCATATCATTCGCCATGAATTGCAGGAATACGCGGATACACTTGTCGAAAAACCCGAAATTATAGTGTTAAATAAATCAGATGCTTTGTTTGATGATGAGCTCGAAGAAAAGAAAATTGCACTTGAACAAGCAACAGGAAAATCTGTTATGTTATGCTCAGCGGCTTCACGAACGGGCGTTAAAGAAATTGTGGAGGCTCTTTGGCGGGTAATGTGTGCAGTTGATGCGGATGCGGCAGAAATGTCTCGTTAAGTGTAATGAGATGAGAGGGCTCTGTTCGTAAGAGTGAAGGAATTGTTTTATGCCAACGCAACGCATATCCGTTACAGGGAAAACATGGCTTTATAAAGAGCCTAATCCAAGGCGTGTCTTGACATTAATTCAGCGTTATGGCATTTCAGAAATTCTTGCCCATATTTTGGTGCATCGCGATATTCCCATTGATCAAGTAGAGGCTTATTTAAACCCAACACTTCGTCATTATTTGCCTGATCCTAATCATTTAATTGATATGGAAAAAGCGGTTGTGCGCGCAATGATGGCGTTAAAAGATGGTCAGAAAATTGTTGTGTATGGCGATTATGATGTTGATGGTGCGACATCGTCGGCCTTGCTGCGTCGGTATTTTGAAGCGATTGGAGCCCCTATTGGCGTCTACATACCTGATCGTATTGAAGAAGGATATGGTGCTAATGCTGAGGCTTTGCTTCAATTGCGTGCCCAAGCGATTGGTTTAGTGTTAATGGTGGATTGCGGGACGACGGCGTTTGAACCACTCCGCATTGCGCATGAGGCTGGTTTAGATGTGATTGTACTTGACCATCATATGGCGGAAGCAACACTGCCCATAACAGCGGCACTTGTGAATCCCAATCGTCTCGATCAAACTGAATTGCCACGTGATGAGATGCGTTTTTTGTGTGCAGCGGGGGTTGCCTATTTATTTGTTGTGGCGCTTAATCGAGCGCTTAGGGATGATGGTTATTTTAACGATAAAATAGAACCTGATTTACGTCAATTTTTAGATCTTGTCGCACTTGGTACCGTTTGTGATGTGATGCCACTGATTGGCCTTAATCGTGCATTTGTGCGCCAAGGATTGAAAGTAATGGCAGCACGTTCAAATATTGGACTCAGTCAGCTTGCTGATATAGCACGAATTAATGAAAAACCAGGTGCTTACCACTTGGGGTTTATGGTGGGACCACGTGTGAATGCGGGGGGACGTGTTGGTGATGCGTTGCTTGGTAGTCATTTGTTGTCGACAGATGATGTGTTGCTCGCTAAACAAATCGCGAGTCGTTTGGATGCCTACAATGAAGAACGCCAAGGGATTGAGCGTTTTGTGCTTGACCAAGCGCTCATGCAAATTGATACAGATGGACTCTCTGATCATCCCGTGTTGTTAATCGGGAATGATAATTGGCATCCAGGTGTTATCGGTATTGTTGCCAGCCGCTTAAAAGAACGTTTTCATAAGCCAACGTGTGTTGTTGGTTTTGACCAAGGTATAGGCAAAGGATCTGGACGATCAATTGTGGGCGTTAATATGGGTGATGCTATGATTAAAGCCGTTCATTTGGGGCTTTTAGAAAAGGGCGGTGGTCATGCAATGGCTGCGGGATTTACCGTGATACGCGCAAAATATGATAATTTTTATGCTTTTTTAAATCAGGAAATGGGAACGATTGCAAAAACAGTTGTGCCAACGATTACTATTGATGGGGCGCTTTCTGTTGGTGGGGCGACACTTGATCTGATTAAGGATCTGGAGAAACTTGAACCCTTTGGTGCAGGGAACCCTCAGCCACGCTTTTTGTTAAAACAAGTGATGATTAGTTATGCAGAACCTATCGGGGATGGGTCGCATCTTCGTTGCCGTCTTCAGGGCGAAGGCACATCAAGCGCTAAAATGATGGCCTTTAGAGTCACAGGAACACCTTTTGATGATGCTATTAAAAAAGCACGCAATCAACCATGCGATGTTGTGGTAACTTTAAAGAATGATACATTTGGTGGACGAAATTCGGTGACGTTGATCTTAGAAGATATGGCATTTTAGTAAGGCGCTCAATTAGATCTTTTCTTTAATAAAATTGTATTTTTATTTTTAATTGAATAGCTTTTTAATTATGGTATTTCTTATTGATACTCAATAAGAAAGTTTATATCATGTTTGCGTATTTGTTGCTCTTTTGTAGTCTTTTGTTGGGCTCTCCTGTTTTTTCGGCCATACCATCTGATGCTGAATCAGATCATGTTAAATTGGGAACATCTGGAAAGTCGGTTTTATTCGATAAGCCAAAATTATCAAATGATACGTCAACAACAGAATATAGTAACCTTTCTGGAGAGGAATCCCCGGCTTCGTATAGAAGCACACCTGACAAACAATTCGATAACCCAATTTACGATAGTTTAAGTGATTGTATTTTTTTGAATAATACAGAACGATTAATAGAGCTTTATTATCATTTTTCTACGCAGCCAGAGACGTGTTCAGCCGATGTTGTGGTGTATCCTTTTAATCAATTGTGGGTGGTAGATGTGACGCTCGATGATAAGAAAATAGCCAAATTATTTTTTCCTTATGCGTATTTACTGAAGCATTATGGGCGATCATTTGCTGAATTAAATGAAGCAGCGCGATTATGTATTTTAATTGCTGCTGCACATGAGTCATCAGACATCAAGAATGATGATTGCTAATGCTTTTCCCTTTGAAGAAAGAGATGCTCATTTTGTTGAACGATTGTATACACCGCTTCCTCTATCATCGCAGGGAAAAGTACAGCTAATTTTAGAGACCCCTTTTGCTTTAAATAATCAATCCATGGTGTGTCAGCTCGATGGAGAAGAGGCGCAGTCCTTTTTGAATCATCTCGTTGAAGATACAGCCTCCCTTGCGTCATTGGTTACCTTTAATGCAGCATACGCATTTTTATTAAAAGGGGAGTGGCAGAAGTCATTTGAGTTATTTATTATTGCTGGCAAAAAGGGAATGAGAAATGGGTACCTTGAAGCAGCGCAGATAATTATCGATGGCAGGAAAATTTATAAGGATGGAATTAGTTATAATGTAGGAGATAACGGCTGTGATTTTGAAGCAATTACCGGACTTCTAAAAGCTGCTGGAAGTGATGGAAAATGGTTTTTGGCGAATTGCTATCGTTATGGCCGAAAAGTGCCACAAAATAGAAAAGAAACATACATGATTTAAAATTAAATTTTAAAATAATAGATAAAAGAACAATTTTTATTTCATAAATATTCATAATTTTGTTAAGAAAGTGCTCAGGTTTTAACGGCTGATAAAAAATTAACCGCCCTTAAAACCGCTGTAAAATATTTTGTTAAGGCTGTGCGTCATGGTAATTATTCTGCTTCTGAAAAGGCGTTGGCCATTATGAATAAAATAAAAAGTGATAAAACTTTAGTCTTTATTATTGCAGATGACCCTGAAGTAGAGAGTACTTTATCCCTTGTAAATGAAATGGAGCAAAAAAGGATTGATATGATCGCTTCAATTAAAGCATTAACGGATTCACTTCTTTCTAAGATAGTTTAATAGTAAATGCATTATTATTCTCGTCTGTTTTTTAAAATATTTATTTGCCTTTTTACTATTAGTATGCACCTGCAGCCTCTAAAATCGCTTTAAATTCATCAACTTTAAGACTTGCGTCTCCAACAAGAACACCGTTTACATGGGGTATTGGTAAAATATCACCAGCATTGCTAGCGGTCACAGAACCACCATAAAGTAAAGGTGTGTCTGGCAATTGTTTGCGTAAAAATGAATGTACTTTTTCAATATCCGTGAGTGTTGCTGTTTTGCCTGTACCTATCGCCCAAATAGGTTCATACGCAACGATAAAGGGTGCTTGGGTGATGTGTTGGCGAATACCAGATAGTGATTCGGTTAACTGATCATTAAGAACAGCTAGGGTTTGCCCTTTGATATAATTTTCTTCAGACTCACCAATACAGATAATAGGGATAAGTCCGCATTCGATTGCCATGCAGGCTTTTTCAGCAATAATAGCATTTGATTCATTGTGATGCTGGCGGCGTTCAGAATGCCCAATAATCACATAATATACACCTGATTCTTTTAGCAACAATGCGCTTATATCGCCGGTAAAAGCCCCTGCACGTTTAGGATGACAATCTTGTCCCCCAAGGTTAATTGTGGGATAGTGCCGTTTCGTTTCAGTAAGCAGCGATGCAGGCGGACAAAATATCCAAGAGACATTTGTGTGTGCTGATTCAGGGGTAACTTTCTTTGTAACAGTCTTTTCTATAAAAGTCTTCACCATGTCATGCATAAGTGCGTTTGTGCCGTTCATTTTCCAATTGCTAACAATGTAGGTATTTTGGTTTAGCATTTATGTATCCTTGAATCGTTCAATTTTATGCGCTTATCTTTGATAGGCTATCATGAAAGTGGGGGTAAATCCATAAAATCTAAACGTATTAAAACAGGTTTGTTAGGCATACTTTAACCGTTCTTTAAGTCTTCTGTGCCACACTGATTATGTGGAATTTGTTTGTGATTGTTGCGTTTGTGGTTAGATAGACATCAACGAATCAGTTAATGCATTTTTTAGTAAAGAATATGTAGCCTGTAGGATTCTGTCATGGAAGATCAACTTACAATTTGTCAACGCGCTGAACGATTTGCTATTATGAAGGATCAGTTGCCTTCAGAAACAGCAGCTCGGTTGATTGAATTTTTTATTCAACGAATGAAGGCGCCCGAAACAGATTCAAAAGAAAGAAGAGATCTCTTTAATATCTTAAAAAACCATTTAGATACAAAATATGTCGCTTTATCTGCAACTGGTTTTATTCACGATATAGCAAAGCCCCAGATTGACGTTAACGAGAAAGTTATATTATTTGGGCTGATCAAAACATTTTTACCTGCGCAATTATTGCCAAATGCTGCACTTGGATTTGTCAATGAAATTTCAGGCGATCGTTATTCCATCCCCAAGCGATGTGAAATCTATAACCTTGTTAAAGATTATTTAACAGTAGAAGCGCATGCAAAAATTCATGATGGTGTTTTGATTGAAATCAGTAAAAGTGATGGAGATTTAACTGAGCATCGCACCTTGTTTTTGCTCATTAAAAATCAATTATCACCTAATAAACTTTCTATATTTATAGATGCTTTTGCTCAGAAAATAAAAATGGAGCATATGAGTGCGTTTGAACGTCGAGAACTTTTTTCCCTTGTGAAAGACAATCTTGCACCCGATCAAATCAGGGAAATAGTTGATGGATTTTTATATGATATTTCTGCACTCGATCGCACAGCCCATGATCGAAAAGAAGCTTTTGTTATTATTAAAGATTACTTGGAAAGTGAAAAATTAAAAAAGGCTGCCATTTATCTGGTTAATGATTTCACCAGCCCAGACCTTATGCCAGCACAACGTATGACTTTTTATCATTTGATGAAAGATTATCTTGCAGGCGAATACCTTTACACCGTTATTGATTCATTTTTACAAGACTTGTCAAATGTTGATTTGTCTCAGAAAGAAGCTTTTGCTATCTTTGGATTTGTGAAAAATCTTTTACCACCAGAACGATTACGTCTTTCAATCGTGCATTTTGTGCAAGGCGTAACATCGCCTGTTACTGATATTGCGCTTTCTATTTCAGCTTTAAAACTCATGAAAGAGCATTTGTCATCGGCACAAGTAAAACAAATTGCACAATCAGCGGTTGAAAAAATGCAAATTCGTAGTGTTTCCTATGAAACGCGCATGATTACTTACGAGTTAATTAAATCATATCTGAGTGGCAGTGAAAATGCTGTTGCTTGTAATGCCTTTGTTTTTGACGTCGTGAACCCTAAAATTAACCTCGTCCAACGTGCAGAACTTTTTCAAATGATAAAGAAGAGAATCTCACGTGAAGCAAAAGATTCTGCCATGAAAATGTTCATCAATAGTTTGGAGCAGTCAGATATACCAACACATTTACGTGTAAAGGCTTTTGAGATTTTGAAAGCTGACATCCCTAAAAAATAGAATCTATTTTATGTTAAATATTTGTTAGTATTTAGCTGTCACACTTGTATATGAAGGTGACATAAGTTATTCACTTCTTTGTTAGATGTGTATTAGACTTAGGTGCAAAGGGGAGTGACATTGTATATGCGCCCCAGAAATAGGAGATTTATTTTGTCAGCAGATGATATGACACAACAACTTGAATTTTCAGATAATCACTTGTTATCAGCGCTTGTAGGGCCTGAAGACCGGTATCTCTCGCGCATTGAACAGCTGCTTGGTGTGCGCATTGCTTTGCGTGGCAATCGTGTTGCGATCACAGGTGATGAAGCAAATATTGGATATGCTAAAACGGCTCTTCAGCATCTGTATAATAAATTAGAAAAACAGCAATTGGTTGATTCGGCCGAGGTTGATTCAGCCATTCATCTTGCGTCACGTTCTATTACGTTAAATGGTGAACAAAAACCATCCAATCCCGCTGATTATAATGGCGTATCAATCCAAACAAAACGGCGTATTATATTTCCGCGTACACAAAAACAAAGCAGTTACATGCAATCCATGCAAAAACATGACATGGTATTTGGTATTGGTCCTGCAGGTACTGGTAAAACGTATTTAGCTGTTGCGGCAGGTGTATCATTGTTGCTAAGTGGCAAAATTGATCGTATTATCCTATCAAGACCCGCTGTTGAAGCAGGAGAGCATCTCGGCTTTTTGCCAGGCGATATGCGTGAGAAAGTCGACCCTTACCTTCGCCCTCTTTATGATGCATTGAATGATATGTTGCCTGCTGATCAAGTCGTAAAACGAATTGCAACAGGTGAAATTGAAATTGCGCCACTTGCTTTTATGCGTGGGCGCACATTAACAAATGCCTTTGTTATTTTAGATGAAGCGCAGAATACAACACCAATGCAGATGAAAATGTTCCTCACACGTCTTAGAAATAACGCACGAATGGTAATAAATGGTGATTTAACGCAAATAGATCTTCCCAGAGGCACCTCATCTGGGTTACAAGAGGCTATGCGTATTTTAAATGGTATTGATGATATTAATTTTACACTTTTTGGCGAGGAAGATGTCGTAAGGCATCCATTGGTTTCAAAAATTGTAAGGGCGTATGATCGAGATACAAGTAATAATGGATAGTGATAGTATACACAGTTTAGTAAGAGTTGAATGCGATACAGATGAGGATGATTGGTTGTCAAGGCAATCCCTTATTGATTTAGATGCATTTGCTATAAAAACATTATCTCATGTAAAGTGGGGCAGACGTTGTATGGTCAGCGTTTTATTCACAAGTGATGCCCACGTCCAGGAATTAAATTTAACGTATCGCCAAAAAGATAATCCAACAAATGTTTTATCGTTTCCTGCGTATGATGATGAACTGCTGCGTATTTTGCCACCATCAGAGGAAATCCCCCTCGGTGATATTGTCTTTGCTTTTGAGACAATTCAACACGAAGCCCTTGCCCAAAATAAAGTATTTAATCACCATTTAGCGCATCTTTTCGTGCATGGTCTTTTACATCTTCTTGGGTATGATCATGAAATAGATGATGAAGCTGCACAAATGGAACGTGCAGAAGTCGAAATTTTAGCTCATTTTTCAATCCCTAATCCTTACGAGGCTAATGAATAATATATGAATGATGTTTTTGAACGTTGTGCGAAAGCCCCCTCATTCTCAACAATGCTGAAACGTTTTTGGCGTTATTGTCGAAAAGGTGAATCAGATCCAAGTCTTCGTGAAACCATTGAAGAATTGATCGAAGAATCAAATGAAGACAATCCTTCAATTGAATCGGATGAACGTTTGCTCCTTGGGAATGTATTGAATCTGCGTGATTTGACAGCGCACGATATTATGACGCCTCGTGCAGATATGATCGCTGTCTCCGATACGATTAGTGAAGATGAACTGATTGATCAATTTGTAAAGACAGGCATTTCATGGCTTGTTGTGTACAAAGAAAATTTAGACCATGTTAGTGGAATTGTTCATACAAAAGATATGTTGGCATGGATACATAGTAAAAAGCCATTTATGCTAAAACCGCTCCTCAAGGATGTGATGTTTATTTCACCTGCTATGCGAACGCTGGATTTGTTGCTCATGATGCGCAAAAGCAGTTTGCGTGTTGCAATTGTTGTTGATGAGTACGGTGGCGTTGATGGTATTGTAACCTTTTCACAGTTAATTGAAGAAATTATTGGGGATATTGAAGACAACAATACACAATCACCAACACCGCAGCTCCATTGGCGATCTGATGGTTCTATTCTAGCTGATGGTCGTTGTACTTTTTGGGAGCTTGATGAACTTGTCGGGCGTCCTCTTTATTTGATTGATGAAGATGAAGACATTGAAACATTGAGCGGTCTTGCTGCCTTTCTAGCGGGGCGTGTGCCAAGTCGGGGGGAGCTTATCACGCACCCAAATGGCATGAAATTTGAAATATTAGACGCGGATCCACGGTGTGTCAAACGATTGTGTATTTATACAGCAGTTCCCGCTGAATAAATTTTGTCAGTTCGGTTAAAAGCTGGATAAATCCTCCCCCCATGATTTTCGATGAATCATTTTTATGGTTTTATGAAGGATCAAGGTCGAAAAGAAAATAAGAAAAAGGGTTATTTTACGGATGTCA
>CANLGW010000034.1 GCA_947490395.1 Alphaproteobacteria bacterium
AGGTCTTAACTCGATCGTTCAAGCGGCTAAACGAAAAGCACGTGGTTATGGCAAAAAGCATTTTAAAGTGATGGCTTATTTGCTCACTGGAAAGTTGAATTTAATGAGACATAATCCACATCTACCCACTCAATTTGCATAAGAGCCAATTATTTAATTTTTTGTTAATGCATATGAAGAGTTTATTAACGATTTAACTTGTTTGTATTAATCTTTCGTTGTATACTCTTAGTGTTGAAAAAAGAAGTATGTTGAGCTTGCATTGTTTTGTATGGCTCTGGTCTTTATTTTTTTAAATAGTAAATGTCGCATGAATAAAAATTGCTTTATTTGTGCATTAAGTTAGCCTTAAAGGATATAAAATGACAAGTCCATCTGACACAAAACAGCCAGAGTTTACAGGCATGCGTGCCGTACTTTGGCCAATACATAATTATGAATTGAAAAAATTTATCCCACTCGCTTTAATTATGTTTTGCATTCTATTTAATTACACTATTTTGCGTGACACAAAAGACACACTCGTTGTGAACGCTGGTGGTGCTGCAGTTATTCCTTTCTTAAAAGGTATAGCGGTAACAGCGGCTGCTATTTTATTCGTGGTGCTTTATGCAAAGTTATCAAATATACTTTCACGTGAAAAATTATTTTACGCAATTGTTTCTCCGTTTATAATCTTTTTTGCTATTTTTGGGTTTGTAATTTATCCAATGGCAGATTTTTTGCACCCTGCAAAAGAAACGGTAAAAGCGATGCACGATGCGGCGCCAGCTTTTTCTGGTTTCATTGATATTTATGCGTATTGGTCTTATTCCATATTTTATGTGTTTGCTGAAATTTGGGGCAGTGCGATTCTTGCGTTGGCGTTTTGGGAATTTGCGAATCACGTCGTTCGTTTTTCTGAATCAAAGCGTTTTTATGGGTTATTTGCTGTTATTGCAAACTTTGCTTTGATTATATCAGGTCAAGTTGTTGTATTTTGTTCAGAATCAA
This sequence comes from Alphaproteobacteria bacterium, assembly GCA_947490395.1. GTDB lineage: Bacteria > Pseudomonadota > Alphaproteobacteria > Paracaedibacterales > CAIOTO01 > CAIOTO01. Next base: position 994 of record CANLGW010000034.1, read on the forward strand.
TTAAAAACTATCTTCCAACTGGAACGGATGCATGGCAAGTTTCAATGTATTTATTGATGAGTGTTGTTGCTGTTATGGGTTTCCTCTGTATGTACATTTATCGTTGGATGTATACAAATGTTTTAACTGATAAGCGCTTTTTTGATCCAGAAGAGCAAGCAGGCGGTACGAAGAAAAAAAAGCAAAAGCCATCACTCGGTGAAAGCCTTAAGATTATTGTTAAATCACCTGAACTTGCACTTATCGCGACATTAATTATGGCGTATGGTGTAACAATTAACCTCGTTGAAGTTCAATGGAAAGAACAACTTAAATTCTTCTATGCAGGTGATAAAGGTGGCTATAATGCCTTTATGGGGAACTTCTCTTCAATCACAGGTGTGTTTACAATTTTATTCGGTCTATTTATTGGGTCAAATATTATTCGTAAGTTTTCATGGTGCACAGCAGCACTTATTACACCTATAATCATCTTATTGGGTGGTGGTTTGTTCTTTATTTTCACATGTTCAGAAAATTTAGTAGCACCAATGTTGGTATTTCTTAAATCAACACCAGTTGCTGTCGCTGCATTTTTAGGAGCAGGAATTGTGATTGTTTCAAAATCCGTAAAGTATACTCTTTTTGATCCAACAAAGGAAATGGCTTATATTCCACTTGATCCAGAATTAAAATCAAAAGGTAAGGCTGCTGTTGACGTTATTGGTGGTCGTGCAGGTAAAGCGGGTGGTGGATACGTTCAAATGGGCTTGCTCATGGTATTTGCAACAAAAGACGTTGTCGCTATTGCGCCATATGCCTTTGCAACCTTTGCAGTGGTTTGTGTTGCATGGCTCTATGCGGTTAAAGCCCTATCACGTAAAGTTGATACAGCGGTAAAAATGCGTGCAGAAGAACGTGAAGCTTCTGTTGCTGCTGCGTAACATTTTTAAGGCTTTCTATTTTGTTAGTAATGCAAGTGGAAAGCCTTAAAATAGTCATTCAATTATGAATTGATATATCTCAAATTATAACTGAAAAACTTTATTTTAATGCTTTATGTGTGAAAATTATGTATTAAAAAAGACAGTTTAGATTTTTCTAAGCTGTCTTTTTTTATCTCGAAACACAAGGTCGATAAGCCGAGTTTTGTTCCAGAATAGAAGATCTATTCTTTCGGCAATCATTCATCTAGAATGTGTGTTACCACACATTTCAAGCGACCTACCCGAATTACTCAGATGACAAACAATCTGTCTATCAGGTCTTGCGACACGACGGAACGTAATTCCTATTTGGTCTTGCTCCTGGTGGGGTTTACCCTGCCACGCCTGTTACCAGTCGCGCGGTGCGCTCTTACCGCACCATTTCACCCTTACCCTATCTAACCTTAATTGCACGCAATAATGATTAAAGAAGGCGGTATAATTTCTGTGGCACTTTCCCTAAATGGGTTTCGAGAACCACCCGCCGGATGTTATCCGGCACCATGTTTGTCAGGAGCTCGGACTTTCCTCTCGTTATTGCTAACCAGCGATTGCCTGACCTCAAGTATTTATAACATATTTTTATACGGGCAGCTACTATTACGATACGTAAGCGTATAAGGAATTTACTCGAATGGATTAAATTCCTTAGTGCTTGCGGTGGAGAGTTGGTTTTGGAATATCGTTATTTTTTATAAATTTAGATGATTTTTCGGTGATTTGAGCTTTTTAATCCCATAATCAGGATGAGGGCAATAAGGGCAATAAGGGCAATAATAGCACTCACGATAAAGGAATTTTGATAATGGTTAAATTCTCCAGCTATTTTTCCAGCCATTGTTTCGGCGATGATAATTGCAATTGCATTAATGATATAGTAGCATCCAAAACCCGTGCCTCGTAAGTTTTCAGGTACAATTTCAGCGATGAGAGATGTGAATATATTCATTGTAATGCCATACTGGAAGCCCCAAAATAAAATACCAATGAACAGTAACCATAGATTGCCTGCCGTTGCAAGTACGATATCGGCTAAAACCATTAAAATAATGCCAATGGCTAAAAACCAATAGCGGTTCATACGATCAGCCAAAACACCAACAGGATAAGAAGTAGCACAATAACCTGCATTATAGACAACGAAAATAAAGGGCGCATAGCGCATTTCTAAGTTATAGTTGTATGTCGCATGAAGTACGATAAATTGCTCACCCATACGTGCAAGCATGAAAATACTGTTGATGAGCATCAGTAGCCAAAAAGCGGAACCTAATAAACGTAAGTTTGACCATGAAATACGGTGACGACGTTTAGTGGCGGGAAGCGGAACTTCAGCTGAAACCGCTGAGTGGTCTAAACGCTTGGGTTCTTTTACATAGATAATGAGCAAAACAAACGCGATGCAGGATGGAATGCATGCGTACCAGAAAACAGCATTCATGTTATCACTGGTTGCCCACATGGCAAAGGCTCCTACAATTGCACCCACAATTGCCCCTGCTTGCGCAAGGCTACGCTTGAGACCATAGGCCTCTCCAATACGATTTGCAGGCGTTATATCTGCGACAATTGCATCACGCGGCGTTGCCTGAATGCCATTCCCTAGGCGCTCCATGCTTTTTGCCATAAAGAATAGACCAAAAGAACTCGCGAATGCCATTAAAGGACGCGATATAAATGATAAAAAGTAACCAATAAACATAACGGGTTTTCGTCTACGTAAAGCGTCACTGATCATACCTGAAAAAAATTTCATTAAGAATGATGTTGCTTCTGCAATTCCTTCAAGAAAACCAATACCAACGTTGGCAACACCAAGTGATTTAAGATAAAGGCCAGAAAAACTGAACGTCATAACAAAGGCGCAGTTCATCAAAAACATCATAAAACCAAGTACCCAAACGGTTTGTGGAATGTGTTGATCGATTGTTTCTTTTTGGGATTCTGTTGATAGGTGTAACTCTTCAGAGATATGTGAACGTGCAGAATTTCCATCGTTTGATAGGTTTCGTGCGCTTAATGTTTTTTCATCAGGACTTTGAATGTGATTCACATGATCGTTATCAATAGGCTTGTCACCATCAGTATTGAAAACGGTCATGTAACACCCCACTTCTTTGTGAACATTAAGATTGGCTATTTAAATTATACGTTAAGTGTAAAAGGATTTAGGTTAGTCTAATGTTTTTTTGCATAAAATAATTTAAGCTATACCTCTTAAATAAGGGGATAATGCATAAAATTCAAGTCTTAAATGCGGTTTGACCCTCAGTCTTTTGATATTATTAAGTTTATGTGCTCTTTTATCGTTAACGCATGTGCATAAATTTCTTTTTTTGGTAAATCAAATATCGTTGCAACCATATGAGCTGCATCTTTAATTGATAGTGTTTCAAGTGCTTTTGTTAGAGCTTCATCAATTGCATCTATTGATGGGGATGTGTTGATGTGTGCTTCGCCTAAGACAATAACAATCTCTCCTTTTGGAGGGTGCGCATTATAATGTGTGATAACGGATTCAAAATCATTACCTCTAACTTCTTCAAACATTTTTGTGATTTCGCGGACAACAGCTACTTTTCGGTTGTGAAAGGTAGTTGACATGCGTTTTAGCGTTTGCACAAGTCGACGAGGTGATTCAAAAAAAACAAGATTACCATCAAATGTAAACCATTTTTGCATATGTTTTGGTTCGCAAAAACCGACAAAAGCAAATGCATGACTCATGAGTCCTGATAAAACCAATGCTGCAATGACCGCTGATGCGCCAGGGAGTGTTGTTATGTATAGTCTTTCTTCTTGACATGCCCGAACGAGTTTTGTTCCAGGATCCGAAATAAGTGGCGTACCAGCATCACTAATGAGTGCAATTGATTTTCCATCACGGATAGCATTTAAGATGTCATTACGTTTAGCATTCGCGTTATGGTCGTGATAGATCCACAATGGTTTTGAAATGCCATAATGCGCGAGCAATTTTCGTGATGTACGAGTATCTTCGCACGCGATAATATCGCACTGCTGAAGTGTTTCGAGTGCACGCACAGTGATATCTTTTAGATTGCCAATTGGCGTTGCAACGCAGTAAAGTCCTGGTTTTAATGGGATCAATTGTGCCATTTATTTCTTCAATTTTAGGGTGTCGATCAGACATTGGCATACTTTTTGCATAATCAAAAGCATAAATTCATTGTAATTTCATTTTGTGATGTTCTCTAAACAGTTTGTATTCATCGTATGTGTTTCTTTTTATTTGCTTGTGCCCAATCAGTTGGTGGGGTGTGAGGTTTTTATTCATCAACAAGAGAATTTTTATGCAATACCACCTCACTTATTAAAAGCAATATCGTTAACAGAATCTGGGCGTCGACTTTCAAATAAACAGCAGGTTGCGTGGCCATGGACGATAAACGTAGAAGGGAAGGGATATGTTTATCAGAGTAAAAATGATGCTATTGCGGCCGTTAAACGTTTTCAAAGCCAGGGTGTTGAAAGTATTGATGTTGGTTGCATGCAAGTTAATTTAAAGCATCATCCTGAAGCATTCAGGCACCTTGATGATGCATTTGACCCGCAATTAAATGTTGCTTATGCAGCGCAGTTTTTAAACAGTTTACGTCGTCAATTTGGTAATTGGAAAACAGCCGTTGGTCATTATCATTCGGCATCTCCCATTATTCATCGTCCTTACGTTGAGAAAGTGCAAAAGAAGTGGCAGGATTTACGTTGCCGTGCTGGTAATAAAATCCCTATACAGCATGATATTGTTTACACACAAAATAAGGTGGATAATGCTTATGTTAGACCCTTTAAGGAAAAAGCTATTAGTGATAAAAAGCAGAGGAATCGCGTTCGAAAAGGACATGATCAACAAAAAGCGGTTACTAACATGCCCCCGACGACGTTTTTTTCAATAAATGGTTTTCAGAATCAACCAGCTGAATCCTATGCAAAACTTACCTATCGAAAATTTTATCATATTTTGCCTCAAAACAGTGGGGGTTCTTTTGAAGCCATGCGTTGAGAATTTTGTTTGCACGCACTCCATGCCGTTTTTAGCACATCCGCGTTAAGCATCGTCGTTTGTATACCAATTTCAGTCGCAATGCAGGCATTAAATTGGTGTGCTTTGCTGGCTTTTTGTCCAAATTCTGTACTGAGCTTTTCAAGTGTGTAGGTTAGCCCCATATGCCGCATAAGTTGTTGTAATTGTTCTCGTGATACAATAAGTCCTTTACTTTGTATGTTGAGTTCATTATCGCGTAAGTATTTCATGGTTTTATGGTGCACAGGCATATCGACAAAAGCGAGCGGCAGGTTATTGTAGCGTGCATTTCCATTCTGATCGACATCAATTGTGTCAACAGATGCCCACGCAAGCTCTCCTACCTCTGTGCCATTCGCTTGAAATGAATTTGGTTCGCGTTCACCTGTGTGATGCGCTGGATAAATTTTAGGTTCGGTATCAAAGGTTCCTAAATCAAAAACAAGATAACTAACAATGGTATGTAGTGCTGGTACATTTGATACAGCGTAATTATCCGAGGTATAGCACACCTTAAACATCGTTGGGGCTATAGTGCCATTATACCCAGATTCTTCTTTAAATTCACGCATAGCAGTATCCAGGTAATTATAATCACGATTATAAGTAAAACCTTTTGATTGTAGATATGCCTTAATTTCAGCAGGATCAAAATTGGCGATGTAGGGATCTTTTTTTAATTTTTTAGTAAAAAAATCGAGGATATGCTTTCTGATTTCTTTGAAATAATGCTTGGTAGCAAACGTAGTTTCTTCTTTTAATTCTCGCTTCGGCGGTGCAATACGTTTAAGGGCACCTGTGATTAGATATTCATCCTCGACTGCGTCGCGTTCTTCCCCTTCTTTGAAGGCTAATTTACTGATTTGACCACCTTCAACAGCGGCTCCTTTTGTGTAACCAGCAACCATTGTGTATTCATCGTGTAGCCCTTTTGATAGGGTGTTGCGTTTTTTGAGTTTGCGTAGCAAAAGGATTTTGCGTTGATTGGTTTTTGTATTGCGGTATGAAACAGTAACTGTCACACCACTTCCTTGCTTGTCGTAGGGGTGAGCAATGATAGATGAGCGTCCTTCATTGCTGATCGTGTTAAAAAATTCTTTACCAAATTGAGTGGCACTTTGCGTGGTAATGACTGCCGTTGCGTCATTTAGTATTGTATTCGTTCCAATAATTTCTTTAATGATACGTAGGCCAAATTCAGGATCTCTGGCGGCATGATAAGTGATAAAATCTGGAGTGTAGTAATTATGTACGATACCACCACACCAGCCTAGCATTAAGATAGACATATACATTAAGAGTTTTGTTTTGGATTTCTTTTTGACCATACAGTGCACTTGAGTAACTATCTTCAATGTATGGAACTCTATCAGTTACTTTTTGCTTTTTGTAGTTGCATGGTTATATGAAATTCATTTTTGATGCGTTTTTGTAAGCTAACACGTTTTTACTATCGATATGCATAATTGTAAAAACGTGTTGGTTTTCTGCTAATAATGAATAACTTTTCCATAAGCATCAAGTGTTGATTCATGCATCATTTCAGATAATGTTGGATGCGGGAAGATGGTATGCATAAGTTCAGCCTCGGTGGCTTCTAGAGTTTTTGCAATCACAAAGCCTTGAATAAGCTCAGTAACTTCAGCGCCAATCATGTGTGCACCGAGTAATTCACCTGTCTTAGCGTTGTAAATTGTTTTGACAAGACCTTCAGTTTCACCGAGTGCGATTGCCTTTCCGTTGCCGACAAAGGGAAATCTACCGACTTTTATTTCTAATCCTTGTGCTTTTGCGGCGGATTCTGTGAGCCCGACGCTTGCGATTTGTGGCATACTGTAGGTGCAGCCAGGGATATTATTGCGTGTGATGGGGTGAGGGGTATGTTTTGCAATTTTTTCAACACAAATGATGCCTTCGTGAGATGCTTTATGGGCAAGCCATGGCGCACCTGCAACGTCACCAATGGCATATATGCCTGGTTCTGCTGTTTGGCAGTAGACGTCAACGACAATTTGTCCACGTTCAATAACGGCTTTTGTTTTTTCAAGACCCAAGTTTTCTGTATTACCAATCACGCCGACGGCAACAATTACGGCATCACTTTCTTTTGTTTCAACGGAGCCATTTGCTAATTTAATTGAAACAGTAACTTTTTTATCAGTTGCTTTCATATCAGTGAAGGAGGCGCCTAATATAAAATTCATTCCCTTTTTCTCGAATGATTTTTGAGCAAGGGTCGAAATTTCATTATCTTCGTGTGGAAGGATGCGATCTTGTACTTCTACAACTGTAACGTTTGCACCAAGGGTTTTGTAAAAGCTTGCAAATTCAATACCAATAGCGCCAGATCCAATAATGAGAAGTTCTTTTGGCATAAACGTTGGTGTCATGGCTTCTTTTGCTTGCCATACACGTGGGTGGTTAAGCGGCATAAAGGGGAGGATACGTGCTCTTCCGCCTGTTGCAAGAATAATATGGGAGGCTGATAGCTGCTCGGTTTTTCCATCGGTTAAGTTGATGGTGACTGTTTTTCTCCCCTCTAGTTTAGCGGTACCTTCAAAAACAGTAACTTTATTTTTTTTAAGGAGACCGCGAATTCCACTGGCGAGTTGACCTGATATTGAACGAGAGCGTTTGACAATAGCTTCCAAATCAAAGCTAATACCTGTTGCTTTTAAGCCGAAGGAGTTTGCATTTTCCATCAGGTGAAATACTTCAGCACTACGGAGAAGCGCTTTTGTTGGAATGCAGCCCCAATTTAGGCAAACCCCGCCAAGATGTTCACGTTCAATAATAGCTGTTTTAAGACCTAATTGAGAGGCACGAATAGCTGCTACATAGCCACCAGGACCCGCGCCAATAATAACAATATCAAAATTTTGCATGGGGTTGTTCTCAATCCTATCTGTCATTTAATCTGGACATAGGATAAGGCAAGTACGACAAAAGCGCAAATAATCGTTGAGCAATCGTTCTTTTTTGTTGGAATCTACAGTGAACTGAGAGTGATTAAAAGAATACCCGCCCCTTGTATGAGGCAGGCTTTCGATCGACTTATTTATTGAAACTGGTTATTTGGTTGAAATTGGTTGTTTTGAAAGGCCCCAATTTGTGGTTGTAGTTCTCTTTGAGGATTCTCTGGTTTTGGTGTTGCTTCCATGACACGTAAATTGCGTCCAGCAATTTCAGCGCCATTGAGAGCTTGTATTGCGTTTCGTGCTTCTTCTTGTGTTTGCATTTCAACGAAGCCAAACCCTTTGCTACGACCTGAAAAACGATCCATTACAACTTTTGCTGATACAACAGAACCAAAGTTTACAAATATATTTTTTAATTCATCATCGCGTAATGAAAATGACAAATTACTGATATATATTTTTCTATTCATAATTACTCCTTTAAAACAACAACCGAATGTCCACAGTTTTGAGATCATTTCCCGGTATAAACAGAGTACACTCCTAATGGTTAAAATCAGGTAAAGCGATTGTTATTTTGTTGATGATGTATTTAAAAAATCATCGGTGGTATAAACGCCTGATTCTTGCTGAATAAGCCAGTTTGCCAAACGTAACGCACCGTCTGCAAAGACATCACGAGATGATACGCGATGTGAAAATGTGAGGGATTCATTATCACCCTGAAAACTGATGACGTGATCGGCTGTATCTTTTCCTGCGCGCAGAGAATGGACGCTAATAGGGTTTGTTGTGGTATTATTTAAAGTCTTTTGGAGTGATAACGCTGTGCCTGATGGAGCATCTTTTTTATGACGATGGTGTGTTTCCGTAATATCAATATCAAATGTGCTATCGAGTTGTGCTGCAGTAAGCCTTAGCAATTTGTGAAGAATAATAATTCCTATGCTGGTATTGGGTACAATCATGACAGGGGCTGTTTTGGCGCATCGTGCAAGTAATTCATAGGTTACTTCATTAAGACCCGTTGTGCCAATTAAGAGGGGAATTGAATGATCAACTAACATTTTTGCTAATTGGTAGGTGGTATCGGCGTGTGAAAAATCAATAATGATATGTGGCGGAAAAGAATTTGCATGGATAGTGTTAAGTTTTGATAAGTCACGTGTTAATTCCATGGTAATATCCCACGACGGTGACGTATAGATACGCTGAATTAAGCTTTTTCCAACGCGTCCACTGGCACCAATAAGAGCGATTTTTCTGCATTGGTTTGTCATTTATTTATCTTTGGAGGGGAATGTTGTTCTTTTGACACGACGAAATGTGTTACTGGCTTTTTCTTGAGCAACTTTAAAATAAATGCGAAATTGGTGACGTTTCTTTTTTTGGATAGCTTGTTCATGGAATGTATATGACCAAACGGTTGCTGGTGGGACGTTAAAAAAAACATGCCCGAGCCGTGTTGCAGTTAAACCGAGTTTTTTAGAGGATAAGGGAGAAATGGGACCATAAGTGAATTGTAGGATTTGTCCGAGAGGACTTAATGTATTTTTAAACGCGGAAACAAGCGCTGACTGTTCATTTTTATTTAAATTAATGAGCGGTATGCCTGAAATGATAGTGTGCACATTTTTAACAACTGCGGGCGGCAATAAGTTGTGTAACAATGTGGCATCACCTTGGATGATTTTAATTTCTGGAAAGTGATGCTTGAGGTATGCGCATAATTCAACGTCAAGTTCAACAACAATAAGCCGTGTCGGATCGATGCCTGCTTTTAACAAGCCACGTGTAAAACGTCCAGTGCCCGCACCGACCTCAACAACATAGCTATTGTCATCAACCTTTACATGGTGTGCAATCATTTCAGTGAGTGCTTTTGAGCTAGGGGCAATGGCGCCTAGGGCTTTTGGGTTTTTTAACAATTGTTTTAGGAACAGGATGTTTTCTTGGTGTTTTGATTTTGATTGCCGAGACAACATTCAGTCTTTTCCTAATATTAATATGCGCTCGTTTTATTAATACCATTTATGGTAAAAGAAAAATACTTAAATGTATCATCTGCTATTTGAAAAAACTTTTTTGTGTGTCAGAAGTAAGGCATACTCTTTTGATATACCTATCGTGAATAATATATTCGTTTGCGACGTGGGAATATGGATCCAATTATATTAAAGTAAGGCCTTTATTTTTGATGACACTTCGACATATATGGGCGCTGTTTTTATATCTTGCCAGTCATGAAAAACATCAGTGTGGGTTGGTTTTTTTTCTGTTTGCGATAGGCGTGTTTTTGATTGCAATTATTCATGCACAACATCCATTGCCAGCGCAAGGAATTATTGCATTTTTTGCCTTATGGGGTTTTATTCAACTGCCAGCACTTGCCAATAGTATAACGGATGATTTTCGCGATGGGACATTTGATTATTTGGTGAGTGAGGGGTATCGTATTCAGGGATATGCCTTAGCACGATTGTTGGTTTTTTGTATGTTATTTAGCGTACCGATTCTGTTGATTCAGATGATTGGGTGTTACGCTATGTCTATTAGTTGTATGCTTTTGTGTTTATTGATTAACCATTTGCATGGGCTTGTGAGTGTGATTGGGGTTCAGATTATGCTGTGTTTGACAACGCAGCCTGCCACAAAAATCACGAGCCTTTTTTTATGTGTGCCCTTTTGGGTGCCCAGTTTTTTGTATGTCATTGGGGCGATCGATGGTTTAGTTGTTGATAGTTCAACCGTGTCATTACCCCTTATTGGTTTGTTCTGTTTCCAATGCGGGGTAACGGTGGTTCTTATTCAAAATGCCTTTCATTGGCGGTCATAATGTAGGTGGTATTTATATTCTAATCAAGCCGCCCTTCGATGAATGCTAGCATTTTATGCAGATGGGGTTTGTAGTACGCCCAATTTGCATGTGTATAAACATTTTCTGTTAGTTTTTGTAGAAAAGTATAGAAGTCACGGTATTGGGTGAGCGATTCTGAAAATAGAGTTAGGTACTCTTGATTAGTTGTTAATAAATGAAATACCTCCATACGTTGCCTATCCCATGTATTTACTGATACGAAGGAAAATGTTTCATCATCATTGAGCGGTCTTCTTGGAAACCCATGTAAGTGTTTGTTATTTGGTGAAAATGTACCATCGTGCGTCTGTACAGATTTATCACTATCATTGATGGTAATGGTTGTTGTTTTATTTTTTCCAGCTCTAATTTGACTATGGACATCTGTATTGCTATGTGTATGAGCGTTTGCATCAGGGTGCACAACTGGATGTAAACGTAAAGTGTACGGTGAGTCATTGTCTTCATCAAAATAGGGTGGTTCAATATGGATATAATGTTGATGAAGTGTATGATTTGGTAATTTTACAAGAATGCCTGCAATTTCTACTTTTTGTTCTGCAGAAAGCTGATGACCACGCATGTGATAGGTTGATATAAATGGAATTTGACGTTCGGCGACACCATGAACAGGAATGTTACCAAAAATTATATTTTGACTATCATGATCCATTGATTTTTTTGGTAATTGGCTCATCACTTTGTTGATGCGTGAAACCACACGTTTATACAAGCCGCCCTTGTTAGTTTCAAGCATTTCTTCAAACCATTGTTTGTAGGTATTCTTTGATTTTCCGCTGAATGTATAAAGGTTTGAATACTCTGTTAAGATATCACAATCGATAAAGCCATATTCAGATTGCTTTAATAAATCAACGGCAAATAATTCAGTGAGGCGGATGATTTCAAAATGTTTGAATCGGCGGTCATCCGATCTTAAACCGTGATGAGCGTATACGGATTCGTTGCCATGGATAATTGCTCTTGCCATAATGGATTGTATAAAAATCTTTTTATCAGGATTATCCATACGTACTTCCGTATTAACATTTTTGCTTAATACGATGGTGTCAATCCTATTGGTTTTTGGGCGCGTATAGATCTCATGATCTGTTTTAGTGTTAAAATAATTAGTTCGACTAACCCCCATTTGCTGGATGCATTCGATGGGCGTAGTCGGTGCAAACGCTGCTGAAAAAATAGTAGCAATGGATAGCAGATAAACATAAACAGTGTATTGAACAAATGATTTATTTTTCATGATATCTATCTCAGAATTTCCTATATGATATTTGCTATTTAAGCATATTTATTTTTATTTTCAAGTAATATTAGTGATTTGCCTTCAATAATTTTGGGTGAATGAATTATCTATTGTAGAAAATATATCTTAAATGTTATAGGTTTAAGATTATCTTAATGTAATAGAGGTTCTGGTTAATGAAAAATTCTAAATTACCCTTTGTGTTTGCTCATAAAATTATGTATATAAAAAAAGTTTGTTTGTTTGTTTGGGTTGGTTTATGTTCATTTGATTTGTTGACGGTAGAAATATGTGCATCCACAACATCACACGGTGCGGCCGTTTTTGGTGTCTTAAAATATCCAGCTGGTTTCACGCATTTTGATTATGTGAATCCGAAGGCGCCTAAAGGGGGGGTATTCACAACCGCGGCAATGGGTACCTTTGATAGCCTTAACCCCTTTATTGTGATGGGAACACCTGCGTCAAGTATGCAGGCAACACATGCGACGTTGCTTGGTTCGGCGCTTGATGAAGCAGGATCAAGCTATGGGTATGTGGCAGAATCTATTGAAATTGCGAATGACAGATCCTTTATTATTTTTCATTTAAATCCAAAAGCCAATTTTGATAATGGTGATCGTATTACGGCGGATGATGTGATTTTTTCTTTCAATGCATTGCGTGAAAAGGGAAGCCCCGTTTTTAAAACCTATTACAAAAGCGTCAGTCATGTTGAAAAGATTGATGCAACTACGGTTAAATTTCATGTGACTGATGCGAAAAATCGTCAATTAGCTACGATTTTAGGGCAGTTGCCGATTTTATCAAAGACGTTTTTTGATACACATGATTTTGCAAAACCGTTAGCGATATCTTTCCCTGCAAGTGGTCCGTATAAGGTTGTGATAGTTGATTTTGGTAAACGATTGGTTTTTGAGCGGATAAAAAATTGGTGGGGTGAAAATCTTTCTACGCAAAAGGGGTTACATAACTTTGATCGCATGGTTGTCGATTATTACCGTGATACTAATACAATGTTTGAGGCGTTTAAGGCAGGAAAAGTTGATTTCCGTCATGAAAATAGTTCAAAATTGTGGGTAACAGGATATGATTTTGCTGCTGTCCATAAAGGGCATGTGAAAAAAGAATTGATTACGCATAAGAATCCAGCGCCAACACAAGGTTTTTTCTTTAATTTGCGTCGCTCTATTTTTAAAGATTGGCGCGTACGTGCGGCGATTACGCATATTTTTGATTTTGAATGGATCAACAAAAATATATTTAATAACCAATATGTGCGAAATGAAAGTATTTTTCCAAATTCGCCTTTTACGCAAAAAGGAATACCAGAGGGTACAGAACGTGATATGTTGAAGGCCTATCGTGCATCCCAGCCAGAGTATGTGCCTGCTGTATTGTTTGATGTGCCCTTTGCATTGCCACAGCATAAGGATGCAAATGAGATTCGTGAGATTCGAAAAAAGGCGCTGGCATTATTGGCTGAGGCAGGTTGGGATCTTGTGGATGGTAAGTTGATCCATAAAGATACTAAAAAATCATTGACGTTTGAATTTTTGAGTGTTGATCCTACAATGGAAAAAATTATTTTGCATTTTAAAGGATCGCTCGCCTCAATTGGGATTGATATGACTATTCGAAGTGTTGATGTTGGTAGTTACGTTGAGCGTGTGCATGACTATGATTATGACATGATTTGCTCTGGATATAATCAAACCATTGTGCCAGGTAATGAACAACGTGTGTTTTGGGGCAGTAAAAGTGTTGATGTTAAAGGCGGGATGAATTATACGGGTATTCAAAATCTTGTTGTTGATGATTTGTGCGAAAAAATTGCAGAGGCAAATGATTATAATGCGTTGACGGTGGCGATGCGTGCCCTTGATCGGGTATTGTTAACATCTTATGTGATGATCCCAAATTGGCATCGTGAAACATTGTCTGTTGCCTATTGGGATCGTTTTTTAAAGCCAGAGGGTTCATTGGCGTTGTATATGCACGTGCCGTATACAGACTCTTGGTGGTTTGATGAAGAAAAAGATAAAAAATTAAATGAGAAAGTGATTGTTTCGGATGAGGATGTTGCCCGGAAAGAGTCGAAACAAACAGGTGTTTTTGAGCGTTTGTGGTTGTGGATTACCTATTGGTTTACACCGAAGGAGAAGCATTAAGTAAATTATATCGAAAATGGGTGGCCGTGAGCCACCCGTTACGCGATATATGTATTCTCAGCTTTTATTGTTGGCTAAAGCTTAGTGCTGTCGCGCCTATTGATTGATAGGTAATGACGACTCCGTCTGGATTTGTAAGTGTAGCTCCTTTATGGATCGTAACTGCATGTCCGTTGGCGCCTAGGGCTTCAGGTGCCTGCATGATAAAGTTGCTGAGAGGCATTAGGAATGATTCCCCTGTGTATGTATTAACGCAGCTTGATAATATTGTACCAAAGCCAATATTTTTGATACCTGATGTTCCAGACCATACACCTGTGCTAAATGTAGCTATAATATCAGCGATGGGATCAAGGGCTAGAAGTTTATTGAGAACAAAGTTGTTTTGAAGCGTTGTATTGCCAAGGAAACCAAGCACGGGATTAGCGGCGGTTGCGCCAACGGTAAGAGAACGGCCGTTTGCTGTAAATAGCTTTGCACCAGCACCTAGGTAAAGTCCTCCGTCGTTATGTGCCCAGGAAGCAGGGTTGTTAGTTGTGCTCAATAAAATAAGTTTACCAAGATTTTCTTTTACAGCAGCGCCAGCGCCTGTTATTGCACCATTGTATTCGAGTGTTTTGCCATCACTAATATCAAATGTAGTTTGGCCAGTGGCTGTAATGGCATTGTTAACACGAAGGCTGGGCGGTGCGTCAGCTGTTACACCAAGTTTGCTGGCAATTGAGACGGTAACTACACCTGCACCAAGTCCTGTTGTGCTGCCGACCATTACATTACCGCATGTTGTGCCATCACCTGCATTGGTAAAGCTTGCAAACGTATTTAAGCCAGTTAATTCGAGGATTGTTGGCACTGTATTACTTGTACTATTAATACTGGTGTTAGATAGGGCAAATGCACCTGATATAGCGCCAGAAATACGCGCTTTTTTACCATCAACGACTTTTATTTTTGCAGCCGCACGAAGAATCATATTTGGTGTGAAATCAATGCCATCAGCCAATTGAACAGTTGCGCCTGCAGTATTTGAGTGCCTGAACGTACCCTTAAACGTTGGAGCAGCAGCAAAGACAAGGACACCTGCCGCATTGCCTGGTGAGAAGGTAAGGTTTCCACCAACACCTGTATCATAAAGATCTTGAACAATACCTGATAGTGTGATGGTATGCGCACCAGATATGATAGTTAATGTTTTTCCATCCGCAATTTTGAATGGTGCTGTAATTTTTATGTCCGCTGTCATTTCTAAGATAAAGTCTGTATCGACCTGAATCCAGCCAGCCCCTGTAAATGTTGGCTGTGATGAAAAAATAACTTTAGCGTTTGCTGTTGCATTATCAAGAGTCATATAAGGTGTTTCTGTTTCTTGATTGAACGTCGCATTGTCGAGTGTTAAAGCATTTGCGCCCACTGATCCGCTTACTCTGAGTGATGTCTGGTCAAATATGTAATCGGTGAGTGTTAGTGCGGCTGCGTTTTCCGTGTAATCAACGATTCCTATTTTCGATGTTGTTTTGAAGGTAATTCCCTCAACAGGGGCGCCTGTAGCACCATCAATACTTTTATACGTTGTGATGGTTTGTGTGGAAAGAGGGGGGACGGTGGACAAATCCATTTGTGCTGCATAACCGTAATTAAGACTAATTGCCATGACACCCAGCACGAGGCTGCGTTTTAATTTCTTATGAATCATTGTAGTCTCCTTTAAATAAAATTATTTTTTTACATTATTATTATTTATCTAATTAATTAATATAATATTAATTTACTATTTTTTATTTTTTATTAATTTGATTTTTAATCATATGTTAATAATTCAATGTGATAATGTATTTAATGATATATATTATATTTAATGGAGTGTTAGTATTATGAGATTAGATAATTTTAGATATGCACTATTAATAACAGTTGCTTTGGGTGCTTCAGATGCCTTTTCAGCCGTAGGATTTACGGACATTGATGCGAGTGCTACAGCACATGCGATTACGGGATGTGCGACTTTTGGTATGGCTGCTTATACAACTGGTGCCTATACAGGCGCCTTAACATCAGCAGTTGCAAATACGGATGCGACTGCTTATCTTTCAACAACGCTCCCTTGTTCAATGACAACAAACTTTGGTACAGCTGCAGCGCCTGTTTTATTAAGTGTGTTGAATACAGGTGATTTAACGCTTAATGCGAACAACTTTTATAAGCCTGTAACAGGTATCGATAGTTCCTTAGATATTGGGTCATTAAGGTTTTACGCGCCAGGCAAAGTTCGAATAGATACAGCTGTGCCCGTATTTAATAATGGTTCTTACATGGAATTTTTATCAGATAGAATGGTTGATTTTGTGACAACAGCGCTTGATTTTGCTGGTGATATGGTGATTGCTGCAGGGAAAACACTCTATATTAATGTGGATACAGGTAAAACAGCAACGATTTCGGGTAAAATTAGGGGTGGTGGCCGTGTTGTTAAAAAAGGTGGTGGTGATCTGTTTTTAACAAATGCACTTAATAGTTATGGGGGTGGTGAAACAGCTGAAGCAGGTTTACTTTATTTGCCAGCAGTAGTTTTAGCAGCTGATAATACATCCGCAATTGCAATTCCAGACCGTATCGTTAAGTCATTTAATGTGCCGAATGGCGCTAGCTATAAATTATCTGGTGCAATAAGCGGTTTAGGGTACTTCCGTAAACTTGGTGGGGGTGTTGCTGATCTTTTAGGGAATAACATAGGATTTATGGGTAAGCTTATTGTTGGTGATGGTACTAATCGTGCAGGAACAATTTTGGCAGGGCATATAAATGCATTGGGTTCTAATACTGTGGAGACTGATCTTGTGATTAGTGCGAATGCCAATGCTACATTAAAATTTGCAGTGTCTGCCACGACGAAGAGACCTCTTAGTTTAGGAGATAATCTAATTGTTGAGGTAGGTTCCACGACTTCAGGCAAAACAACAACGGCTGCTGTTGCGACCTTTGATGGTATTATTTCTGAAACGGGTGGTGCACGATCAATTACAAAAACTGGTGCGGGGCAATTTGTTCTAAATAGATTGAATACGTTCTCAGGTGGTTTAGCGGTTAATAGACCTACTGCGTAAGTCTTTCCGCCTCCTCTGATGAATGAGTTGTCAAAGCGCCCCCAACCCATTTTATTTTTTATGCCGTAGCAAATCCATTTTTCAGATTCACAATCCCTGCAATAATATGGAATTTAATGCCATAACGT
>CANLGW010000035.1 GCA_947490395.1 Alphaproteobacteria bacterium
AAAAAGCAAAAAATGAAGAGCAAACAGAGAGGGAAATTTGTGATGTATCGGAGGCTAAAATGGAGTAAGATTACGCAGTAACCTTGGACTCCTTTTTGTGTCAAAAGTAATTGTCACTGGGTGTCAAAGTAATTGTCGTTACACAGGCCGCGCGTCAAGTCGTTTTAGACTAATAGGATCCCCTGTTTCTTCACAATATCCATAGCTTCCCTCATCAATGCGCTGCAAAGCTTCATTAATTTTGTTAATTAATTTTCGCTCACGATCTCGTGTACGAAGTTCAAGTGAACGCGAAACTTCATTACATGCAAAATCAATAAAATCTGGTTCTTGATTTGATTTTCCTTGCATTTCATAAATTGTTTCTGTGCTCTCTGACAATAATTGTTCACGCCATTTAATAAGTTTAGTCTTAAAATAAATCAAACATTCTTCAGACATCTCATCTTTATCTGAGAAAGGTTTTGCAATGATGTTATCACCTTGTGACAAGGAAGCAGATGATGAATCGTTTAGACGTGTATTATGTAACATTTATGTCTCCTTTAGCTAACTTGTTAATTTAATTTTAACTAAATTATAAGATAAAATGCAACATAAAGAAGTTCATTGATTGATAAAAAGTTAATTTGATTTAAGATTACATGAATTTTTATTTAGTGAGAATAAAATAATAATTTGAGAGGTGTTATTTAAATTTTCAGTAAGATTAAATCAAATTTTATCTAGAAAGAACCTGCTTCATTGACATATTTTTAAAGATGAAAGTAAATTGACTATCCTCATATACGTTGAAATGTGAGCGATCTATAATGTCCCCTATCGTCACGCATTGCATAAATCATTTGAAAACCGTACGCATGACCAATTGAAGGTACAGATTCAAATTGGTCATAGCCAATTTCCATATATATTTTTGTGGTTGAATGGCAAAAATCTGGAAGTGCTTTAAAAATAGCACGGTAGGCATTGAGTCCATCGCTACCACCAAATAAGGCAGATGCAGGATCATAATAAGCAACACTAGGCGCCAATGCGTATTCGTCCTTTATATAAGGTGGATTGGATACAATAACGTCAAATGTTCCTTTTGCTTGTTTGCTCTGAAATTGTTTACGCAGCGCTGATGACGCGAGTTCATGGCACCAATCACTTTTTAAAAAACTGATGCGCTGTTGCACGCTATGCAAGTTGGCGTTTTCTATTGCTACTGCTAATGCTTTTGAACATTTATCGATTGCCAGCCCCGTTGCCATTGGGAATAGGGCTAACAACGTGATAAGTAAACATCCCGTGCCTGTCCCAAGATCAAGAATCGTAAAAGCATCATTAGGGGTATGGTGTAATTCAACGCATCTAATAAGTGTTTCAGAATCTTCTCTTGGATCTAATGTATTGGATGTTGTTTTAAACATGCGCCCATAGAATTCTTTTTCACCAATAATTTTAGATAAGGGTTCATAAGCTAATAAACGTTGGAGTGCTTCTTCAATCATTGATTGCTGGATCAGGGATAAGTCTGAAACGTTTAAAAAACGTACATTCGTTTCAATGCCATTCTCCTTTAATAACCATCCGATAAGACGTAAAGGATTATCATCAATAGTTGTTAGTTTCTCTGCCCAATTTGCCCAGTAGTTATCCATTTTTAAATCATAGCACCTGATAGGCATGATTGTTCTTTATCAACGCTTAATTGAGAGAGTTGGATATATTGAAGAGGTGTTAGGTTTTCAGCCCTCATATCCCCTTTTGCGCCTACTTTTTCGAGCATAAGTAGTACGTCATCACCGAAAATAACTTTAAGTGGTGCTTTTATTTGTTTGCGGCGTTGATGAAATGCTGCTTGTGTAATTCGTTCAAGTGTTGGTAACAAAGGCAATAATGTAATGGCTTCTGCTTTTGGTCTTAAATGAATGACACTTGATTCAACTTTTGGAGCAGGCGTAAAAACATGAGGTGGTAAATCAAAGCCATGCTCAACATCACATAAAGCCTGTGCAATAATTGACAAACGTCCATAATCACCTATCCCTGGTTTTGCCTGAATACGCATTGCAACTTCTTTTTGAAACATGAGTGTCATCGAGGCAATGTGTGGCAGTTGGGAAAGCCAGCGTACCAATAGTTCAGTGCCAATATTATACGGTAAATTGGATACAATATGGATTGGTATTGCCTTATCAACAATTGAACCAATCAGTATACGGAGGGCATCGCCTTCAACAACATGAAATTGAGGATATGCCGCTGTTAAATAAGAGAGGGCTTTGACACATAAAGGATCATATTCAATAGCCACGACGTATTTTGGATTCTTATTTAAAATTGAGCGTGTCAGACCACCAGGTCCTGGCCCTACTTCTAAGACATACGCATCTTTAGGCAATCGCGCAAAACCGACAATCCTTTCGGTAATGCTTTCATCGAATAAAAAGTTTTGGCCATAGCGCTTTGAATGATTTTTATCAGGTAATAACCCAAATTTATCGACAATTGAACGAAGAGATGGAAATTGTTTCATTGTCTTGCTCCTGCGCTTGTCATACTTGAGCAAAGTACGAACACAAAACAAGCAAGGCTCTTATGCAAAGCGAGTGGGTAATCTTCCCAAAGCATTATCTTCACTCCCTTTTGTTATCCTCACACCCTCCTATTTTGTCTTCCTCGGGTTTAATCCGAGGATCTTTTATACTTCAAAAGCAAATAATCAGATGTATCTTGTTTAATATTTCGACTTCAACTAAATGTGCCTTTGTGATTGTAGAGATCTTTGGATTACGTCCGAAGATGACATGTGTTTAGAAGAAAAGAAATACTACCCACATGTTTTGCATAAAAGCTACAATCAAATTTATGTATCTAAGAAACTGCGTAGTTTACGTGATCGGCTAGGATGCTTCAATTTACGGAGCGCTTTTGCCTCAATCTGACGAATACGTTCACGTGTAACTGCAAATTGCTGACCAACTTCTTCTAATGTATGGTCAGTATTCATCCCAATCCCAAAACGCATGCGTAACACACGTTCTTCTCGTGCCGTTAATGTTGACAAAATCCGCGTTGTTGTTTCACGTAAATTCGCGTGAATGGCTGAATCAATTGGCAAAACTGCGTTTTTATCCTCAATAAAATCACCCAAATGACTATCTTCTTCGTCACCAATTGGTGTTTCCAAGCTAATAGGCTCTTTAGCAATTTTCATGACCTTACGCACTTTATCTAAAGGCATCATTAGTTTTTCCGCGAGCTCTTCTGGTGTTGGTTCGCGCCCAATATCATTCATCATTTGGCGGGATGTACGAACCAGCTTGTTAATCGTTTCAATCATGTGTACTGGAATACGAATGGTACGCGCTTGATCCGCGATTGAACGTGTAATTGCCTGACGAATCCACCATGTGGCATAGGTTGAAAATTTATAACCGCGTTGATATTCAAATTTATCAACGGCTTTCATCAATCCAATGTTACCTTCTTGAATTAAATCCAAAAATTGCAACCCACGGTTTGTGTATTTTTTTGCAATTGAAATAACCAAACGCAAGTTTGCTTCGATCATTTCTTTTTTTGCACGTGATGATTCACGTTCACCACGCTGAATAGCATTCACAATATAACGGAAATCAGTCAGCGGTAGTCCATATTTTTCTTCAATATATTTTGTTTCACTGATAATTTCTTCAAATTTTTCAGCTTCTGTATCAACAAATTCAGCCCATCCTTTGTCTTTATAAGTTTTTATTTGGTGTAGCCAGTCTTCACTGTAAGGCTGGTTTACAAGCCTTGGTTGTGCTTTGTCACGCTTAATACC
This sequence comes from Alphaproteobacteria bacterium, assembly GCA_947490395.1. Classification (GTDB taxonomy): domain Bacteria; phylum Pseudomonadota; class Alphaproteobacteria; order Paracaedibacterales; family CAIOTO01; genus CAIOTO01. The sequence goes on from CANLGW010000035.1 coordinate 3,815, forward strand.
CCTTGATTCAGACGCTGATAATAAATGACGTTCAAGAAACATAATGGATTTGTTTAACAAGGAATGATGTTCAACTAAATCTTCAAGACGCTGTGAATTAAATTTAATATCTTGGAAATTGGTAATAAGTTGACCACGTACATCAATATATTTTGCATCACCAGCTGAAAGTGATTTTTTCTTGGCGATTAATGCCGCTTGCATAGGGATTAATTCGCCAAAAAGACTTAAGTGCTTATCAAATAAAATAAGAAGTTTTCCACGTGCAGCTTCATCTGCATCTGATAATGGTGTAGCTGCTGTATCTTCAACAATTTCTTCGATCTCATCAACTAAATCTTGATCATCTTCGACCAGTTCGTCATCAAATGTTGCATTGGTATCAAGCGTTATTAAATCACGTGTCATCAGCTTTCCATTAAGCATTAATTCACGCCACGTTGAAATGAGTTGAGCTGTCAGTGGGCTTTCACACAAACCACCGATCATGGAAATCACGCCTGATTCAATGCGCTTGGCAATCGAAATTTCACCTTCGCGTGATAATAGTTCAACGTTCCCCATTTCACGAAGGTACATACGAACAGGATCATCCGTACGCCCAGTTACTTCTTCTTCAGTTTCTTCGGCATTTTCTGAAAAGTCAAAATCGGAAAGATCTGGTTTGACCGTTGTTTCATCACCTGTTAGAGCTTCTTCAGCTTCTTCATCACTATCAACAATGCTAATGCCAAGTTCGGCAATCATGGTCATTGTTTCATCAATTTGATCCGATGATAATTGATCCTGCGGCAGTGTTTCATTAAGCTCATCGTACGTGATATAACCACGTTCCTTACCTTTTGCGATTAAACGCTTCAAGATTGGATTGGACTTACTTAATTCAATCAATGGAACATCTGCAGTTTCATCGGTTGTGGATTGTTCAACTTTACGCATTGGTCGACTTGCCATTTCTAGAGTTGCTCCCTTTAAATTTTATATTCATCTATATGTGTTCAACTATCTAATCATTTACATCAAATGTAAACGCTGTTTTTATCTGTTGCCATTGTTCCCAACTCTTTTCATCGAGCGTGTTTTTTAGGCGTGCCTTCATTAAGGTCGTTTCTTTACGTACTTTTGACTGTTTATGGTACTGTTGCCAAACATCCATCCACCCTTGAAAAACAATTTCGTTATCACTATTTGGCAAAGCAAATGGTGCTGTTGCTCTTAAGTTGAGGGCATCAAGTTCGTGAAGTATGTTTTGATGCCCTTTTTGTGTGGCATCTGTCGCTAGGGCAGCTGCATCGGCGTAAAATTGCTCACACAAGAAATTTCGAAATTCAAATAAATCCTGGGGTAATTCATCAAGACCAATCACAAATTCATACACTCTCTCCACTAATGTGGGGTTGTTTTTTAAAGTTGCCAACAAAATTTTTGCTGCAAGGTGATTTTTTTTTATTTTTTTCAACGTTTGTACCATATCTGTTTTTAAAACAGCTGTAAAGCCTTGCGTCTCATTTACCCGTTGTCTTTTTGGTACAATACTAAAAAAATGATATAATTTATCATTAAAATCGCGTTGAAAAAATTGTTTCAAATCCGTATCTGCAATTTCGGCGACATGTTCCATTAATGCTTTTTTTAAAATTGTTTTATCCTCAGGGGATGCTTGTGGTGTAATTGAAAATTTTTGAATATACCCATTCCAAATGGCATCTGTTAATGTCCTTGTCTTCTTTAAAAGAGCATCAAAATCAGTTTTACCAAATGTTTTTAAATAAGTATCAGGATCTTCACCTTCTGGTAAGAAACAAAACTGCACAAAAAAATGTGGTTTTAACAATGGAAACACACGCTGTGCTACACGAAAGGCTGCTTTTCGCCCTGCCTCATCCCCATCGAAACAAAAAATTGGTGATGGATGACGCTGCCATAAGCGTTTCATATGATCATCAGAAAAAGCCGTACCTAATGGTGCTACAGCCGTTTCAAACCCAAATTGATGCAGGGAAATGACGTCCATATAGCCCTCAACAACTAAAGGAGGGATTTCGCGTGTAACCGCCTTAAATGCAAATGGCTGTGCATATAAGACCATACTTTTATGAAAAAGGGGGGTATCAGGTGAGTTCAAATATTTTGGCATTTGATCTTTTGAAAGTGCACGTCCGCCAAAGGCAATTACTCTACCTTTTGCATCCGTAATGGGGAAAATAAGGCGCCCTCGAAAACGATCAGTTCCTTTATCTGTAATAAGACCAACCTCTAATAGATCGGTTTTTGTGGCACCTTTTTGTATGAGCGCCTCTTTTAAGCTGCCCATTTCTGGGGCAAAACCAAGGCGAAATCGATCTATCATAGCGTTAGGTAATGATCGTGATGTAAGATAATCACGTACAAATTGCGCTGCTGGAACATTTAGTTTTTCTTGATACCACTGACAGGCTTGCTCCATAAGTACAAATAACTTTTCTTGTTTTGATTCGGTGGCTCCATTCTCATACGCTCCATTCTTGTTCATGATACGCATAGTAGCTGATGTTTTCTCAGGAAGCTGTACGCCAGCCTTTTCAGCTAAATGCTTTAACGCTTCGGTAAAAGTCATTCCCTGATGTTCAATCAAAAATGAAAAATGATCACCGTGTTGCCCGCACCCAAAACAATGATAGCTTCCCTTTACATTATCGATGTTAAAGGATGGTGATTTTTCTTTATGAAAGGGGCATAAACCCACAATACGATTTCCACGCCTTTGAATGGGAACAAATGGCGATAAAATGTCGGTAATCATGATGCGGTTTTTTATCTGTTCAACAACAACCGAAAGTTCAGACATGGATGCGTAAGGTACCTTATGTGAAAAATGAACGATATATTATCGTAAGATAAAACAAAATACAGTTAAATCTAGCGCTTTTTAGCAAAGAATGAAATACGTTTTTAATATTTTTTTAGAAAGGTACATATTTAATTAGTATCTAGATACAAAAAAGCGTTAATATAAAGAGATTCGACTCCTCCTATGTGCATTTTGGATAAGATTCTATTTTTTTATTGAAATAGAGACGCGAAAATGCTAACGTCCTTTATGCAAGGCCCTTGTGGCGGAATTGGTAGACGCGGTAGACTCAAAATCTATTATCTTCTGATGTGGGAGTTCGAGTCTCCCCGAGGGCACCATGCATCTTTGTCTTACACTAATGTAAATATATTTAATCCAAACGAGCAAAACCTTGCCGTTAATGAAGATCAATTAATACGTTTGTTGGGGAAAGCAACCCAGTTATTGCATCTCTTTCCTGTGTCAGTAGCAATGTTTCTATTGTATCTTCGCTGGATAGTTTTCCGCGGAATTCATCAAAAACGGGTATTTTACCTGGCGGCGTGATAAAGATCTGTTTTATTATGTCTATCTGCGTCTTTGTTTCAGCCGTAACAGCGGTGATGAGCCCTTTAAATCCAATGTGCCTCAGAAATAAAGCAAGAAGAACACCTTCTTTAAGTGTTTCATTTCCCTGCTTTGTCTCCTTAATAAGTTTTTCTAAAGGACTCTCGTGCATATGTAAATCAGTGATAACGGCATAGGGGAGTTCTTTATATTCTTTCAAATGAGCTATTGCTTTAGAAGTATGCGAAAATGATCTAATTGTGTAGTTAGGCGCAACTTGCAAAAGAACTCGTTGTTGCAGCTTAATTAGAGGGCTTGAATCATCAAGAAGCCATATTTCGTTAAGGGCTTGTGTAAAAACAGAAGGCACGCCTTCTTCTGGAAAAAAAATCTGTTCTAATCTCTTTATGATGTACGGTTCTGGATTATTAGGATCATAGACGTATGTTTCTTCTTTATGCCCATTTTCTATATCATCGCTACCAAGTGCTATGGCTTTGCCGCTAACCGAATGTTGTGGGGATACCCCTACTGTCGGAGCGGATGAAAAGTCATTATCAATTATTTGATTTGATAGGGACTTATTTTGATCTTCAAATCCATCTGAATAAATTTTCTCACTATTAGAATCTTTTGATGAAAAAGTGATTGCCCATCTTATAAAACTTTCGATACCTTTATAAGGCATTTTCCATGTAATCGTGGGGAATGCATAAGTTCTTTCTACTGATTTAGGACGTATTAAAGACGGTTTTTTGAATCTAAAGTTATCACTAATGGAACCATCTAATATATCCATACTAATGGCTGGAAAAGTAAAAAGTGAACTTACACCAATTATTAAAAGATTTTTTTTCATGGCACCACCAAAAGTAAAGTTTAAAAAAGATGCCATAATCCTGTTCCCTTTGATGATTATTATATATTATTAGTTATGTTTATTATATATCACTTTTATGGGAAAAAATAAGAATTTTTCAACCAAACGAATTCTGATATTAAAATTTTATTATATTTTTATTTATTTCCTTATCTAATTTAAATTAAATGGGAATAATGCATGAAATGGTAATTCGTTCTCTACCTTCTTCGCCGCATGAAATATGAAAAACATCTGGACTTATCTTTTTAATAAGTGTTCCGGGTATTGTTTTGGGTTCAGCGGTAATTTCGTTAGTAACTTCACTTCTCCAGAAGACATAAAAATTATCTTCCAAAATACCAAACGCGGGAGGGTACTGCGGCGACGGTTGAAGGGCACGTATAAGATTGTGTATACGAATAGCAGGCCATGACCAATCAATAGCACCATCAGCTGGTGTTCTGCCTCCAAAATAGGTAGCTTCGTGTGAATTTTGACAATAACGCGGCGCTGCTTCCTGCGCTATAAGGTGGATGTTTCGTGCTAATACATCCACGGCAAGTTTATTAAGGCGTTTTGTTAGAGTGCCTGCTGTATCATCATGTGCAATAACAGTTGATGCTTGATCAATGATATCACCTGCATCAGCGGCCTTTACCATATGATGCAAAGTAACGCCTGATTTTGATTCACCGTTAATAATAGCCCAATTAACAGGGCATCTTCCCCTATATTTAGGTAGTAAAGATCCATGCATATTATAGGCACCAAGGTGCTGCATTGCCAAAACAGATTCAGGGATCATATGACGATAATAAAACGAGAAAATGACATCTGCATCAACGGCTGCAAGTTGTGATTGAATAGCACTATCTTTAAGTGTTGTTGGTGTAAGTGCGCATATATTATGTGCTATTGCATATTCTTTTACAGAATCAAACCAAATATGTTCCAGGGGATTATCATCATGTGTTACAACGGCTACAATGGTGTAGGGCGTGTGTTCAACAAGATAACGAAGACAATCATACCCCAGTTGGCTATAGGCAAAAACAAGGCATTTCATGTGGTATCACCTACTTTACTGATCGTTTTCATACAATGTTCGAATTTCGTAACGTGGACGCGGGCTTAAATTAAGAGCAAGCCTGCCCAAATATTCACCAATAAGCCCAATACCAACAATTACAACGCTAATTAAAAAAAATGCAATTGCAAACAGGGTAAATAATCCTTCTGCTTCGGGGCCTACTAAAATACGCCGTAAAAAAAGATAGCAGACGAGAAAGCCACTTAAAAAAGACGTTAATAACCCAAACATGGTAAAAAGTTGTAGGGGGGCAATTGAAAAACTTGTAATTAAATCAAAATTTAAACGCACAAGCTTATATAAATTGTATTTTGATTCACCTGCAGCACGTTCAGCATGATGCACTTCAATTTCGGTTGGATTTCGTGATAGTTTATACGCAAGCGCAGGTATGAATGTTGAATGTTCTTTTCCTTCAACAATTTTATCAATAATGGTGCGATGATAGGCACGTAACATACATCCTTGATCACGCATTTGGATGTCTGTAATTTTTTCACGTACCCAGTTAATCATACGGGAAACATGCGTTCTAAAAAATGAATCTTGCCGTTTATCACGATAACTACCAACGTAATCGTAGCCTTCATCCATTTTGGTAACAAGTTTGTGAATCTCTTCAGGTGGGTTTTGTAAGTCTGCATCGAGGGTGATAATAATTGTGCCACGCGCTGCGGAAAATGCTGCGATAATGGCCATATGTTGTCCAAAATTTCCTTTAAAGTCAATAATGCGAATTTTAGCTGGGTGAGCGGCACTTGCGTCCAATAATAACGGTAAACTTTGGTCAATACTGCCGTCATTTGTAAAAATAATTTCAAATGGCATATTGAGCCCATTAAGACTTTTTATGAGGCGATCAACAAGATGGGGAATATTGGCTTCTTCATTATAGACAGGCACAACGATAGACAAATGTGGTATCATAATTTTTCCTTATACAGATGTGATCAAAGACGTAAAGTTTTTCTTTGTATTTTGCCCACACGCACCATTTAAAAACGGACGACTATGCACTACATATGTTTATAAGCGATTTTAGGGGAGCGATTCAAGAATTAAGCGAATAAGTACGTAAGATCACAAGGTGCAACAGTTATGTTTTTCTTCATACATGAATTAATGACTGAAGGATTGACCTTTTCCTTTAAAATAGGTACTTCTATAATTATTAATAAATCGTACACGTATATTAAATGACAAAAACAATCTGTCTTGGTGAAATTGTTGCGGCACATGGCATAAAAGGTCATGTGAAAATAAAAACATATACCGCGAATCCTGAAAATCTTCGTACTTACAAAACGATGGTTGATGAAAAAGGACGACACTTTACTGTATCACATGTTCGTGCTTCGAGTCCTCACTCTGTTATTGCCTTTGTGCAAGGGATAACCACACGTAATCAAGCGGAAGAACTTCGTGGGACGCAGCTCTATATTACGCGTGATCAACTTCCACAAACAGAACACGATGAATTTTATCATGAAGATCTAATAGGGCTTCGTGTAAATGATACAGAAGGCACCTGTTATGGAAAAATTTTAGGGGTTCAAAATTTTGGTGCAGGTGAATTTTTTGACATCAAAGATGATGATAAAATCATAACGCTTCCTTTTAATAAAGATGCTGTTATCGACATTAATATTGAAGCAGGTATAATGACCATTGATCCAGAGTTTCTTTTGGTCTAATTAAACCGTTTAGGGATATTGTATGGCTGGAAATACATTTGGTACATTGTTGCGTTTAACAACATTTGGTGAAAGTCATGGTGAATCGATTGGTGGTATCCTTGATGGCGTTCCACCAAATATTCCGATTGATCTTACCTCTATTCAGGCGGCGCTTGATCGCCGAAAACCAGGACAAAACCCTTATGTTACGGCACGTACAGAGAGTGATATTATTCATATTCAATCGGGGTTGTTTGAAGGTAGGACTCTTGGAACGCCTATTTGTTTTTTGATCACAAACACGAACCAACGACCCAACGATTATGATGTGTTAAAAACATACTTCAGGCCTGGCCATGGAGACTATACATATCATGCGAAATACGGTCATCGTGATCATCGTGGTGGCGGGAGAGCCTCAGCACGTGAAACAGTTGCTCGTGTTGCTGCTGGCACTTTTGCGCACCTTATTCTTGAATGTGTGTTAAAACGTCCTGTTTTAATCAGAAGCTGCGTCAAACAGCTGGGGGATCATAATGCGATCAACGACACGCAAGCTATTGATTGGAATTTTGCTACAACAAATATAGACGTGAACCCTATTGGATGCCCCTGTCCTATTGTACTTCCTCACTGGATTCAAAAGCTGAATCAATTAAAGGAAAGTGGATTATCAGTAGGCGCCACTTTATATTTCGAAGCTATTGGTTTGCCTGCTGGTTTGGGAGAGCCTGTTTTTGATAAACTTGATGCTGATATTGCAAAAGCAATGATGAGCATCAATGCTGTTAAAGCGGTTGCTATGGGAGACACATTTGACGTATGTGCTGCTCAAACAGGTTATGATGAAATGATGTTAAATACATATAATGTAGTAGAATTTGCAACAAATCAGGCAGGTGGCACACTCGCTGGCATATCTACAGGACAACCTATCATAGGTCTTGTTGCTTTTAAACCTACTAGCTCAACAAAGGAATCTCGGCAAGGTTTAACAACGACGGGGCAGCCTGTAACTATGCAAATCAACGGTCGTCATGATCCATGTGTTGCATTGCGTGCACGTCCGATTATTGAGGCGATGCTTACTTTAACATTATGTGATCATTTGCTGCGTTGGCGTGGTCAATGTGGCAACGGTTAAAGTGATTTATCAAAGAGAATTAGTATTTTTGTTTTATTTTGTATAGGTACTCCTAAAATTTGATAAAAACTGTGTCTTTGATGTCGCAAAAGCCACAAGTCATCACAAACATATATCAGTTACGATTAAAATTTTAAGGTTTTATTAATAAGTTAATGTATAAACTAAAGGTAGATCCAGTTGGGAATGATCCAACTCTTGGTTCCATGTTAAATTGATATTTAAGGAGTTAGTTCTATTATGAAAAAAATGTTCAGTGCCGTTTTGGCTATTACGTTAGGTTCAACAGCAGTTTATGCAATACAAGATCCAACAGCTGTTGTTGCACCTGCTGCGCCAGTTGTTGCGGCTCCAGTTGTTGCAGCGCCAAGTGCCCCTATTGTTGCGGCTGCTCCAGTTATTGTAGCCCCAGCCACTGTTAAGCCTGTAGTTGTTGTTCCAGGTGCAGTAGTTGCTAAAGACAAAAAAGTTGTTAAAGCGCTCGGCAAGAAAAAGCATAAAGCACACAAAAAAGATCGCAAATTAACAGAAGCTTTAAACAAAAATGAAAAGCCATGGACACCTGTGGCTGAAATTAAAACAGAATGCTGCAAGCATGCACAAAAAGATGAAAAGGCTGATAAAGCTGACAAGCCAGTTAAAGCACATGGCAAGAAAAAGCACAAAGCTGACAAAAAAGCAGTTGTAGAAGCGCAAAAAGTTCTTGACGCTGCAAAAGTTGTTCCTGTTGCGTAAAGTAAGTTTGGTATATTTGATGAAAAAAGGATCTCATATGAGATCCTTTTTTATTGATAATGAGTGTTTTAATTTTGATATTTATTACGTAATCGATTACCATCGCATCTAGATATCATATAAAATATAGAGATAAAAATGTCATCCGTTCAAATGCCACAAAGTTTTGAAGAAGGAATGGGCGAACTTGAAGCGCTTGTCAAAAAACTTGAAGAAGGACGTATGCCTTTGGAAGATGCTATTCAAGCTTTTGAGCGTGGTAGTTACCTTCGTAAATTTTGCGAAGATAAATTATTAAATGCCAAATTAAAGGTTGATCAAATTTTAGTTGACACAGAAGGTACCATTAAAGTTGAATCCTTTAATGTACCACAAAATTAAATCACAAGGGATAACTATACTCAATGAACATGAAGTTACGTTTTTTTATCAATGTTGTCATCATAGCAAGCGGAGCGCGACTATTCAACAAAACAGGCATTTCTGTAACTAACGGCACCTGGATGACCACGTTTGCTTCGCAGATTCGCTATGACGCGAAATGGGTTCCTTCATGGTCAGTAAATATATGATTGGATCGTTTCCAACAACACGCCATCGTCGTCTTCGTCAATCTCCTGGGGTTCGTAAGCTTGTTGCTGAAACAGCGCTTATAAATAGCGATCTTATTTTGCCTGTTTTTATACGCGAAGATGACGATGCCACTCAAAACGTGCCCTACCCTGGTTTTTATCACTATGCTATATATGAATTAAAAGAACTTTCTGAAAAAGCCTCGGCTCTTGGTATCTCTGCTTTGATGCTTTTTCCTATTATTTCATCTGACAAAAAAGATCCATTTGGTTTAGAATCAACAAACCCCAATAATCTTTTAATACGCGCCCTTAATGTTCTTAAAAGTTACGATTTGCCTCTTGGTATTTGGGCAGATGTGGCGCTTGACCCGTACACGACTCATGGACATGACGGTATTATTATTGATAATAAAATTGATAATGATACAACGATTAACAAGCTGATTGATTTAACCCTTTTGCTTGCTAAGCATGGTGTTGATGCGATCTGTCCGTCAGATATGATGGATGGACGTGTTTCTCACCTACGTAGTGCATTGGATGCAAATGGGTTTCAGGACACACTTATTGTCAGTTACACGGCTAAATATGCCTCCTGTTTTTATGGTCCATTCAGAAATCTTTTAGGTGTTAGAGCACTCGAGGGTCCGTCGGATAAAAAAACGTATCAAATGGATTATGCAAACGTGAAAGAAGCTTTACATGAGGCTGCATTTGATGTTCAAGAAGGTGCTGATATGCTGATTGTTAAGCCAGGTCTTCCCTATTTGGATGTTATTACTAAAATGGCGAATATGTATTCCACGCCTGTGCTTGGTTATCAGGTGAGCGGAGAGTACGTTATGGTGAAATCCGCTGCTAAAGAAGGGTATCTTGATGAAAAATTAGCCTTTCTTGAAATGTGCATGGCTTTTAAACGTGCAGGTGCACGTGCGATTATTACATATGCTGCTATTGAAATTGCTGAATGGCTAACATCACATAATGAATAAGGCATCTAACGTGCAGGCTCACACATACCATCCATGGCTTGTCTATGTTGTCTTTAGTGCTGTCATTGTTATGATAGCAAGCTTTGATATTTTCTTGCCTAACCTGTCGATTATGCGTGATTATTTTAAAACAAATGAAATAACCATGCAATTTTCCATTATATTGACGCCTTTTATCTCGGCTTTTACTGGGTTAATCTATGGTCAGTTAAGCGATCAACGCGGACGCAAACCAATTTTTCTTTTATCTCTTATACTTTTGGTGGTTGGTTCTATTGTGTGTGCAGGATCGACACATTTATCTGTCTTTTTGCTTGGTCGTTTTATTCAAGCCTTGAGTGCGGGTGGCATTATGAATGTTTCCCTTGCCATATTGGCTGATATTTATAAAGGGCCGGCATATGCACGATATATTTCTATTTTTGGTTTATTATATCCTGTTGTTTTTGCTTTTTCTCCTAATATTGGCGCTGTTTTAGGTGCGTATTTTAGCTGGCGTTCGGGGTTTATATTAATCGCGTTCCTTTCACTAATATGTTTCTTTTTTATTCGTTTATATGTTGAGGAAACGCTCAAAAATCCTCAAGAATCTGCATCAGCTTGGTCAATTATCCCTAAAGTTGTGCATTACCTAAAACCAAGCCCATTTTTATCCTTAACAATCATTCATTCCCTTCCCGTTGCGCTTTCTCCTATTTTTACAACAAATGCCGCTTTCTTATTTATAGATGTTTATGGTTATACGCCCGCAACATATGCGCAATTACAATTAATTCCTCTTTTCTTTAGTATGCTTGGTGCTCTGGTTTATCGAAAAGTTATCCTGCAGATTGGCTTTGCGTTATCATTTAAAATTGGCACATCGATTATGGCATTATTTATTATTTTAACCATACTACTGTGTGTTTTTTACCACATCAATACAGCTGTCGGACTTGCTCTCATGTCGCTTCTTAATTTTAGTGTTGCTTTTATTGTTTCCACAGCCGCCACACAAGCATTTGAACATTTCACAACAGATAAAGGGGTTGGTATTGCTTTTGTTGCTATGATTAGAAATCTTATTATCAGCTTATCAGGCATGACGGTTAGTCTTTTTTATAATCATACGAGTGCCCCTATATTTTTAGGATGCGCAATTATTTGCATAGCCGTTATTATTCTTTATTGGATGCAAAAAAAGCATTCCTCTGCACAAAATTAAGAAATTTGATGAGAGCTTCCTTGCTTTCTCCCTATTAAATATGGGACATATAAAGAATACAATCTAACATTTCATTACATACATGACGAATAATACCATAAACCCGGATCAAAACTTTAAAAGTTGGCCTTTTATCGAGGCTAATCGTATTTTAAACCGTATTCACCATAAAACACCTTCAAAAGGTTTTGTCCTTTTGGAAACGGGCTATGGTCCATCTGGGCTACCACATATTGGTACTTTTGGTGAAGTTGCGCGTACCGCTATGGTTCGTCAAGCGTTTTCTGAGCTTTCTTCTATTCCAACACGTCTTTTTGCGTTTTCTGATGATATGGATGGGTTACGTAAAGTGCCTGATAACGTCCCTAATCAAGAAATGTTAAAAAAGCATATTGGCAAACCACTTACAAAAGTACCTGATCCTTTTGATAAGTATGAGAGTTTTGGGCATCATAATAATGCGATGCTTTGTAGTTTTCTTGATTCATTTGGCTTTAGTTATGAATTCCAAAGCAGCACGGACTGGTATACCAAAGGACATTTTGATGATGCTTTACGACTTGTCTTGCAGCACTATAATGAGATTATGTCATTAATACTGCCATCTCTTAGAGACGAACGCCGTGCGACGTATAGTCCATTTTTGCCTATTTGTCCCCGAACAGGTATTGTGTTGCAAGTAAAAATGGAAGAACTTCGCCCACAAAGTGATTCACTTATTTATAAAGACCCTGAAACAGGTGTTTTAACAGAAACACTGATTACGGGTGGGAACTGTAAGTTGCAGTGGAAGGTTGATTGGGGAATGCGTTGGCGTGCTTTTGACGTCGACTATGAAATGTCAGGTAAAGATTTAATTGATTCTGTTAAACTTTCCAGTCAAATCTGCCGCGTTTTAGGGGGACGAGCTCCAGAGAATCTTACCTATGAGCATTTTTTGGATGAACAAGGGCAAAAAATATCAAAATCAAAAGGAAATGGTCTTACAATAGATGAATGGTTAAGTTATGCACCAGCAGAAAGTCTATCCTACTATATGTATCAATCGCCAAAAAAGGCAAAACGTTTGTATTTTGATGTCATTCCGCGTGCTGTTGATGAATATTTGACGCACATCCAAAAATTTCCGACGCAAACTTTGGAAGATCAAAAAGATAATCCTGTGTACCATGTGCATAACGGTAATCCACCAGCGCCGCAAGCAACTGGATTAACATATAATATGCTCCTAAATCTTGCATCTGTTTGTAATGCTGAAGATGCTTCTATTTTGTGGGGATTTGTTCAAAAGTATGTTGAAGGTGCATCGACTGAATCACATAAAACGCTTGATTTACTAATTAAGTATGCCATTCACTATTACCGTGATTTTGTCGCCCCTTTGAAAGAATATCGGACGCCAGTGGAAGCAGAATATACCGCTCTCAAAGCACTAGCGGATAAGCTTGCTACCTTTGATGCGCAGACGAGTACGAGTGCAGATATTATACAAACGGAAGTCTTTGAAATCGGAAAACAATATGGATTCACGGATCTTCGTTCTTGGTTTGGCACGATGTATGAAGTTCTGCTGGGACAAAAAGAAGGACCACGGATGGGATCATTCATTGCTCTTTACGGGATTGATAATACGATTATTCTCATTCGTGAAAAACTAGGTTTATAAAAAAGGGAGGCGTATCTTTTAACAAATGATTTTTTGAATTTGCAACCGAGCACCGTCATTACGAATTTGCGTAGCAAATATGGTGATTTAGTGGCTATTTTTCTGGATGGTCACGCCCTTTCGGGCTTCGCCATGACAGAAGCGTTCACAAAATATCATTTGAAACAAGTGCATTTCCCTCCTAATAAATACAAAACGATACGACCTTTACAAACGAGTATTTCATATGGACGTTCTTGATTTTCGTGAATTTTATACAACACCCCTCGGTGATATTGTTCACAGTGAAATTAATGGAATTATTTCTAAAATATGGCCTTATTTTCAAACGCCATTGGCAAATGACCCTTCGATTGTGCACACATTAGGTTATGGATTCACAACGCCCTACTTACCTGAAAAAAGTAGTTATGTTACCTTTATGCCTGCACATACAGGTGTTATTGGATGGCCTAAAAATGCACCATCTCGAACAGCACTTGTTGAGGAAGATCTTCTTCCTCTTCCCGACCGCTGTATTGATCGTTTAGTAATCATTCATGGCTTTGAACTTTGCCATAATCCCATTGCCTTTCTGGAGGAATGTTGGCGTGTGTTAACAAATGAAGGTCTCCTTCTTATTATTACACCAAATCGCCGTGGGCTTTGGGCGCGTATTGATACAACACCTTTGGGGCATGGACGGCCTTATACAATGACTCAACTTACAAAATGTTTGAAAGAGGCGTCGTTTGTACCAACGCATACCCTTCGTGGGCTTTACACACCACCATTTAATTCAAATCTTGGCATTAGCTTAAATCCAGTTTTTGAAAAAATAGGGTCGTACATTTTGACAAAATTCTCAGGTCTTATTGCTATTGAAGCAACAAAAGCAATTTACAAAGCCGTTCCGTCAGTCAGCTACAGCAAACGATTTAAACTCGCCCTGGCAGCAACGTACGCAGGCAGACAAACAGCGTCTTCCACCTCTGAAAAACGCTGAATGTTCTTAATCGTATAAACTAATTCACTTAGCGAACCGCACATGTTCTACCTTCTAAGGTGCATTCCAGATGTGTAACGACAATTACTTTGACACCCAGTGACAATTACTTTTGACACAAAAAGGAGTCCAAGGTTACTGCGTAATCTTACTCCATTTTAGCCTCCGATACATCACAAATTTCCCTCTCTGTTTGCTCTTCATTTTTTGCTTTTTTA
>CANLGW010000036.1 GCA_947490395.1 Alphaproteobacteria bacterium
CGGGTGTTGAAATGGTTATGCCTGGTGATAACGTCAGTGTTACCGTAAACCTGATTGCACCAATCGCGATGGATGAAGGACTTCGTTTCGCCATTCGTGAAGGTGGTCGTACCGTGGGTGCGGGCGTCGTTGCAAAAATTTTGAAATAAAGCTTCTTTGACAAATTTAAAACATAAAGGGCAGATCGAAAGGTCTGCTTTTTTTGTGTTTATAAGTAAACTGATTACTAGTAATTTAAACTTTTATTTTTCATCTAAATTACTTAAAAAAAAATTAAAATTTAAAATTGATTATCAATTGGTTAAACGCTAACATAGTAATGTCAATATGATCTATTGACTATTAGAAATAATTTTTAAACGTTAAAGGAGAAAAATATGAAAGCAATAGTATTTGTTGGATTAATTGTATCAATGATCGGAAGCGCTCTTGCTGAGGGCGGAGGTGGTGGATGCGGCTCAAAAAATAATGGCGAAAATTGTACTTCTGCTGGTCAATGCAAATCCTGCAAGTGCCAAAGCGGCAAATGTGCTGCTTAAAATAAATTTTTATCACCCCTGCTTTTAATTAAAAAGGGGTGATTTACACAAATCAGCTTTTATAAAAAATTATAACTTGGGCGCTTAACCAATAAAAACTTTTGAATGATCGGTTTTAAAAACGCCGTGCGATACGCCCATCTGGAAAACGCGTTATCACCCCATCCATCTCGAGCTTCGCAAGTGTTGCAAATAAGGATGACATTATAATTGTCGGGTGCTGCGCAAGAATATCTTCCACCGATATTGGATCAAGACCAAGCGTTGCTAACCAATTAGGTAAACAATCGCCCATATGTTTTGATTGAGGCGCCAAATCATCCACATCGAGCTCAGATACATGCGTTTCATCCACTTTAATTTCACACGTATTAAATTCACTCACACGTGTACGCGAAGTCTTATCAATACTTTTTGATAACGTACGCAAAACAGGCACACCATTTATATAATACGCCAAAATATCATCTGCTGTTTCCACAAGAATCGCCCCCTGTTTAATGAGGTTATTCCCTCCGCGGCTTCTGGGATCAAGGGGAGATCCAGGTACCACAAAAACATCACGCCCCATTTCAACCGCATGCTGAACTGTAATCAGCGTCCCTGATTGATGCGCGGCTTCAATCACGACAATCCCCTGGCAAAGTGCTGCAATAATACGATTGCGCCGCGGAAAAAGCGGAGCAGCTGGCGCTGTTCCCAATGGCATTTCCGAAAGAATACAGCCATCCTTACTAATTTGTTCATAAAGTTTTCGGTGTTCGGGCGGATAAATTTGATCAATCCCACCCGCAAGAACGGCAATTGTTCCTGTGTCAAGTGCCCCCTCGTGCGCCGCACCATCAATGCCGCGCGCCAGACCAGAAACAATCACAAAGCCTGCTTTGCCTAATTTTTGCGCAAGGTCAAAAGCAATTTTCTTGCCACCAGGCGATGCGTTTCGTGCCCCAACAATTGCAATACATGGCTTGCTAAGCAGATCAAGCATCCCTGCATAACTAAAAATGGGAGGCGCATCTACAAGATCATAGAGGGTTTGGGGGTAGATATCCTCAAAACCCGCACACAAATTAAAATTTAATCGTGCATGCTGATCAAGTTCATTTTGCACATCAACCCTTTCAACACCATAAAAAGAAGCGTCCTGGTCATAGAGTTTCCAGAATGTTTTAGGGCCAATACCTTGTTTTCGAATAATAGAAAGCCATTGTTTTTGATTATTTTTATTAAAATTTAACATATCTTTATCCTTCATATTGATTCATAAACAAAACTCAGCTACGCTTATATTAGTAGAAATTTATTAAAATTCTATAATTGTCATGAAAAAACTTATTATTATGCGTCACGCTCAAGCTCAGCTTGAACAATATGGAAAAAATGATCGTGAGCGAACGATTACCATGGCTGGTATGCATGAAATTGATGCCCTTCGTCAGCGCATTCATGGAAAATTAGAAGGTGTTTCCCTGGTCATATGTTCAAATGCGCGGCGCACACGGCAAACGTTAGAAGGCATCCGTCCCTTTTTACCCAACAGTGCGGATGTTCAGTTTGATGATTCGCTATACCACGCAAGCGCAGATAGTTTGTGGCATAAAATCCAGACGACAACTTCATCCCATAACAGTATTATGCTAGTTGGTCATAATCCTGCCGTTACCCAACTAACAACAGCGATTGACGCCAGTATTGGCGCTGTCTTTCCAACATGTGGCATTGCTATTTTTGAATCAAATGTTGATAAATGGCATGAAATTTCACAGCATAATTTACGCCTAATAACCCTTATTCGTGTTTAAATCAAATATTATTAAGTAATAATTAAACAATAAATGAAATAATAAGAACACAAAATAATTTTTGGATCTTATACATGGCATCACTATTGGATAAATTTTTATCGCTATCAATCATATTATGGATATGCTTAAATGCAATACTGACACCAGCACACTGTGGAGATGCAGTGGGGCAAAATCTTAATGCTCTTAAAAGGCTATCAAATGAACAATTTATTCCATTGCAAAAGCAACATGGACGTTGAATGAACACGAATTTAGTGGGATTATGACGGATGTATATACTTCAGAAAACAGACGTCAAATTGGAGCCTTAGCAGAAACCCTCCAAAATATTTACGGTGTTATTTCGGATATAAAAAACCCGCAGAGTAGAAAGCGCTTAACAACCTACGAGGAATTTAAACAAAAAATAGAGGACATCATTGCCAGGGAAATAGGTACAAGACCAGCCACAACGTCCCGACACAAAGAACCAATTACGACAAGACCATCGGAAACAGAAAATAGCAATAGAGCCATACAAAAAACAAATAATGGAACTGGACAATACGCTGTAACTGGAAATAACATCACATTTGGTGGGGTGAAACCGCACCCTTTTATATCAAAATCCGTTGTGTTTGTATCAACATATGATTTATCACCACCACCCTTTCATATGGGAATTGCCATTCGTTTAACCAAAAAGGGTGATCGAGATCGCTACATTGTTATCCAAAATCCCTATTTTGACCCAGAAAATAAATCCCCTTATACGATTCGTACACACGCAATTTTCCACGACACGACACCTGGTGGTGATCCTGGTTTAACCTCTCGCACAGACATTGAATTGGATGAAGCGTTGAATTCAATTGGAACTGGTACAGAAAAAAGAGTGGAGCTGACAAATGTGGGAGATGGAAATATTCAATCTCATGCTGGAACTCTATCCCCCAATAATATGCACCTAACTGAACTGCCCGTACGTACCCTTAAAAACGATGAAATCTATTCATTCGTGTCAAAAATTACAGGTCGAGATGACAAAAGACACATCAAGGCAGATACCCTGCACATTCTTGCAGGAAGTACTATACGTGAAAAAATCCATGAAATCGCCCAAGATAGCCGAACTGTGGGTGACTTCATAGATAGCTTGGTAACAGCCACACTTAATAACTTTCCCAAAGGCCTCATACCGCACATCAATAAAATAAGACGCTTTATTGCGGAGTAAAAAATTATATCTCGTTCAAATGATTTTACGAACTCTATCATTATAATCCCGAATTGGAATTATAATGATAAAGAATATTCACACATCAAAGCTCAATGACAATAAATGCCGGAATGCGCGAACCTAAAGGGCATGGGCATCCAGAAAAACAAGTATTTCTACATAAGCTGCCACTGGATCACCACGAAAGTTAACGCTTCCTCACTATGACGACGATGTTGGTAAAAATAGGTGTTTTCATTTTCGATGGGTATATCTCGCACCCTTTTCCGTTTTTCGCGCCGCAAGCTTTTGCACAATCGCGCGCTGCCTTTGGAAAAAGGCATTTCGCATACCAACATAAAAATCACTCGACATTTTTTCAAGATCCTTTAATCCTTGATGGACTTGCCAACGTTTATCAAGCCCATCAACCCCATAAACCGCCCTTAGAATATGGCGCTGTTGTTTATGATGATTATGCGCACAATGACGATTGTTCGCTGCATAGCTAAATGGATCCATATAAAACTCACCTACACGTCCATATACATCGCGGAATGATGATGGTCCCAAAACAGGTAATATTACATAAGGCCCCGTTTCAATACCCCATGTGGCAAATGTCTCATTAAGAGTTGTAGACTCTTTCTTAAGTCCCATCCCATCAGCAGCATCCATTAACCCTAAGCACCCAACGGTTGTATTGAGTACGAAACGAAAAACGGTTCGAAACGCGCGCTCCCCCTCCCCCTGAAGGGTATGATTCATGACTGTAATCGGTGAAAAGATATTATCCACCGCATTACGGATACCAACCTTTATTGTATCATGCACAGCAACATCATATAAAGTTGCCGCGGGCTTTAAAAACAAACCATCTATAATCTGGTTAAAACCGAATACAATACGGTTCAATGGCTCCAACGGATCATTTTCCTCAACGCCAATATCTTCTTCATCATTGTCCGGCATTTCATCTGGAAGGTCATCTTTTACTTGATCGACCCCTTTAGATTGCTTAGGTAGCTGCTTTTCATTATGTGCATGACTTACTATTTGTGCCAAAATCACAATAAACATCAAAAGAAAAAGTGTATATTTTTTCATAACTAAACGATCTCATTAAAAAATAAGCAAATATTATACATGTGCAGCTGTCGCCTTTTTCATCTTTGCACGTTTTGCCGTTTTAGAAAATACTTTCTTCCCCCCACCCTTCTCCTCACTTTTGGTTGTTGGTAATGTGATAAATTGAATGGTTGTCTTAAAATTATCCACAAAATCATCAATTGTTGTATAAAACGGCTTTTGAAACACGAAATCTTTTGGATACTGGATAGTAAAACCATGGTACCGCGCCACACTCTCAACAACCCATTTTATAATGGCTTCACTGCCCCGTAAAAACGGCATCGTATGTGTTTGAATATACATAATATTAGCAAGATCTTCTTTGATACCAGCAACATCCTTTTTATCACGTAAAATTGATTTCTCCCAATATTCAGCACTTACTTCATTTAACATATTGATATATTCACGCGGTGTATGAGATACAATATAAAATGATTTTTGCGATAGCATATCAAGTGAGACAGGAGACACACCATTTTTCCGTGATGCATCAGGCTTAAACACACCGTAAATTGTACTGGTCGGAACACGAGCATCTTTTACAACAAGATGCATATCGAATCGTATAATTTTTAACCCATCTTCATTGCGCTGTTCCATTCGTATGAAACGTTTTGCTTTTGGATTGGGTACATTAAAAAACAAAATATCAAGACTTTCTGATTCATGCCTGGCAAGCCGCAACAAACGTTCATCATTCAAATATTTCGGATCATGTTTATAGTGGTTAATCAAGATATCACGCGCATGCTCAAGGTTGCTTTCATCCAAACAATTTTTTTGATGCACAAGGTACAATATCTGTTGTGAACGATTACTATTAATATAAACAATATTGTGGTCTTGTTGAGTATATTTTGTGCGCATAAACGCACTCATTTCTTTGTGCCATTGGGCACGAACAGGAGAAAACTCCAATAAAAACTTTGTATCTTTTATGCGCAACTTTCCAAAAGAATCTTTAGACCGTGAATTCGTTTTTGCGGCTATTTCGTGCCTGAATTTTGCCAGCCCGGCTGTTTCATCACCCAAAAATTCAACAAAATAAGAATGTAGAGGTTTTTTAGCATTAAGCGCACGCCTAATATACATTACGATTGATTTTTGCCCCCACGTAATAGCACCGTCTGATTGAGCCATAAAAATTTTATGTCCTTTTTCATTGCCATAAAGATGATATTTCTTACTCTGATCTGATTTTGTATCTTTTGCAGCAAAGACAGTCACACAGCAAACCAAACACAAAACCAAACAATAAAGGATTAATCCTTTTATTTTCATAAAACATTCTCATTTTATTTATCGCAATCCATAACAAATTATAGATAAAATCTTTATAAAAAAGCCAGATGAAAAACGCAAACCCACATTACGCCATCAATGAGAATGTCATTTCAAAAACACTCAAACCAAAAAGAAAAAGCACGTCGCGCCTGCCCAAGCAACAAAGACTCACCATCAATCGTCAGAATTCCTTGCTGTTTTGCCTTTTGAATAAGTGGTGTTGGTTGGGTGCGTATTGGGAAAAAATCACCTCCTATCGCCACCTCTGGAAGGGCAGAATTGTTCACGGCACTGGGTCGATAAACCCAATCCACAACAAGCGATGCGCCCTTTGGGATTGGTGGTAATTCCCCTCCACGCCCCAATGTTGTTGCGTTTACAAAAATATCAGCATGGACATCAGAAAGCGTCTCTATCGATATAATGGCATCCGCATGTATCCCTCCCGCAGAACACAAAGCTTCCACCTTTTTGGTATCACGAACCGCCAAAACAATCCTACCAATGCCATGTTGTCGCAGTGCCCAAAGGGTTGCCATAGCCGCCCCTCCTGCACCCAACACAACACCGACCGCTCCACTAACAGAACACATATGCAAGGCATCATCAAGCGCCTGCGCATCTGTATTTGTTGCGCACACAATAGGACACCCCTGTTTATCAGCGCCGTCATATCGCAAAACATTTGCCGCCCCAACCGATTGCGCCACACAATCCAACACAAGCCCAGGATAGCGCATTACCTGTGTTTTATAAGGAACAGTCACACAAATCCCCCGATACCCCAGACTCCACGCACGATCCAAAACAGCATGTTCATAACAAGACACATCCAATAGATCAAAAACAGCCGCAATCCCTCGCTTAATAAACCAGCGATTGTGGATGGCAGGCGATAGTGCATATGAAATTTTTTTTCCCAAAAGCCCATAACGACACACGTTCATCAAAACACCATGCGAATTATTATTAGTTTGATTTACCATGACTTTCCCTTGTGGATAACTGTGTTGATAACCATGTGCATAATGATCCTTAATTCCATGTATAAAAGTTAACAACTTGTTAACAATTTTTCCACCTGTGGATAACAGAAGTTTTATCCACATAAAAATAACATTTTTCACACCCTGTGGATAACAACAAATCCTCCTCATAAAAACAATCTTCTGCCTTGTGCATAACCCTGTGCATTAAAAAGTTATCCCCATCATTCACAGCACTACTAATACTACAACTCTCTTATATATTTATTATTATAGAGAAGGTAAGGGGGCGGATAAAAACAATTCGAATAGCTAATGACAATACTTAAAAAGTGGGATATTATACAAATACGATAGGTTTACCCATCGAGGGTAACTGAGGAATTAGAAAAGGGAGGATTTTATGTCACGTTATGATGATCACACAATCACACGATCACGTTCAATAGCCGGTATTGATGAAGGGCTTCGTACCTTTATGGTTCGTGTTTATATGTATATGGCGCTTGGGCTTTCTTTAACAGCTGCCGTTGCTTATTATGTTGCATCAACACCTGCTTTAGTAAAAGCACTTGTTGTTCCTCCGCTTGGTTATGTGTTTATGTTTGCGCCTTTAGGGGTCGTTATGTTTCTTAGTTTTCGTCTTGATCGAATAGCTGCATCAACCGCGCAAATGCT
Source organism: Alphaproteobacteria bacterium (assembly GCA_947490395.1). GTDB lineage: Bacteria > Pseudomonadota > Alphaproteobacteria > Paracaedibacterales > CAIOTO01 > CAIOTO01. Next base: position 7,628 of record CANLGW010000036.1, read on the forward strand.
TTTTTGGGCATATGCTGGATTGATGGGGATTTCATTATCAATGGTTTTTTTGATATACACAGGAGCAAGCATCACAAAGATTTTCCTTATATCAGCATCGCTTTTTGGATCAATGAGTTTGTATGGTTATACAACGCAACGCGATTTAACATCAATGGGATCTTTTTTGACGATGGGGCTTTGGGGGATAATTCTGGCGAGCCTTGTTAATATGTTCCTAAAAAGTGGACAGATGGAAATGGTGATATCCATTATTTCGGTGTTAATTTTTACAGGGCTAACAGCCTATGATACACAAACAATTAAAGAAATTTATGTAAACTCAGATGATCATGAGGTTGCAACAAAAAAGGCAGTCTTTGGCGCTCTTCAGTTGTATCTTGATTTTATAAATATCTTTTTATCATTGTTGCGATTATTTGGTGAACGCCGTTAATAAGTAATCCATGGATTGTGTTTGAAAAGCCCAGTGAAAACTGGGCTTTTTTATTGATGGAGTGCATGTGTGAGAGAGGTGCTGTATTTTGATACTGAACAAGAAAAGCATAAATAAATGTTCATGTATTTTGTGTTAGATATAGGTTGGTTTCATTTTTTTCGACGATTGGTGATTGGTTTTTTTGTTGAGATTTGTAAAAAAAACATGATTTTAAAATATCTAGTTGTTTTTTTTGTGAAAAAGTGGTTATCTGTGAATGGGCCTGCTTGGTGGAATGGTAGACACAACAGACTTAAAATCTGTCGAGAGTAATCTCGTGCCAGTTCGAGTCTGGCAGCGGGCACCACACTGTGATATCACGTAAATTAGAATTATTATTTTAGTATCATCCTTTTATTTCTTTCATTTCCTTCCTTTTATTGCTGGTGTGAACAAACATATTCCCCTTCGCTTATAATTTCGCTATGATGTGCACTACAACACACAAGATTTGAAGTTGCATTTATGAATATTACAAATATCATTCACCCTGAAGGCTGGCGTTTTGTTGGCATTTTTGCTTTTGTCACCCTGATGATGGCGCTCTTTTCCCAATTTGCGGGGTGGGTTGGCCTGATTTTAACGGTGTGGTGTTTTTATTTTTTCCGAAATCCTAAACGAATGACCCCAATTCGCGAGGGATTGCTTGTGTCCCCTGCTGATGGAAAAGTGGTTATCGTAAAAGAGGTCGTTCCACCGGCAGAGCTGGAGATGGGTGCAGATCCGCTCGTGCGTATCAGTATTTTTTTGAATGTATTTGATGTTCACATTAATCGCATTCCTATGGATGGTATAGTGAAGCGTGTGATTTATCATTCGGGACGCTTTTTTAACGCGGCACTTGATAAGGCGAGTGAGCACAATGAACGTAATACAATCGTTTTAGATACAGAATTTGGTGATGTTGCCTTTGTGCAAATTGCTGGTCTTATCGCACGGCGCATACGTTGTGATGTAAACGAGGGTGATCGTGTGGCTGTTGGTAGTCAATATGGACTTATTCGTTTTGGTAGTCGTATGGATATTTTCTTACCAAAAGGAATGAATCCATTAGTTTGTGTGGGACAGCGCATGATTGCAGGTGAATCCATCTTGGCAGATTTCAAAAGTGATGAGGAGCCGCGTCAAGGGCGCATTGTGGAGACATTGTAATGGCGTTTCGACGAAAAACAGATCGCACAACAGAGGTTCGACAAAAGTTTTTTCGTAACCGTATACCAATGCGCTTTCGTGGGCGGCGCCCCCTAAAGGCACAAACGTTAACAGGCATGATTCCAAACATTACAACGCTAATGGCTTTGTGTTGTGGAATGACGGCCATTCGTTTTGCTTTGTTAGAAAAGTGGGAATTTGCCATTGTTTCCATATTATTAGCCGCTATTTTAGATGCATTGGATGGTCGCTTAGCGCGCTTGCTCAACAGCACAAGCCGATTTGGTGCAGAGCTTGATTCATTTGCTGATTTTTTAAATTTTGGTGTTGCTCCAGCTTTGATTATGTATTTGCGTGGTTTATCGCATTGGGGGGAGATTGGTTGGGCGATTTCTTTATTTTTTACGATTTGCATGGTTTTGCGTTTAGCGCGTTTTAATGTGATGAGTGTGGCGCTTAATCAACCGGCATGGCTGCAAGGGTTTTTTATTGGAGTGCCAGCGCCTCTTGGTGGGTTTTTGGGGGTGTACCCAATTATTATCCAACATGCTTTTCCAACGTTGTTGTGGGTTCAGTTTCCGGTATGCTATGCCTTTTTTATGCTTTTGGCGGGATGTTTGATGGTTAGTCGTATTCCAACATTCTCGTTAAAAAAGATGATCATTCCTTCATCACAGGTTATGCCATTTTTATTGGGGTTATTTGCGTCTGTTGGTCTATTGTATAGCTATCCGTGGTTAACCTTAACCTTGCTTGGTGTTGGGTATATTGCTTTGATACCATTTGCTTTTGTGAAGTTTAAGGAACATGAACGCAAAACTATGATTCATGAAGATGATGTATCAGGAAAGATTGTCGACGATTAAGATGGGGTATGATGGTCGGAACGGCGGGATTCGAACCCACGACCCCTATCCCCCCAGAATAGTGCGCTACCAGGCTGCGCTACGTTCCGATTACCCCTGATGTGGGGTATTTATGTGTAAATATAACGTTCTTAGGGGGGTATAGCAATGTTTTTCGATAAAAAGTTTACATTTGTGTGGAACGAGGGTGTATCCAATATGCTTTCTGCTAAACAGGCGGATTCTCATTTAGCCTATGATGATGCCTTGCCTGCATCTTTTTCTTATGTCGAGACGCCATTTGGGATTTGGAGGGCACGTTATGTTGATGATCATTCGATTTGTCATTTTGCCCCAACAGATATTTCAGGTAAGTCATGGCGGGAATGGAATCTATCGCCTAATGATAATGTAAAACATATTAATGATTTGCCTGATACAGTTGTTGTTTACGGAACCCCTTTTCAGATTGCTGTGTGGAAGGCGTTGATTGATATCCCTTTTGGCACAACCACCACCTATACAGGGGTGGCTGAGCGTATTCATAATCCACGGGCTGTTCGTGCCGTCGGATCAGCCATTGGGGCGAATCGTATAGGAGCATTTATCCCATGTCATCGTGTGCTTGCAAAGAATGGAAACCTTGGGGGGTTTCGATGGGGATTGCCATTAAAGGAAGCATTGCTGGAATATGAGGCGAAGGTTGTGTATCACACACAAAAAGCTGATAGTGAAATGAGTTAATAAAGGTGGTTGTTCATTTCATTAAGAAATTTTTATCGGTTTTGTTAAACTTTGTTTTACCACACCGTTGTTTGATGTGTGGAGAGTTTACACAACATGACGATACAGCGTGTACCTTTGTATCTTTGTCAAAGCCATCGGTGTGTGGGGCGTGTTGGCATCAACTATCATTTATCACAAAACCATATTGTTTAACGTGTGGGGCGCCATTAGCTTTTGATGGGGATGCGTGTCAATCGTGTTTTAATAAAGCGTTTGCCTTTGATTCAGTTCGTGCTGTTCTTGTCTATAATGAAGTAAGCAAAAAAATGATTACTCGATTTAAACATGCAGGTCAAGCGGGGTACGCACGTTTGTTTGCACCGTGGATGTATAATGTTGCCCTTAGCGTATTACGTGATCGGCAGGATCAAGATAACTGGGATGCTATTGTAGTTGTTCCATTGCATCCGCTTCGTTTTATTAGGCGTGGGTTTAATCAGGCGATGTTGTTAGCACAGCATATGGGATTATCATTACCTATTTTAAAGAAGGCATTAAAACGCATACGACATACAGTATCGCAGGGGCACCAGTCACCTGATGATCGACAAAAAAATATTCAGCATGCCTTTATAGCGCAGGCATCATGTGTGAATGGGAAACGTTTGTTATTGATTGATGATGTTATGACAACTGGCGCAACGCTTAATGAGTGTACGATCGTGTTAAAGAATGCTGGGGCGATACGTGTCGATATCTTGGTGCTTGCGCGTGCTATCCGTGTATAGACTATAGATAACCATTTAATTATAAAATATCTTTGAACCACTATATTTGTTTGGATGGAATATTATCCTCGGATTTTGTCCGAGGATAATGAATATACGTTTATAATAATTAAGCGCCAGAGCGTTTGTTAGTCATTAGTTTTTTATCAAAGGATGGTTTTGCCTTTGGTTTAAAAGCAGTTTTAGCGCCACCTTCAGGACGACGAGTGCCTTCTGGCTTATTACTGTCGAAACGGTTACCTTCAGATCGACTGCCTTCGCGTCTACTTTCGCCTGGGTTGCCACGATAGCCGCCTTCAGATCGGTTGCCTTCAGGGCGACGTGCACCTTCGAAGCGATTACCCTCAGGACGACGAGCGCCTTCTGGCTTATTACCTTCGTAACGGTTACCTTCAGATCGACTGCCTTCGCGTCTACCTTCGCCTGGGTTGCCACGATAGCCGCCTTCAGATCGGTTGCCTTCAGGGCGACGTGCACCTTCGAAACGATTGTCTTCTGATCGACCGCCTTCACGTCTTCCTTCTCCTGGATTAGCAAAAGAGTCAGAACCTTCGGATCGAACTGGTTTACGTGAACGTTCACCAAATTCACTTGGTTTTCCACCAAAGCCACCAGGGCGTCCACCGCCAAAATTACTTGGCTTTCCACCAAAGCCACTAGAGCGTCCACCACCACCAAAGCCACTAGAGCGTCCACCACCGCCAAAGCCACCGGAGCGTCCACCACCGCCAAAGCCGCCACCACTTCGTTTGCGATCGGATGAGCCTCGTTCGGATCGTGCTCCTTTAGGGAAATCAATAGGTGCACCAGGATTCATTAATTGGTTAATCGCGCGCCATTTATGACGATCGTCTGGTGCTAACAAACAAAGGGCAGAACCCTCGGCACCTGCACGACCCGTACGACCAATACGGTGAATGTAATCTTCTGGGCATTGTGGTAAGTCATAGTTAATTACGTGACGAATGTGAGGCACATCAAGGCCGCGGGCTGCGATGTCTGTTGCAACCATAATACGGCTTTTATTAGCACGGAATGATTTAACAACACGTTCACGTTTGCGTTGATGTAAGTCACCATGGATTGCATCTGCTGAATGGTGCTCGTCACATAAGCGTTCTTTTAAATCTTCGCAGCTCATTTTTGTTTTAACGAAGACGATAACAGAACCTTCACGTTCATTTAATTCACGTAATAAATGTGCAAATTTTTCAGAATGGGATGTGTGAATCACATCTTGTTTAATGTGGGCAATTGGTGTTGTTGTCGAACCAACTATAATACGTTTTGGATCACGAAGATAACGTTTTGAAAGACGTACAATGTTGTCTGGCATTGTTGCTGAGAACATTAATGTTTGACGCTTTTCGTGCATAACTTCAATAATTGTTTCCAATTGTTCACTGAAACCCATATCAAGCATACGATCAACTTCGTCAAGGACGAGAAATTGCGTATTATTGAGGTTAAGTGAACCACGATTAAGGTGATCATTGATACGACCAGGTGTACCGATAATAAGCTGTGGTTTACGACGAAGTTGCCCTAATTGCTTGATCATTGGATCACCACCAATAAGGAGTGCATTTTCAAATTGCGGTTTACGAGATAAAATCTTTTCAATCATGTCCCGTACTTGTATGGCAAGTTCACGTGTTGGTGTCATAACAAGGGCAGAATTATTCGGTGATGCCAAAAGATTCATGCACAAAGGAGCAATGTATGCTAGCGTTTTTCCTGTACCAGTTTGGGCTGTTCCTAGAACATCATGCCCTTCAATGGCGAGAGGAATTGCCTCGGCTTGGATAGGTGTTGGTGTTGTGATGTTGAGGCGTTCCAGTGCTTGTATAATTGCTTCTGGTAAACCAAATTCTTTAAATGTTGTCATATTGTTTTTTCCGATGTAAGGGATGAAAGTAGAATCTTAAAAATATGATGTCACATGCCAAAGGCATGTCATGCTTCAATGTTTATAGGCAGAAATATGCTGTCACGTAATTGGTATTACCAATGCCGTGCTAATATATATGCGTATTTGATGTTAGTTTTTCAAATAACAATTACTGCTTTTAAAAACAAAATAATATAAAAGATTCAAAACGAAAGATGGCCTAACTACCAATTTCACAAAAGATTGATACCGCGCTGCCCGTTGGGCTCAGTCGTTGCTCTCGTTATCATGGAAAGAGTCTATGACTAAATTTATGAGCATATAGCATTCAACAATTTTTAAACTGGCATACTAAATGAAATGCCGCCTTATTTTTTTAATGTCTTTGTGTTTAAGACATAGACTGCCTGACGTAAAAACTTAAAATAAATAATTACAATCAAGCAGAACAGTTTATTGAAATTAATTGATTAATCCATCAATTTCAAGTTAACAGCAGAAACTTTGCCTTTATTAGAAGCGAGTTCATAGCTAAGTTTTTGACCATCATTGAGTGATTGAAGTCCAGCACGTTCCAACGCGGTGATGTGCACAAATACATCGCTGCTTTTGTCATCAGGCATAATAAACCCATAACCTTTTGTTGAATTAAACCACTTTACTGTTCCGGTTGCCATTATAGAAAATCCTATTCATAGTGTTAATATTAAATCACACAACGTTAAGCGGATGCTTACGTTATGGGGAGTCTTCAAATTTGCTCCTTCAGACAAACACATCAAAATAGTTGGCAATAACCAGGAAAGAGAGGTGTGTACAAAAAAGCTATTATAAACTCACTATCTATTATGTAAGGTTTTTATATACAAAAGTCAACACGTAAAGCAAAAAATATTTTATAATTTTAAAACAGATTAAACAAATTTTCGTTTAATCTGTTTTAATTTGGTAGATATTTGTTTGGGTGAGCAAGATGTTGATGCTTATGAAAAAAAAGACAGTGTGAGGCTTTTGCTTTGTATGACCGTCATTTTAGATGATTTTTTCACCAAATTTTACACGTGGATCCTCAGGCACATGAGGTATTTTGTAATGCTCTGCTGTGATTTTCCTAAAACTCTTACTAAAAAATTCAAGTCATGCAAAGGACTCGATGCTAATAAAAAATAAAAGCGACCCTATACACGTAAAAACTATACATTTTGGCTATATTTATCTTTGGAATGAAGTATTCTCTATGCTAAGGTGATTGTATTATGCATGGATCTATTAGTCTTACACAAATTGCGATTATTGTTGCCGCTGCGCTTGCAGGAGGGCTTGTCTTATCGCGTTTAAAGCAGCCGCCGATTTTAGGTTATATTTTAACGGGTGTGTTCTTGGGACCTTCTGGGTTTGCTTTAATTGCCAACCGTGATCCTGTTGAATTTTTGGCGCAACTTGGCGTGTTGTTGCTTCTCTTTGTTGTGGGGATGGAACTTAATCTGAGGAGCTTTAAAAAGGTTTGGGTAACAGCAACGTTATGTAGTCTTTTTCAGATTTTAATGTGCACAGTCATTACCCTTAGTTTGTCTTTTTTTCTTGGATGGTCTTTGCCTCTTTCAATGGTGCTTGGGTTTGTAGCATCACTTTCATCAACGGCGGTTGTTGTAAAGATGATGGAGAGCACAGGTGAGATGAAATCAGATATGGGGCAATTGATTATTGGCATTTTGATTGCGCAAGACCTGGCAATTGCCCCGATGATTTTGATTATACGAAATTTTGGGCAATCGTGGTTTAGTTTTGAAATTTTTATAAAGCTTGTTTTTTCAATTGGTTTGATTATTGCGATCATTACGTATTTGAGCCGTAGGCAACGTGTCCGTATTCCGCTTACAAAAATTATTGCGGGTGAGAAAGAGCTAACAGCGCTTGCCAGTCTTGCGTTTTGTTTTATTGCAGCTGCAATTGCGGGATGGTTTGGATTGTCGGAACCATATGGTGCCTTTTTAGCAGGGTTGATTTTGGGAAACACGCATGAGCGATTGATTTTGACGGAAACGACAAAACCAATTCAAAGTATTTTGATTATGTTCTTTTTCCTATCGATTGGCTTGCTGTTTGATATTGAATTTATTTTGCATGATTTGCAGGTGGTTTTGGGCTTATTGGTGATTATTACCGTAGGTAAAACTTTATTAAATATCATTATTTTAAGATGCTTATCCTTAAGCTGGTCACAGGCTTTTGGGATAAGTGCACTTATTTCACAGCTTGGTGAGTTTGCCTTTTTGTTGGCAACTGTCGCAATTGAGGTTTCGATTATATCAAATTATGGACAAAAGTTAATTGTGAGTATAACAGTCCTTTCTTTAGCGATTAGTCCGCTTTGGTTGATGTTTATGCAATCTATACAGCGTTTTATTGAGGCGGATTCTTTTTCTATTGGATGCCAGAGTGACTGTGTGGTTCAAGGTCATACGTTTTTTAAACGTTTTTTCGGAGGTCTTTTGCGTCGTAAGAATACGGAGGCGATCGATTCGAGTTATATAATGGATCACCATGAAATCAAAACGGCAGATTTGACAGAAAAAGCTTTGCGTGAAAGGCAAGTGTTGGAAAATAAGCAGACAGATTCTGATTCATTTCATAATGAACCGTCAACTAAAAGGTCATTGGGTAAAAAAAACCAGTAAATGAAAAAGCGTCCTGATCTGTATTTCGAATCTGCAATGACGGCACCCGTTGCAGGACTTGATGAAGCAGGATGTGGGCCTTGGGCAGGTGTTTTGGTGGCCGCTGCCGTTATTTTGCCGAATGTAATCCCTGATTTTATCGAGGATGTTAATGATTCAAAAAAACTAACACGGGTGAAACGTGAGGATCTTTTTGATCGTATTATAACGAATAGTCATATTTCTGTTGGCGTTGGTATTGTCAGCGTAGCGGAATTGGATGAGTTGTTGCTACGTGGAGCATTGCCACTGGCTTTTAGGCGTGCGGTTGAAACGTTGAATCAAACACCAGCGTCATTGTTGATTGATGGCATCCGGAATCCTAAATTATCTTATCCAACACACATGATTAAGCAGGGTGATCAATTATCATTGTCCATTGCGACCGCATCAATTATTGCAAAGGTTACCCGTGATCGCTTGATGGATAAATTGCATGATGAATACCCTGCTTATGGTTGGGGTCAAAATGCGGGGTACGGCACGAAGATGCACCGTGATGCCTTGGATCGTTTGGGTGTGACGCCTCATCACCGAAAAAGTTATGCGCCAATTAAGCAGTATATATTGAGGAAAATACTTTATTCGTTAAGCTGAGTTGAAATGTATGTTTAAAAATATTTCCTATTTTAAAGGGGTTAAAGATTGAGTATTTTTGCGACTTCTGAGGTTATTTAAAAAAAATTCAGTTGGGCTTTTTTAGTTATTGACAAAAACAAAAAAAAGTAGCAATCTTAATATATAATACATATTATTGTGTTTAAAATTTATTAAAGAAAAAAGCAGTCTGTTTTAGACTGCTTTTTTTGCGTCTATACCCATTTGAGACCTTTGTATGACTACCTTTTTAGGTGATTTTCTCGTCAAATCTTACATGCGCTCCTCAAATACATTAAGTATGCTGCGGTGCTTTGTTTCGATTTTTCTAAAACTCCCTCTAAAAATTTAAGTCATGCAAAGGTCTCATTTCATATCATTTAGCAAAAAAATAATCATATTTTACCCACCGTCATCATAAGGAGGCTTTAGTCGATGTGGTGATTCAGTGGCTGTTACTATGAAAATGTCTGTTTTTCTGGATGACCATATCTACTTCGCAGGTTCGTCATGACAGGATTCATGTTCATTGGGTATATTATGTGCCTACCATCAATCATTTAAAGGAGAATTACCTTATGAAACGCATTAATGACTTTATGCATAAGCATTTGCATGCTCGTTCACGCAATACAAGAATTGCTTCACTGGATCCGTATGCAGGCATTTTGGTGAATAATACAGCTTATGTGCCTGATAATCGTTTTGATCGGTTAGCAGAGGAAGGTTACCGACAAAATGTAATTGCTTACCGTTGTATTAATTTGATTTCACGTGGTTTGTCATCGGTACCGTTTTTATTGTATCAACAAGATCATGGATATAGTGGGAATGGAAAACGAGGTCAGAGAGAAAATGCGAGGAGGCGCCTCACAATGGAAGAACACGAAATCGAATCGCATCCGATTCTAGCGTTACTCAATGCCCCAAGCCCACTTCAAGCGGGCTCTTCCTTTATAGAGGAGGTTGTTAGCTATTTGTTGTTATCGGGCAACACATATATTGAGGCTATTTTGAATGGTGAGGGTAAAGCCTGTGATGTTGTCGGCTATTCGTCCTGATCGAGTACACATAAAGCCAGGCCGTTATGGGGTGCCAGCTGCGTATGATGTACAAATGCAACCAGGTGTTGTGCGAACAGTGCCCGTTGATCCCCGTGTGTAACGACAATTACTTTGACACTCAGTGACAATTAAAAATGAGACATGAATTGGGTCTAAAATTCTTGTAAAACAGGGATACATGAATCTCTTAATTTGCGGGAAAATATCATTGACCATAACATCCAGACAGGTGAAAAA
>CANLGW010000037.1 GCA_947490395.1 Alphaproteobacteria bacterium
AAAGCCAAAGATTTATGGCACTTATCAGCAAAGGTTGGACGAAAAATATTAGCTCATACGGTTTGTTTTATGTTTAACACAATCGTAAATCCTGAAAAACCTCTGGCATTGGAACTGCTACTTGATTAAAAAACTTGAGCACTGCGTTAACTTCAAATTAAATACCCCATACTTTTGGCTCGGCAGAAGCTTCACGTGCTAACATTAAATCCGTAATTGCCCAAACCAGCGCATCCATCCGATCAGGAGATTTCGATGTGCGATTCGGAATATAATCACAAATTTGCTGCTCAAGCAGTGTCAGCGGACGACTATGAAAAACCTTTCCTTGCTCATACAAAGACGCCACAGGTTCCGCCCGCACAACCTTACCGCGTGTTGCTCGAACGGCCTTATACGACACATGTGGATCAATACTTTTTACGATCCGTTCCACCAAATCACCGCCTTTATTCACCTCTGCCACAACACGATCCGCTTTGTAACGCCAATAGGCCTCCGTCACACGTGTCCCCCATTCTGTTGGCGGTAGGCGACCGCTCAAATCCTCCAATACATAAACGAATCCATCATCATGCAAACCAACCACCATAATCCCCGTTTCATCACTTTGATCATGGTGTGTTGTAGCTGGATCAATGGCAATTACAATCCGACGCCAATTCTCATCCACTGGTGTTTGGTACCGAATGAGAGATCGATTCCAAAGCGCTCCTTCACGTTCCGTCAAAACCTCCGCATAGAGTTCCTGCGCACCAAGACGTGTTGCTGCATAAGTCGCCTTCATTTGCGCTAAATAGGATGGCGCTAAATTAGCTGCATTATCAAATGTACTGCCGCGTGTTAGATAAGTTTTAGGATCCTTCATCAATTTTTCAATCAGCGGCACAGGACGCGGCGTTGTCGTAATAATACATCTGGGTTGATCCCCCAGCCGAAGCCCCATCATTACCTGGTCATACAAATCATCAGGATTCTTAAATTTTGCAAATTCATCGATCCAGACTAAATCAAACTGCGGACCGCGAAGTCGTTCAGGAGTATTTCCTCCAAACAACGTGGCAACTGCGCCATTTTTGAAATATATCTTTTGCTGACTGGGTTTAAATATGGGTCGTTCATGAGGTGGAAAAACAGCTAATAAACCACTTTCCCCATGCACCATGACAGAAGCAGCCTCAACCAAGCTTTGCCCAATCAACCCAATGTGTCGCGCCTGATTTGTTTCGATAAGATGACGGATAGTTTCAGCCCCTGTTCGCGTTTTACCAAAGCCACGCCCTGCTAAAATAAGCCATGTTTGCCAGTCACCACCAGCAGGCAATACTTGCTCAGGACGGGCATTCGATAACCAATCATAGCGCGCCTCTTCGTCTTTTCGGCGTTGTAACTCAATTAATAATGCCTCCTTCAAACGGGCATAGAGGGTGAGTCGTTCAAGGGTAGTGTCTAACGAATTTTCTTTATAGAATTTTCGTTTTGAATAAGTGGTTTTCATGAAATTCTCAGTTGATCATTTTCTAAAACTAATGATCAAGCACGTCATTAAAAAATCCATGTGTTAAAAAGGCCTAGGCTTTTTTATCGACTTAAAAAGTGATTAAAACAGATTTATCATTCCAAATATAACACCATACAAAAACACTTGTTTTTACCAACGTCGTCGTCATAGCGAGCGTAGTGTGACGATCATGGAAAACAGACACTGGAGAGTCACATCTGCTTCGCAGATTCGCCATGACGGAAAATAGGTATCTTCATGTTCATTAGGTATATGACCTACAAAATAATTCTTAAGAAAAAGGTTGGGTTCGAATGGTTCCATTTTGATTGATCTTAAAAATAAGCCCTGCCCCATTTGCTGGCACACAGGATGTTGTAAAAAGAGCCTTTTGTGTATTTACACACACCCAATTCCCATTCACATCGTTTTGCAGGCGATGATCATCAAATGTATGAAGCGTAAGATCCGTTAAAATTCCAGCACGTATATCCAACCCTAGTGAATTACGCCTAAAATTTCCTAACACATGCTGAGCACGTTCCTGATTACCAAAGATATTATGGAACATGATCGGGTGTTCATTGCTTAAGCCAAGATTGGGAAGCATTAAATAATTATAAATAGACTGAAAACGTGGGTGATCATAGCCGTTATGAAAACCTGCACTAAATACAACAACTTCAGGATTTACAACTAATGCCCAATCAGCTGAATTTGTGTGATGCTCCTCAGCACCATGATGGCTCGCTAAGAGGAGACGCGTTTGTAATTCACGCAAATCTGTCTCTTCCCTAATAATTCGCCTTGTTGTTTTTCCTGTTGCATCACCTGTAAAAATAAAATTAACACCTTGGAGTGATAAACGAACAATAGCACTATTACCATTAACAGCTTCATCACTAAGCAAACCAACTGATTTACCAATTTTATTATCATACTCAATTCTATTTAGACATTCTGCAAATGTATGGGTATTTTGGCATATATGTAATGTCTGCGGATCGTGATAAGCATTAATACATAAAAACTCAAAACGATTTCTTGGGTCTATAGTTTGGTCGGGTGGGATAAATTCAGGAATAGCAAGATGCATTATATAAGGCAAACTTGATTCATTTAAAGCTTCTTTAAATTCTAAAAAATCAGCATGCCCTAAGTGATCAATATATTTTTTCAACGTTTTCGTAACAGAATGCTGAGGAATCAGATGGAACAACGAAATAACATCAATATGCGATTGATCCCTTTTTAATGAAATTATATAACGCAAAAAAGCAATCGCTTCAGCACTTCTATATTGCAAAAGGTTTCCACCCAAATAAATAGCCCGAATCTTTGTCTGAAATGAGAGAAAATCAACCCTCCCCATCATATTAAGCAAATTGATATGATCTTTATCGGGATGCGTGACAATCACATTCATTGAAGCAAAATCAGCACCGTTAGCAGAATTCAGCAACTGTCTTTCATTAATGCCACAAAACGCGTAACCAAAGGAACCGCGTCACTCACGTCTGCAGGAAAAGCCGAATAACCAGCATCAATAATAAACATCATACCATCGAAATGACTTATTAAGAAAAGACCATTCCCCTGCCCAACATTAGCAAAGCCAATGGTTACACCATAATCAACGCTCAAATCGATGGAGAGAGCATCAGAATCTGTTCTTGCTCGTTTACTTAGAAAGATACTATCTGGTATTTTGCCTGCCTGCTTCAATGCAACACTTGCAAAGCTTACATCCCATATGAATAATCCAATAAAAAGAATGATTACCTTACACAACATACATTATTTTGCCATCAACGTATTCAATATACGACGTTTAAAAGGTTGGCTCACTTTAATTTGTCTGTCATATTTTTCTTTAAATGAGAGCATTTCCGCTTCAATCTCCTCCAAATTAATAAGGCTTTCAAAAGAAGGATGCTTTTTTATTAACTCGCTAATAATTACTAAAACTCTTTGCATATCAGGCAACGCCTCTAATCGTCCTAATATCATCGTATTGGACAATGAATCCAAGGCTATCAAAAACTGATTTTATCCTTATCACTATCCTCTAACCGTTCAGCCCAATTTATATGAAGAAGGGCATATTCATAATGATAGGATGCAACCTGACTTCCACCGCTAATGATCGCGTAATATTCATCATAATATGCCCTTTCAGATGGTTCTTTCAACCAGTGATTACGGTAGCAATCGGCTAAATACCACCTTCCATCATCACCTGCCATCTTTAAAAGTTCTTTTAATGTATCAATTCTTTCAGGTTTAACTAAGGTTTCGGGTAATAAATGAAGAACCTCCATTTTGCCATTTACAAATAAATTTGCCGCTTCAATAAAACCACGCCGTATACCTTTTTCCCCTGCTTTTAAAAAAAGCTTTAACGCATGATTCTTCTTTCCAAGCAACAGACATGCGTAAGCGGCATTAAACGCGACAAGAGAATTAATTTCCGCAGATGATTCAGCAAATTGTTCTAGGATTTCACGTCCTTCATCAGTCCTAAAAATTACCAAATTTTCTTCATTGTTCATTGAAAAAGGGATATTTAAAATAAAATTAATTTTATCATGCAAAGGCAACGATGTGATTTTTAGGCGAAGCTTATTCGCTATTTCTTTTTCATTTGGTTGAAACGGAAATATATTTGCTATTATCTCTCGTGAGATTTGATAACCATGCTTTGCTGCAATCAAAACACATAATTGAGCCGCTTCATTTAATCGCTCAAAAGAGCGTCCGTAATGGTCTGAAATATAACGATGGGGGAAAAAAAGAGCCGTGCTATCCGCAAATCTTCTGCTGTGACATCAGATCGCCAAAACAATGGGTCATCTACGGAATCAAAGCTTTCACGTGACACCAACATTGTTCTTTTTACTGGCATGGATATACCTTCATAAATCTCTATTAAACGCTCAATGGCATTTGTTTCTATAAGGATCATCAATTTGCTCGCCTGTTATTCCTCCACCTCGTGCAGAGTTACCTGGCATAGCTGAACCACGAACTTTTCTTTTCCCTTTTAATTTCTCGTCGCCAGAACCAGAATCAGAAGAAAGAACCTCAACATCTGTATGCAAAGAATGCCTTTTCTCGTCTCTCTGTTGCTCATCATAAATTGCACTACTATGGCATAGCACCGTAAATAAACAAATCCCCATAAACCAACACAAATGCAACATTTTAACATACTTTCTTAACGCGTATCGGATGCACTATAACATTTTTTATCTTCAAATACAAAATAAAGAAACATTACCTTAACTAATATACATCCTATTTTTCCATCTCGCCCTTGCGCATTCTGCTTAAAATGTTTATCTCTAAACATATAGGCTTAATAAGAAATAAGAAATGAAAACGATTCAAATACGCGGTGCACGGGAACACAATTTAAAAAACATTAATGTAGATATTCCACGTGATCAGTTGGTCGTAATAACGGGTCTCTCAGGGTCGGGAAAATCATCCCTTGCTTTTGACACGCTTTATGCGGAGGGACAACGCCGTTATGTTGAAAGCCTATCAACCTACGCCCGTCAGTTTTTACAACTCATGGAAAAGCCCGACGTTGATTCGATTGATGGACTCAGCCCTGCCATTTCAATTGAACAAAAAACGACATCTAAAAATCCACGTTCCACCGTTGGTACAGTGACAGAACTCTATGATTATATGCGTCTCCTTTATGCGCGCGTTGGCGTTCCTCACTCACCTGCAACAGGTCTTCCGATTGAAGCACAAACCGTCTCACAAATGGTGGATCGTGTACTGGAAATAACTCCAAGAACACGGTTACTCCTCCTTGCCCCTATTGTGCGTGGACGCAAAGGGGAATACAAAAAAGAACTGCTAGACCTTTTGAAAAAAGGGTTTCAGCGCGTCAAAATCGATGGACAAATCTACAACCTTAATGAAATACCTGAACTTAAAAAAAACATTAAACATGACATTTCCGTTGTTGTTGATCGCTTTATCATTCCAGAAGCTGAATCAGAAACATACCGTGAATTCATGACACGCCTTGCCGATTCTTTTGAAACAGCACTTTCGTTAAGTAGCAGCTTAGCCGCCGTTGAAGACGCCGATACAGGCAACACAATTATCTTTTCATCAAAATTCTCATGCCCCGAATCAGGATTTACCCTTGAAGAAATTGAACCAAGGCTTTTCTCCTTCAATAGTCCCCAAGGTGCCTGTCCAACCTGCGATGGCCTTGGCATCGAAGTCGTTTTTGACCCTAATTTAATCGTCCCAAATCGTGGACTTAGTTTAAAGCAAGGCGCCATAGCCCCATGGGCAGAGGAAAACACAGGCGGCAAACGCATAACAGCAACGCGTGAATATTACATGCAAATCCTTGATTCCGTTGCCACGCACTATGGTGTCAAAACAACAACGCCTTTTGCTGAATTACCCGAAAATGTGCAGCATGTTTTGCTCCATGGCTCAAGCAACGAGGCAATCCCCATCACTTATCACGATGGCAACCGTAGTTATAATAGTAACAAAGCCTTCGAAGGAGTTATTCCTAATCTTAAACGACGCTGGCAAGATACAGAAAGTGAATGGGTACGCGATATGCTCAGCCGCTTTCAAAACGATCACGCCTGTCACAGCTGTAATGGGCAGCGTCTTCGTGCGGAGGCCTTATGCGTTAAAATTAACACTAAGAATATCTCAGAAGTATGTCATTTTTCCATTAATGAAGCCTACACATGGTTTGATGAGCTCACCTTATCAAAAAAGCAAACAGAAATTGCGGCACGTATCTTAAAAGAAATACATAATCGTTTGAAATTCCTACTTAATGTTGGCTTAGACTATCTAACACTTTCACGAAGTGCAGGTACTTTATCGGGCGGAGAAAGCCAACGTATTCGACTCGCCTCCCAAGTAGGATCCAGCCTAACAGGTGTTTTGTATGTTCTTGATGAACCATCGATTGGTCTGCACCAACGTGACAATGATCGTTTACTAGACACCCTTAAACACCTTCGTGATATTGGAAATTCGGTCGTGGTAGTTGAACACGATGAAGATGCCATTCGTGCCGCCGATTATGTAATTGATATGGGTCCTGAAGCAGGCGCTGGTGGCGGACAAATTATTGCACAGGGCACACCAGACGAAGTCACGCATAACCCTGCCAGTATTACAGGACAATATTTACGTGGCATCAAATATATCCCAATTCCTGCCACACGGCGATTAGGGCATCCAGGAAAGTCCCTTAGTCTGTATGGTGCACGTGAAAATAATCTTAGAAATGTTGATGTGACGATTCCCCTTGGCACGTTCACCTGTGTCACAGGTGTTTCAGGTGGTGGAAAATCAACACTCATCATTGAAACACTTTATAAAGCCTTGTCAAAAACACTATCGAATACACGCGATCTTCCTGGCGCTCATGATCGTCTCGATGGTGTGGAGTTTATCGATAAAATCATCGATATTGACCAATCCCCGATTGGACGCACACCACGATCAAACCCGGCAACTTATATTGGGTGTTTCACCCCCATTCGTGAATGGTTCGCAGGGTTGCCTGAATCAAAAATCCGTGGATATGCTGCGGGACGTTTTTCATTCAACGTCAAAGGGGGGCGCTGTGAAGCCTGCCAAGGTGATGGCGTTATCAAAATCGAAATGCACTTTTTGCCTGATGTTTATGTCAAATGTGACCAATGCCACGGCAAACGCTATAATCGCGAAACACTGGAAATCCATTACAAAAATAAAAGCATCGCTGATATTTTAGAAATGACCGTTGATGAAGCCGTTATTTTCTTTGACGCCCATTCGCAGGTACGCGAAAAATTAAAATGCTTACAGCAAGTTGGTCTTGGTTATATTCATGTTGGACAATCGGCCACAACCCTATCGGGTGGAGAGGCACAACGTGTCAAGCTCGCAAAAGAACTTTCACGGCGTGCCACAGGACGCACTCTTTACATATTAGATGAACCAACAACTGGGTTGCACTTTGACGATATTCGTAAATTATTAGAGGTATTACACACACTTGTTGATCAGGGGAATACGGTTTTAATTATTGAACACAACCTCGAAGTCATTAAAACCGCCGATTGGATTATTGATATAGGCCCTGAAGGTGGCTCTGGCGGAGGACAAATTATTGCGGTCGGCACACCTGAAAGCATTATTAAAGTCGACAAAAGCTATACAGGGCGTTATCTTAAACCTTATCTCAATCGAACCCCCTTAAAGGAAGCAATTTAATGCATCTTCCCTTTTGCGAACGCACATTTTTATACCTCATTTATGGTGCACGTCTTGATATGCCTTTGCCTCCGTTACGTATTCAATATTACAAAGATCTTTATGCGCGTTGGCAAAATAATGAACTCTTTACGTGGAATTGGTCGATATTCATCCTTAGTATTTTTGGGCTTGGCAGTGTCTGGATGATTTACAGACGCCTCTATCTATTTTCATTTATACACCAAATTTTGGTGCGCCTTCTCATGGAATATATCTTACAAGGTCAATCGATCGAAACGCTGAATGAGAAAACAATTACCCTCATTTTTTTCACAAATTTAGTTTTAGCCACTGTACTAGGGTTCATTGGTAATACAATTCATCTTTATTGGATTAGCGCATGGAAACAAAAATTTCCAGATAAACGCATACGGGCTGGCGGTGACCTTCGTACGATTGGGCTTTATTTCTTAATCCCCTTTTTCTTAACGTCACTTAACGTTGGAAAATTCTTATCTCTTATTCCTTTGTTTTCATTGTGCGTATGTGTAGGCGCTCATTATTACTACTATGAATACGAACATAAAGACCATTAACCATTGATTATGAACAATCAAGAGTTATATACCTGCTGCAAAACTAAGGCGAAAATACCCCTAACAGACGATCTTCTGTCAGCAAAGCAGGCAATAAAATGGGGGATTTTTGTCCCACTGGGTAATACGCAATCAATGGAATACTATTTTGCCCAAACGATTCTAGCTTCTTTGTAATAGTCGCATCATGGTGCGTCCAATCCGCCTCAAACAAGGCAACATTTAAAGCCTTCATCCGATCACGCACACTTTTTGATTCAAGAACAAACTTCTTATTCGTTTGACAGGTCACACACCAACGCGCAGTAAAATTAATAAGAACAGGGCGTTTTTCAGCACGTGCTTTTTCAACAGCTTCTGCTGTATAGCGCTGCCATACAACCAAATTATCACCTTCATTTGTATCACTAAGCGCCCAATAAAACGTATCAAATGCCGCCACACAACACAGCACACACAAAATCAATCCAATTACATGCTGTTTAAATGAGTGATAAGGCGTACATAATTTACCATACACCCATAAACCAAGACTAACGAGCCAAAGGCCAACTAAAATCCAAGGCAATGAATCAGCAAAACGTGCATTTAAAATCCATAGCATCCAAAGGGTCGACCCCATCATCAAAAAACCCATAAATTGCTTAAGCGTTAGCATCCACGCCCCTGGCTTTGGCAGACGCTGAATGACCCTTGGCCAAATCAACAAACTTAAAAATGGCAATGATAATCCAATACCCAACCCCAGAAAAATCAATGTATTCATCCAAAATGGCTGCGATAAAGATGCAGCGATCGCTGTTCCCATAAAGGGTGCTGAACAAGGCGTTGCCACAACACATGCTAACATCCCCTTTAAAAAACTATGCGTACAGGAAATATGTGTTAGCTTACGCACAACGTCAGAACGTCCATCATAGGCATTTGCCAATGAGCTCATTCGTAAACCAATTTCAAAAACACCAAATAAATTCAGCGTAAGCACGAGAAACAAACATGCCAAACATACAATAAAAATAGGTGACTGTAACTGAAATCCCCATCCAACGTGATGCCCTAATAAACGCAATCCCACTAAACCCATATTAAGAATCTGAAAGGTTATGAGGACGCCCGCTGTATAAGCAAAAATATGTTTCCGAACCTCAATTCCTCCGCTTTCTTGATCACGCATTTTGGCAAAATCAAGCAACTTTAAAGACAAAACGGGCAGTACACAGGGCATCAAATTTAAAAGAATTCCACCCATCAATGCAAAAACTAACAGCATCAAAACGTGACTTTTGCACGCATATTCATGGCTACACATGTTAGCTGCAGGATTTTGTGGCTCATTTTTTGGCACCTGTTTTAAAAGAGATGCATCGAACACAGCTTTTGTTGGTAAACGAAGTCCAAGTGTTGCATTTTCAACAATACATTGGTCATGACACACACCCCAACGAACACCAAGCCTTATGACATGCAATGAGCTTATCTTATAATCAGATGAGGCTTTTAATCGTACAAATGTCTGACATGCGTCCGTATACCCATAAATCATTAATCCTTGCTTTGATAAATCCCGTGCTTTTGGCCATACTATTTCTTCCACCGTAAGGCCTGCAGGTAATTCAAAATCAAATTGAGGGGGCATCCCCCCATCACCTGGATTCTGTGCATAAATATACCAATTAGGATCAAGAGACCAATTTATTTGCAACCAAAATTCTGAATTTGGTTGTATCTCCTCAACAGAACTTTTTAACTGCAACGTTGTATGCGATTTTGTAATAGATGATGTTAATATAGATGTTGCTATGCAATTGCTTATACACAACATGGCAAGAAAAGAAATGACAAAGCAACGAACAATAAACATCACACATAGCCTTAAAAAATAAGTTATGTAAAAAGATTTGCATATATTCAGTGCTAGATCAAGCATCAAGCCCTTACCTCAAATGACACAATAATTCTTAATTTCGTTTAACAATCATGAACCTTCTGCCTTGAATTAATTATTATATACCTGCATAATTAATAAAAATTTAACATTTTTTTGAATAAAGGTTTAGCATGTCCATTCAACGTCGGCTTACAATTACACCGCACATTCATTGGCACGAAGGTATGATGCTAACCCCACAGCATTTTCAACAATATGAATTTCGTCAATATCAACTTTTATCACATCAACTGAACCTTCTATCATCCCATCACTGGGGCGCGCACGTCCTTAACGTTGATCAAATTCTCCTAACAGATGGTATCATTCGTATTTTAGAATTGGAGGCCGTCATGCCTGATGGTCTAATTGTCAATTATACATCCGATATGGTGCATGCACCACCATTGGAGCTTGATATTCGTGCCATCAAACCATCAACACCCCGTGAAGAAATCACAATATTTCTATCCATGCCAGAGCGTAGCCGCGAACGATCTTCTGTTGTCGGTGATTTCCCCCGTTTTTATTCAATTGAAGGGGATCCCGTCAAAGATGATAACGTCCCTGATAATGTAGTCACTATTCCACGTTTATTCCCACGGCTTATTCTTAGCACAGGGGATAAAGCCCCTAATTTATGCATAGGTTTTCCCATTTTAAAGCTTGTATATGATGAAGCCTATGTTCGCACACATTTCGTGCCGCCTTGCTTTTTTGTTACGCATGACATGCATTTATGGAAACAGTGCGCTGAAATTACGCATCGCATCCGCGAAAAAGCCATTTATTTAAGTGAAAAATGGCAAAATCAAATAGGATCCCCCATGATGCATGAAACAGAAATGTTGCTGCGTCCCTTAATAACAACGCTCCCTTCACTGGAAACATTAGTGAATACAGCGGCTATTAATCCATATATCCTCTTTCAGAAAATGTGTGATGTGGTAGGTCACTTGGCAGCACTTCGCTTATCGCAACTCCCTCCTGTCTTGCATGCTTATAATCATAATGACATCAATAATAGCTTTGCACCCCTTCTTGACTTACTACATCAATACCTAAACAGCATTGAACAAGCCTATGCGATTTTTGCCTTTCAGCAACGCGAACGTTTATTTTATATGCGTCTGCATAAACAGCATGTTCACAAAACACTTCTCGTGGGTCTTCGTACACCAAAAGGTATGACAGAAACAAACATAGAAGAATGGATGATGGATGCCATTATTTGCTGTGATTTTGCGATTGAAACAGCACGTACCCGCCGTATTACAGGCGCTAAACGCACACGCATTCAGGGTGAAGCCTTATCCGAACTTATGCCAGGGCGTGGTATGGTTATCTTTGAAATCACCGTCGATCCTGATTTTATTGACATTGATCAAAATCTAAACATTTTCAACCCATCAGACACGCCTGAACGAAGACCAACAGAAGTTATCTTTTATACCAAAAAATCCGAATACGTTGACAGAGGATCGAATCGATGACCGTTCCACACGTCGCCAATCTCAGCCAAAGTCCTTTGCTCCAATGCTTTCAATCCTTCTACTATGATGTGCTGCGGCAAAAGGAAAAAGCATTACGCTATGGTGAAGTTGATGTACAAGGAATTGACAATGAAGGGTATGACGAAACAAACAAAAAGCGTGTTGATGAAATTCAATACCGATTAAGAAGCATTATTGAAGAACAAAATCTTATTTATTCACGTCTAACAGGCGGCATTAATGCACACCTCTTTCGGGATGCTCAATATATCATGGTTGCTCTAGCTGATGAAATATTCCTCAATCTTGCCTGGATGGGGACAAAGGAGTGGCGCTTATCACTCCTTGAAGGGATTTTTTTCCAAACACAAATTGCGGGTGAATTATTCTTTAAAAAAATTGATGATTTACTTGAATCACGTGATTCAGCACGTTACGAACTCGGGCAACTCTATTTAATGGCACTTAGTCTTGGTTTTCGTGGGCAATACCGTGATTTTAATGATTCAGAGCGTCTACACTGGTACCATAATCAATTGTACACCCTGATTTGTCACTATCAACCACGCTTATTTACAAACTCACAAACCCCAATGTTTGAGCAGTGCTATGCACATACGTTAAGTGAACTTCCTGGACGTGATTTACCAGACCTTAGATTGTGGGGAATATGTATCGGTTGTGTATTCTTTATTTATATTTTTGTATCTTACCTTGTGTGGTACCGAATTTCTTCTGATATGCATCATGACCTTAACCTAATTTTTGAACACACCCGCCCGATAGGATCTGCATGACGATCAATTTTCTTGATAGCTTACGCGCCTTGTTAACGAGCATTCGTCAAACGATTCAATCGATTCCGTTAACGTTATGGCTTTTGTTTATGTGCATTCTTGTAATTGCCCTAATTATTTTATTTATTGTTTTTATTATCAATAAGAAGACAAATACGAGTGCGAATCGCGAACAAGATCCTCCCCTGGAAAACAATAAAAATAATGTGAATGATAATACGTCATCTAATGCCGAACGTATTCCACCCTTGGGTGGTTGGTTTACTGAATTCTTATCCCGCAAAGGCTATGTCAATATAGGTGATCTTAGTCTTTCTTTTTTAAGAGCACTTGATTTTATCAAACATACATTGCAGACCTATAATTATAAATATCAGCTCCCTTGGTTTTTGGTCATTGGCACTGAGAATGCTGGAAAATCAAGCCTATTTGATTCTGGGGGGGTGCCACTCCCGCTTGGAAAGCCTGATTTTTCAAAAGGAAAAGCAAACCCAGACTGCCGTTGGTGGTTTTTAAATTGTGGCATCTTTTTGGAACCAAGAGGCGATCTTATCCTTAAAAAGGATACAGCTCAATCGAATGATAAAGGATGGCGATCCCTTGTTCTTTTACTCACCCGTTATCGTGCTGCGCGCCCCCTTAATGGTATTGTCTTTACGATTCCTGCAACCGAACTGTATGGAAAAGATAAATTATCGTTGGAGCAAATCCACCAACGTGCCGATTATATCGGCAACAAATTGACAGCTGCCCAACGATCCTTTGGTCTTCGTATTCCCGTTTATATCGTCATTACAAAAACAGATATCCTTCCTGGTTTTAAGAGTTTTTGTGGGGAACTACCTGTTCGTAATCAACAAAATATGTTGGGTTGGTCTAGCCCATACACGCTTTCAACTGCCTATACAAAAACATGGATAGAGGAAGCCTTTCAGAGCCTGTCAAGCCAGCTCCATCAATTACGCCTTGATATTTTTGCCCATAAAGGTGTATCAGAAGCAAATGATGGTATATTCGTATTTCCTGGCGAATTAGCGTCACTCAAAGAGGGACTATCCTTTTATGTAAATGCGTTGTTTAAGCCAACCGCTTATCAGGATGGACTTGCCTTTCGTGGGCTTTATTTCACAGGTGACGGCGCGCATGATTTCCAACTCATTCCCCTTGAAACCGAACAAACACAAACTGAAAAGCCATCAAACGTTGAAGATGACGATGAAATTGTTGCCATCCCCCTTCCCTTTGACCCCGATGCCTCACCTGAGCCTGAATCTATAACGTCTAAAAAAAATGCTACCAGCGTAAACACATCATACCTTGCATCGGGACTCACATCAACAGGTCTTAAACTGAATTTTGTAAGTGATCTCTTTGCTCATAAGATTTTATGCGAATCAGGACTTGCAAAGCCACTCATACGGCGCCTTATTCAATCAAATCGCAGCATTAATATTGCCCGAATCGCAACTGCCGTGTTTGTTGTCATTGGCAGCTACGGCCTCTTTAATGCGTATGATAAATTCTCGAAAAGCCGAAACACCATTTCTCCTGTTCTCTCAAACATGAATATTGTCTTAAGGGATATTAAGATCGACCAACGCAATGCCAGCCATCTCGGTTATAAAAATGCGGATCAATTTGCCCTTTATACCCGTCAAATTATTGATATGATGACGCAACTTCAAAAAACGGATCTCTTTTCATTTTTTGTACCAGCATCCTGGTTTAGCCGCCTTGACCGTGATTTATATCGATCCCTTAAAATTGCTTTTCAAGAAATCATTATACGATCAATTGCTAATGGCCTTGCTGTGCGCGCCCAAGAATTGCTGTATTTAAGACCAAGCATGGACGACTATTCACAAAACATTACGCAACTTTTGCTACCAATGCGAAGCCCCGAATTCTTACTTGTTCAAAAATTTGTGAATGGAATGAATGACCTTAGCCTGCACGTTAAGATGTTTAATTCCCTAAAAACCACAGGTGAACCTGCACAATTAAAAGCCCTTGTTGCCTACACCTTCAAAGGAGAATTACCTGACGAATTTTGGAAGCAATACCCACAATTTAGGAATCTTTTACGCCAATCACATCTAAACCCACTCAACCTTTCAGCGTTTCAACAGGTCGCACGGTCAACACTAAACATCCTCTATCAAAACTTCACACGTGCCATTTTCTCTGCCCAAATTGCCAACAGCCTTCCATCACGCTTAAATCAATTCTTAGCTTCCTTAAGCCAACAACATAACCACACATTACCAAACTTAAAATATTTACGTGACATCAGTTTGCAACTTGCCCAAATACGCCCTCTTTTAGGTGAACCTGGTAAAACATGGCTTGATCAAACCTATTTCAAACCAGGGGATGAACTCAACGTTCTGTTTGATCGTATCGATGAATCACGCCTTTTTGGCAAAGAAGTAACGCAATACCTTGTTGATCAAACAGCTGTTGGTTTTTCAAACCTTAAACAATACCTAGTACGCTTAAATGCCCAAATATTAGCGCAGCAAACACGGGGTCCTGTTGCGCCAATGCTTGAAGCCCAAGCCGCACAAGGCAACTATCCATCAAAAGGTATCCTTGAAATTGAAAAAAGCCTTACCAGTCTGTTTTCAGAGAACTACATGGCAACCCCCACGTATGTGGGCTTTTCAACCAGCACCCCGTCTGGAAAAATCATATACTGGGATGCAAAACTAATTGATGTCGCCTACGACATGACCAAACGGTATGAAGAATTTTCATCGAAACAAATATCAACATTCCCTGCTATTTTACAAGAAAATCTACGACTACTCGCACGGCAATCACTCCATGAAAATATCGTAAGCGTCCTCAGTCAGGCACAAAGCTTTGTCGATCTACCTGAACAGCAAAATCATAGTTTTTCTGAGGAGATATTACGCAGTAAAATTAATGAATTTAATGAAACATCGCCCAAATTTGTAAAACTTCTATCAACGTTAAGTAAACAAACGGTCGGTATTGCTTTTACGGATCTTCGCCTTTTACTCATTAATAACGGATATTGGTTACTTGAAAATATTGAACATAGCCTCCGTGTAATAAACCCATATGCAGTGAAAGATTTTTCTTTTAACTGGTGGGATGGTAAAACTGGCGCTGCACAAACTGGTTTTAGCACACGGGATACGGAAGATCTTAAAACATACCTTGTCATGCAAGGGCGAGAACTTCGTAAGCTCGGCATTGATTTTGCCAAACCCGTTGTAAACTTCTTGGCATCACCTGCCATTAATGATGGTACTGGCAATCAACGTTTGCTCAATCGTTGGCGCCGTATTGTGGAGCAAATCGAATATTACGATAAACGCACACCAGGCAATTCCATGCAAACTCTTGAAGATTTTATTGCCAAAGAAATGGTAAACCTTGATGCAAAAGGTATTTTATACAGCATAAAAACCACGGATATCAAAAATGAATCAGGTGATTTTTTCCATGAAACCCTGCGCGCACTTAAAAAAGGCATTCGATCACGCGCTGAAATTTTGCGCCGTCAGCAAGCGATTAGTGCACACAAAAAACTAGCTTACTATTTTAATCAAAACCTAAGGGGCAAATTTCCATTTGTAACATCAAACCTTAGCTTAGTGAATCAAGAAGCCGACCCTGAACATATCCGTGAATTCTATCGATTGTATGATGAAGTCGGTGGCACAACCCAAGAGACGCTTGATCAGCTTTATCAGCTGGGCGGAGATACAGCAAAAGTCGTTCAATTTTTCCAATCAATGGATGTCATTAAAGGCTTCTTTGCCACATTCTTAGACCCGAGCAGCAGTATGACCGTGCCTGCCTTTGATTTTAATGTTGATTTCAGGGTGAACCGTCCCAAAGAAAAAGATGCGGATCTAGTTGTTGGATGGATGTTTAAACCTGATGAAAACACCAAAATTGATAAAACAGCAAAGACAAAAGTGGGACGCTGGGAATATGGAAACTACGTCTACTTTCAATTCCGCTGGCCGTCAGGTGAAGGTATTCCTGCCAAACCTGCGCGTGATCCCGCACAGCCCAATTTAAGCATCGAGGGGACAACGGCAACCTTTACGTTTAGAGGACGTTGGGCACTGTTATGGGCGCTTCGCATGCAAGCCGCATCAAGCAGTGATTACACAACCATGACCGATCCAACGCCATCTTTGTTAAAATTTAATGTACCTACCAGCAGTAATAACCAAGCGATATTATTTAACACCTTAACGTTAAGCGTACCTGCCGCAAAACCAAAAACACCGGGTCGTGTGGTGACACTGCCCGATTTCCCAGCGGCTGCCCCTGATTTATCGAATGAAATTATGATGTTTGAAAACCAAGCCGTTTTGACGGAAGGACTGCGAAAGCCCGTTGAGTTGAAGGTGCCAGAAGCAACAGTTGGTGCAGCAGGTACCGTTGGTGGTGTTGCACCTGTTGCATAATAATATTAAGTTCTAATGAAATCAATTATTTTAATTTTGAAATAATTGATTGCGCTAAAGCTAATAATGGTTTATCTCGTACTAGATCGAATGGTCCAGCTCCCCAGCTATAATTATTCAAAACACCACCATTATAAAACCCAATACGCACTATGGGGGGGCGATTTTCTTTTTCACGATCTTCACTGGTAAGTTCTACCATAGGATGATCGTCTATATTAGAAACTCTCCAATATAACCCTGATGTATCATCATAGGCATCTATAATTTTTTCAAGCTCTCTACCAAGCCTGCCTTTTTCATATTTTGTATGACTAATTTTTGTCATCATAATCCTTTCTTTTGATAAAATTCATCTCCCCCTAACCAACATGCCATTATCACGTGATTACACAATAAAATTTAGCAGCAGATCTGGGTGACTGCTAATATGTAGCATATCATAATAAAGGCTCTTATGCAAAACGAGTGGGTAA
Source organism: Alphaproteobacteria bacterium (assembly GCA_947490395.1). Lineage (GTDB taxonomy): Bacteria > Pseudomonadota > Alphaproteobacteria > Paracaedibacterales > CAIOTO01 > CAIOTO01. The sequence continues at coordinate 17,491 of CANLGW010000037.1, forward strand.
GTAACTCAAGCAAGTTGGCTATGAATGCTGTATAATTCTCCTTAAAAGAAGGAGTTTATCATGCACATCGAACAGTTATTCAGCCAAGCCTTAGGCATTATAGATCCATGGAAGATTGA
>CANLGW010000038.1 GCA_947490395.1 Alphaproteobacteria bacterium
AGATTCAATCTTCCATGGATCTATAATGCCTAAGGCTTGGCTGAATAACTGTTCGATGTGCATGATAAACTCCTTCTTTTAAGGAGAATTATACAGCATTCATAGCTAACTTGCTTGAGTTACTTACCCACTCGTTTTGCATAAGAGCCTTATCACTGCTATTAGATATTTTAAAATGAACAGAGGTATTTGCAAAATGAGGAATTTGATATTACACATTATAACATGTAGCATTATAGCAACTTTTTTTTCTATTAATGCTCATTCAATGCACAAACACACAAGGGAAGACCTTAGGCATGCTAAATTGACACCACAACAATGTCTACTGGATAGCGTGTGAAGATAATCAGATAGAAGCAGCGAAGACTATTCTTGAATCATCACCAATTGATCTTAATAACATGGAAATCTATTCAGAACTTCGACAGACCTATTTGCATATTATCTGTTCATTAACCCCCTTCCCCCGAGAATTCGCATTTTTGTTAATTGAGCATAGTGCGAATCTTACAACAACCGACTCAATGAAAAAGACACCTATTGATTATCTTGAATCGGAAGAGGATAAAAGAGCCTTAAAGGATAAATTTACCTCACTTCAAAAATCTTAGGCTTATGTTAAAGTAGTGTTGCGAGCCATGCTTTTCTCTTGATTTAGCAAAACTTTTTATGCCATTATGATCCTGATTTTAAAGCCGTAGTGGCTCAGTGGTAGAGCACACCCTTGGTAAGGGTGAGGTCGCGGGTTCGATTCCCTCCTACGGCACCATCCCATATCATTAGGTGACGCGCGTATGTCAAACGATCAATTTTTTGAAGGCTCACTTTCGGACGCCGATCCTTTAGTCTTGCAAGCCATCCAAAACGAATGGCACCGTCAGCGTGACCAAATCGAACTTATTGCATCCGAGAATTATGTTTCACGTGCTGTGCTGGAGGCGCAAGGCTCCCTCATGACCAATAAATACGCCGAAGGATATGCGGGACGACGTTATTATTTTGGCTGCGAACATGTTGATATCGTAGAATCGCTTGCTATTCATCGATTAAAACAGCTCTTTAATTGCAATTTTGCTAATGTGCAGCCCCATTCAGGTTCACAGGCAAATCAAGCTGTATTTTTAGCCTTACTTAATGCTGGCGACACGTTCCTTGGTTTATCGCTTAGTGCAGGCGGGCATTTAACGCATGGATCCCCAGTCAATCAATCAGGCAAATGGTTTAATGCGGTAAGCTATGGTGTTCATCCCGAAACACATACTATTGATTATGATGAGGTTCAGCGCCTTGCGGATCAGCACAAACCCAAATTGATTATTGCAGGAGGATCAGCCTATCCCCGCACAATTGATTTTGCACGTTTCCGCCAAATTGCCGATAGTATAGGTGCCTACCTTATGGTTGATATGGCACATTTCGCAGGTCTTGTAGCAGGCGATGCTTACCCATCCCCTATCCCTCACGCACATGTCATTACATCCACAACACACAAGACGCTACGTGGCCCACGGGGCGGCATCATTTTAACAAATGACGAAGAAATAGCGAAAAAAATTAATTCAGCGGTATTCCCTGGCCTTCAAGGCGGGCCATTGATGCATGTTATTGCAGCAAAAGCGGTTGCGTTTGGCGAGGCACTTAAACCTGAATTTAAAGCATACGTTCATCAAGTTGTTAAAAACACAAAAGCAATGGGGCGTATTCTTGTTGATGAAGGTTTCGCACTCGTTTCTGGCGGCACAGATTCCCATGTCTTACTCGTTGATTTAAGACCTGTCAATGTTTCTGGTAAAGATGCCGCAACCGTTTTGGATCAAGCACGCATGACATGCAATAAAAATAGCGTACCAAATGACCCAACACCACCAACCATTACATCAGGCATTCGCTTGGGTGCGGCAGCCTGCACAACGCGTGGGTTTGGTATCAGTGAATTTGAAACGGTCGGTCATCTTATTGCCAAAATTGTAAAGGCAGAGTCAGCAGGGCGTGCAGATTCTGTGATCGAATCCGTTCGACAGGATGCAAAAACATTACTTGACGCTTATCCTATTTATCAAAAGGTCTAATATTGAATGCGGTGTCCGTTTTGCAACCACAGTGATACATCGGTTAAAGATTCTCGGACGACAGACGACCAATCCGCTATTCGAAGGCGCCGTGTATGCGGGGAATGTGGATCACGTTTCACAACATTTGAACGTATTCAGCTTCGTGAACTGATGGTTATTAAAAAGAATGGCGAACGTGCACCCTTTGATCGTGAAAAATTATTACGATCCGTATCATCTGCCATGCACAAACATTCAATTGATCCTGAAAAGATTGAACGTGTTATTTCTAGTACAATTCGCCAGCTTGAAACCAGCGGTGAAACTGAAATCCCGACGTGTCTCATTGGCGACATGGTTCTTCAATCCCTTTTTAATTTAGATTTAGTGGCCTACGTACGTTTTGCCAGCATTTATAAAGAATTTTCAAATGCCCAAGATTTTATCGATCTTATATCACGCATGGAAAAACAATCAGATAATGAGACATTCTCTTTTGAAGAATCACTCGAAATAATACATCATAAACTTCATTCGAACACACCATAAAGGTTGATATGGATTTTCTTATTTTAATAACAATTATTATTTTCATCAGCATTTCATCATTTTTTTCGGCATGCGAGACAGCAATAACAGCCGCATCAAAAGCACGTTTTCATCAACTTGCCAAAGAAGGTGACGCACGTGCTGAAATTATCCGTCATTTTCAACAAAACCTAGGATATGCAATTAGCGTTTTCATTAGCTGTAATATTATGCTAAACGCCTGGGCCGTTGGCCTAACAACAAAGTTATTTATTAAATTCCTTGGCGAACAAGGAGGTGAACTTGCCGCGACATTTATGGGCATTGTCATTGTTGTTTATGCTGAGGTAATGCCAAAAATGCTGGCCATCATTTACTCAGAAACACTATTACTACGATCCGCTCGCTTTTTACGTGTGGTTTTCAACCTATTTCGCCCTTGCAATCACGCCATTCATTGGATTGCCCGAAAAAGTGTTGGCTTATTTGGACTTAAAACAACCCAATCAAAAGCCGATTACGAAGCATCCGTTGAAGAACTACGTGGTGCCATTGATTTGCACACAGGTGAAAACCAAGACGTTGTTCAGGAAAAGGCCATGCTGAAAAGCATTCTCGATCTTGGGTCTGTACAAGTGGGTGAAATTATGGTACATCGCAAAAATGTAACAATGCTGAATGCAGATGACTCTCTTGATTCAATCGTTGACCAGGTTCTCGCATCTCCCTTCACCCGTCTCCCCCTATGGCGGAGCAACTTAGATAATGTCATTGGTATTGTTAATGCCAAGGCACTTTTACGTGCCGTGCGATCAAAACCATTAGCAGCATCCGATCTAACAATTGAATCGATCGCAACAAAACCATGGTTCGTACCTGAAAGTACTGATTTGCTGGATCAATTACAGGCATTTCGAACACGCCGTGAGCATTTTTCCCTTGTCGTTGATGAATATGGGGTATTACTAGGGATTGTTACGTTAGAAGATATTTTAGAAGAAATTGTTGGTGATATCACAGATGAACACGATATTGCCGTGCGTGGTATTCGCCCCCAAACAGATGGTTCATATATCGTTGATGGTGATGTAACATTGCGTGATCTTAATAGGCAGCTGGATTGGGATCTGCCCGATGAAGATGCATCTACCCTTGCTGGTTTTATGCTTTATGAAACACGCACCATTCCAGATGTTGGGCAGGTCTTTAGTTTTCATGGATTCCAATTTGAAATTATGCGCCGTCAGCGTAACCAAATTACATTGGTTAAAATTAAAAAGGTCTTATAGACCCTTTCTTGTATTTAAGCATTCAAAAAATTATAAAGTAACGGCCACTGGATCACCATATTTGCTGCGCAAATTCATGATGACGGCAGGGTGAACTTAAAACCTAAACAAAAAAACTAAGCGTTTTGCAACCATTCAAGCATTTTTGTTTTGCTCATTGGACTATTATACGTTCCGATGACTTTGCCACCTTTATAAAGCATCAATGTCGGAATTGAACGAATGCCAAGATGCGCCGGCACTTGAGAATTAGTATCGATGTTCATCTTAAGGATTTTTACTTTCCCCTCAACCATTGGCGCGACTTCATTAAGCACTGGCGCCAGCATTTTACATGGTCCACACCAATCTGCCATAAAATCCACAAGCACAGGAATTTCTGACTTTAAAACATCATTTTCAAACGATGCATCTGTTACATAACCAACGATATCTGACATTATTTAATTCTCCAAAATTATTGTTAAAATCATTTATACTAATCGCCACTTTATCATCTTTGAAACTCATTCCCTTGTCATCTTCGGACTTGATCCGAAGATCTCTAACATTAAAAAGGCAAGATGTTTGGTTTTTTACACCTAACGATGCGCTGATGAAACCGTCGCATAGATCCTCGGATCAAGTCCGAGGATGACACGCGCGAGAATGTTTTAAAAATAACGCGTAGCAAGAAAATCACTTTTATAAATGACTTGATGCGCCATTATAGATTAATTTCCTCCAAAACCAAAGCATCTGTCCACAATAAAAACGCACGGATACCTTTTTTATCATCACAATGAGGTATCATTTGATTAACAAGATGGCTATAGAGCGTTAATTGCTGCACATAACCAAGCGTCACGCATGGTTTACCCGTTTTGAAATCAATAATCCAAAAAGCGTCTTCCACCTCAACAACCATATCAATGCGATAAAGTTTTCTATCGTGCATAACCTCCATTTCAGCCCACGCATTGCACACAGATTGTCCAAACAAAAATGAAAAATCAGAGGATGTCGCCATTTCATATATGTTGCGTATATCAATTTCTGTCAATTCACTGTCTTTGGCCTTTTCAAATAGAATATCCCAACGTTCTTTTGGTGTTTTAATAAGCATCTCAATAAGAGCATGAGTAGCTACGCCTCGTTGCATAGCCTTTGTTTGCGATTCTAAAGGGATTGATGAGTCAACTGGCTTGACTTCCGCTCCATAACGTTCATCAATCCAGAGTGGCAACAATGCCTCCATCTGTTCACATTGATGCAACTGTGATCCATGCAGTATTTCATGAGAAAAGGGCGGCACCGATTCAGCATCCACATCCCGTAACACCTGATGAACAGCTTTTGTCCATTCACCGCCCCCAATAACAAGCAATGCATCACGTGATCGCGTCAGAGCAACATAGAATAAACGGTTATTTTCCTCCTGTTTTGCGGCCAACGTGTTATCACGCAGTAAATACATAGCCTCTATTGCCATATTTGCTTTTGGTTTCAGACAAAAAATATCAATGACTTCCCCCGTTGAAACATCATCAATTTTTGCCCACAATAAATTTTCTTTTGACAGATCTAATCGCTCATCCCGATCAACAAGTATCACAAAAGGAGCCTCCAGCCCTTTTGATCCATGCACAGTCATCAGCCGAACGCCCGTCGGCGTAGTCGGATCACGCTTAATAACAGGCATTGACTGCTCCAGCTGAAAAAGAACCTCCGATAATGTTGATGCTTTTATTTCAAGATCCATCACAGTATCTAAAAACGTGTCGAACAACAAATGAATATCAGCACCTAAACGATTTTCAAATGCAGACAAAGCTGGTGCAATAATTGACTTTAATAAAAATGATGGACGTTCATAATCAACCAAAGAAAGCCATGCTTTTAACGATTGGGTCAGATTTGTTAGCGCCAAATGAACGGAATCGGAGGCGCTCAAATCAAATGCTTGATCGATCGTCGCGCCTGCCTCCTGTTCACACAAAACCCGCCATAAAGATTCAGATCGACCATGACACACACTAAAAAGAACCGCTTCATCAAAGCCATGCCCATCATTCGCAAAAGGACTTTTTAAAATATGCGCAAGCGCCATATCATCTTCAGGCAAACATAAAAACCGCATAACGGCCATAACATCCTGAATACACTGACGTGTCGCTAAATGAATACGATCAGGCCCTTCAACGGCAATATTCCGTTGCTTTAATGCGCGAATGATATCAGCAGCAAGAGCGCCACGATTACGTTGCAAAATCAGAATATCGCGAGGTTCAATTGCCCGTAGTTGCTCTACATTAGGTGCATACTTTTGTGAAAGACTTGGCAACACCCACCCTTCAGTCAGCACCCTTTCAACATGATCTGCAACATCATTTGCTAAGATTTGATCTTTTGATAATTCCGTTTCATAACGGTCAAACACTGCCCATTCAAGGGCTTCTTTGATATCATCCTCATTATCACATACAATACGTTTAATATCATCCTTTGATCGCAACGCTGTTCCTACCCATCCCTGATCAGTGCGATAGGGTTTATGATTCGTGTATGTCCCCATACCAGCACACTTCCCTGTTAATTGACCAGTCAATTGATCTGTTGCAAAAATTGTATCAACAACCCTCAAAACCTCTGGTGTTGTGCGAAAGGAATCATCCAATGTTAATGTTATAAATGCATGACCACGATTGGTTAAAATAGACTCAAACGTACCCGCCAACGTTTCAAACAAATGTGGTACTGCTCCCTGAAAACCATAAATCGATTGCTTCATATCGCCCACAACAAAGAGCGATCGGTGTGGTGTATCGTCACGAATAAAAAGATCAACCAGTTTTAAAATAAAAAGCCATTGTTCGGGGCTATTGTCCTGTGCTTCATCCACTAAAATATGATCAATCGTATAGTCAAGGCGTTGATGCACAAAAGATAATGATAAATCATCGGAAAATAACGCAAGGCTATGCAAGATAAGATCATGATAATCAAGCAAGCCTTGTTCAGTTTTTAACGTTTGGAAGACGGCTAAAACAGACTGAACAATTTGCCAAAAATGCATATTGGCATCGAGCCATCCCACATAATTCTGACGCAACTGCACCGTGTAGATATAATCGGCAAAGGCTTCTAATGCCGATGATATATAAGGGTTCTTTTTTTTAAAATCTGCCGATACAATTCGTTTACGCAGCGATCCATCTTTTGTTAAGAATAAGTGGGTTAAGAATAAATGAGGCGCCAATCCACCAACTGCACCACCAACTGGCTCATTGACTAATAGGGCAGCACCCAACGTTTGATCCATTGCTTGTGATGATGCACATAGCAAACGCGCCATTTCTATGATGTCAATAAAAGGCACTGTCGATTCTGAAAAATCAGCAGGAAAGGCACGCTCAAGTGCTACGCGATAATCGGTTGGATCTGGGTATGCACGTTCTAAATGACGAACTTTATGCCATTTTGAAAAAGCATCCAGTAAACATCGTTCAAAAACATACTCCCCCATCCATTGCGAAACACCCTCAATGGCATCAGCTATGGCCTCCGTTGGAGGAGATTCCAGCACATTATTCAGCGCGCGCATCAACAGCTGATAGGCTTGATCATCATCCAAAACATCAAAAAAGGGCAGCACTCCTGCCTCAAACGGGAATTTTTGCAACAACCCCTGACAATAACCGTGCAATGTCATTACTTTAAGGGATTCAGGCGATTCCAAAAGTGATTCATAGAGCGTTGCAGCTATGTCATGCGATAACGAATCGTACTGCAACCGCGCGAGCAACCTCTCCCGCATTTCAAGGGCAGCTGCTTTTGTAAATGTTAAACAGACAATATGACTAATAGGCGTGCCTTGATACAATATGCGTATAAGGCGATCAACGAGAACCTTTGTTTTTCCCGTCCCAGCCGACGCTGAAACCCAAACGGAAGTAACAGGGTCAGCGGCGCCCGTTTGTGCGAATGTCATGATGAATACACGGATGTCACTAAATGACTAGATCCTAAACGGAACAGGCGCAAAATACAAGATGCTCGGATCAAGTCCGAGCATGACATGGTGAGGGGTGGGCAGAGATGCTCGGCAAGCCTAAGCATAACAAGTAGGGATGTATTTATACACTATCATCCTTACAAAACGCCGTGATCCAGAAAAAGTATTCCTTATTAACTGTTTTTTAATATCCCCACGTTACGATTGTACCATGAAATAATATTAATTTCCGTATGGAGTATGTGTAATGAAACTAAAAAAACTTTTGTTATCCACCTGTGTTTTGTGTTCATTATCAACGGTTAGTTTTTCAGTGACCGTATCAAATAATGAATTACGTGCCTATGCAGTTGATCAAGCAGCACTTATCAGCGGCGTGCAAGACATTGCAAAGCGTCACGGTGCTAGTGAATATCAAATATACCGCAATGCATTTTTACAGAACACAGAAGAATATGCGAACTCACCTAAACTCCATAACGGGGACGCAAAAAGAATATTACACACCATCATAACAATCGCGACAAAACATTACCTAACAGGGTTTAACACGAGCAATGATCGCATTGGATTTTACACAAATTATTTGTACAGCATTGCACGGGCAGTCAATCAATTATCAAATGCTGAATATACACAGCTGCAGGCATTGATTGATTATGAAATCACTCGATTTAACCGTGTTAGCCTTGCGAAGCAACAACTACAAACGCTAAAGGGCGTTATTGCGGACGCTAAAACGACTTTGGATAATATTTCAAGAAAAGGTGAGCCACGCCAACGCCTAACGACGTATCAAGAGTTTAGAGAAAAAATGATTGCTATCGTTGCACAAGAAGAAGTGGAAAGAAAATATGCCGCAGGAGCTCGTGCATCACTTCTCTCAGAACGAGATGATGAATCGTCTTCACAAAAGCTAGGAGCAGCTTTTGATTCAACGCAACATGTTTCACGGCATGAGGTTGATCGACTAGAAAGAGAATTAGCAGCACTTCGTCGTCAATCAACAGCTGGCGGTAACGTTGGAATTGTGCGTACTGGTCAAATAAACTCTCAAGAAATAGAAAATTTACTTGCTATTGAAAATCCTGAAGATTTTAAGCGCGAAGTCTTAACATTAGGAAACGAAGAAGCAATATATTCTACAAAAGCCATATACGCTGTTCGAACAGCAAACAGAGAAGCCTTAAGAATGGATAATTTTTTGAGTGCAATATTGAAACCTAATGCTGGAAAATATGCTGATAATTTAGAATCTATCACTACTGAAAATGAGATTTTATATGAAAAACTTGTAAAGTTAACTGACACAATGATTACAGCTGAACAAACAAAGAAATATGTAAAAGGGTTAAAAGATGCCATTAATATGCGAAAGGGATTATATCAATCCCCAGGAAGAAGCCTTGTCGACAAAGAAAAGGATGCAGCATTTATAGGCCTTATTAGCAACACCTTAAGTGCACTTGCAGAAAATGAAGAAGGCACGGGAATATTAAATAGAAAATTTGGGAAAAACTCTGGCATTAAACTAGGATTAACCCAGTTAACAGAAGAAGAGAAATTAGCACCTATAACATCGTTTTTAGATAATCCAGAAAATCAAATAATTTTTGAAGAAATAAAAAGAAAAGTGAGCTCAGGCGATGAAATGCCTTACGTAGCTCATTTCGCAGCAATTGATCCACATTATTTTTACCCATCACAGACACATTATCAAAATCTCTTAAATTCATTTAATGACCGTTATAGAGAATATTTCAAATTCGTTAATGAGGATACCTTAAAAGCTATTTTATATAATATATATTCATTATATAAGAAAAATATAAAAGATACAAAATTAGCTGATATGTATATAAATAAAATTACAACATTATTAATAAATTCTTCTTCATATAATAAACCAGTACCTCATGCAGCCCGCAACAATTTTCCTGAACCACCCCGAATGCCAGCCACAGCAAAAAGTGATGCCGAAATTGCGGAAGCAGAAAGATTGCACAGATTAAAAGAGCTAAATGGGGGTAGTGGAACCACGTCTGCAGACAAATTTTCTGGATCAAGTCTTCCTAGCCCCCTACCAAAAAGTGGCACTTCTCCATCAGCATCTAACCCCACACTAGTAAGTGGTGGGACAGCAACATTAAAACCAGCAGCTACAGCTAGCGGGGATAAAGCGACCACCCCTCCTTCTATAGGGGCATTATTAGGAGCGTCAAGTAGTGGCAAGGCCAACAAAATGGCATTGCGCATGCAACTTAAAGCAAAATTAAATGATTCTGGTGCACCTGAGTCCAATGTTGATGCTGTTGATAAGATGGAGATTCCAGAATTACAAAGAAGATTAGCAGAATAGTTATTGCCGTATGATTTACTATGTAATTAAATGATTTTTATTCATTCCCCAGAAAAATTATCTGGGGAATTTTTTTACGAATTAAATTTTTAATGCAGGAAGATAGACAGCACCTTATTAAACCACCCTCCCCATTTCCCTACCGTATCTTCAGCGTTGACAACCCCACCAACGCTAAGATCGTTGCAATAATCCAAAACCGAATAACAATGGTTGACTCCGCCCACCCCTTTTTTTCAAAATGATGGTGAATAGGCGCCATTAAAAAAATACGTTTTTTTGTCAATTTATAGTACCCGACTTGCAAGATGACTGACGCAGTCTCCAACACAAAAAGCCCGCCCACAATAGCCAACACAATCTCATGTTTCGTAATCACACCAATGCACCCCAGCGCACCCCCCACGGCAAGCGACCCTGTATCCCCCATAAACACACGTGCAGGCGGGGCATTAAACCACAAAAACCCTAAACCTGCCCCAATAAGGGCACCCATAAATACGCACAATTCCCCCACATGTTCCACATAATGAATTTGCAGATACTTTGCAAAAATATGATTCCCCACCAGATAACTGATAATCGTAAAACATGTGGCCGCAATAATCACAGGCACAATCGCTAACCCATCAAGGCCATCGGTTAAATTCACGGCATTAGATGCGCCTGCGATCACCAAAATCCCCCATGGAATGTAAAACCATCCCAGGTTTAAGAAAAAATCTTTAATAAACGGAAATGTTAATGCATGACTTAATTTGTGGGGAACGACATCATCCACATACCAGACGGCAATACCCGCAATAATCAACTGAATCAAGAGCTTCTTCTTGCCCGACAACCCACGATGACTGCGTTTGGTTAATTTCAGATAATCATCATAGGCGCCCAGCAACCCATAACTGAGTGTCACCAACACAACCACCCAAATATAATGATTTGCCAAATTCGCCCATAGCAGCGTGCTAAGCGTAAGCGAAAACAAAATCAACACACCGCCCATGGTGGGCGTGCCTTTTTTAGTGACAAGGTGGGACGCAGGGCCATCGTCGCGAATGGGCTGCCCTTCGACTTGCTTACTCTTCAACCAACGAATCAGCGGCGCCCCCAAAACAAAACTAATAATTAACGCCGTCAGCAAAGCCGCACCCGTTCGAAACGTGATATACCGCAAAAGGTTTAGGGCACTAAATGATTCCACATGTGGGTAGAGGAGGTTATAGATCATAGTTTAATTCTTTCTTTTGTCATCATTGTACCTTCTATTTGTCATCCTTAGACTTGATCTGAAGATCTTTACAATTAAAGTGGCGCGTTATGCGTCTGCAGGATTTTTCCATAACTGCCACCCTTCCTTTGTTTGTTCCCATATCGCTATGGTCGCATTTTTTGCAGCATAAAATGAATGACGTTTTTGAAAGTTTTCGATATTTTCAGGTAAGGTGGCATCAAATATATCAAGGATACGATCAAATCCAAACGCTTCAGAATTTTCAACGACGACTTGATTTGTCACAACACACACCGTTGATTGATTCGGATTTTCAAAAGTAGTGGATAACCAAATGGGTTGCTGATTTTTTGTGGCTTCACTATCCAAACGACACCCATGGGGAAGGAAAGCCAAGGTCGAATACGTCCATAAGCTTGTGTTTAATTGGGCGAGACGTTCATCATTTTCCACCAGGATCAGCGCACGCAAACCTGATGCATAGACCTTATCAACCAGACGCGGCACAACTTTCTCAAGCGGTGTAAATTTCAGGTGATAAAATGAAACGGTTAACGTCATTTCTAATGCTCATCCTATTTTTGCCCTGGTGTCTTTGCGCTATATTTTCCAAAATTGCCAAAAATATCACGCATAACATTGGTTTCATAACCTGTGTTTTCCGTTTTATTTTTATTAACAGCAACAACGGTTTCTCCTTCAATTTTTTGCACTTCCGTCACAACATCTTTTTCATTAAAGGACACAACAACTGTTTGCTGGTTAAGGGTATCAGGTTTAAAAAATGCACTGGTGGATGTTTGCTTAGTAATGAAAAACCACTTACTGTCTTTTAAGCCCGGTTGTGATGGATAAAGCGATGTTGATGAGGGTGATCCAAATTTTTCCATAATGGTATCTTTAGTATCAACACCAATCTGAACAACAGATATGTCAAGTGTCTCATGATTAAATCCACGATTTTCAATAAATGGACTACACCCTATTAAGGCGAATTGAATAAGAACAAGACCTATAATTTTTTTCATACCATAACTTCTTTGGGTGATAATTGCGTTTTTAAAACCTTCCTTCATTTATAAGGCACCTTATAGCCATATGAAAGGGTAATTTTAATGGATTACACAAAAAATGCACCCATCCGTCTCAATAATAAGAAAAAATTCCAAACATTAATAAATTATTAATATTTATATGACTATTATTTCAACAGGATCTAATATAAAAAGTGATTGATTATGAATAACATTATGTCTTCAACGTATGTGAAAAAAATATACACAACACTATGCTATGTTTTCTTGCTGTGTGTGGGAGGAATTTCCTGTCATGCCGATAATGTAAACTATGTGACACCTATTGTTGCTGGTAACGCAACGACACTTGACTGGCCGGAAGACATGATTCAGGATTCATCGGGTAATTTTTACGTTGTTGATGCTAATAAACATAAAATTTTAAAAATCACACCAGCGGGTATTGTTATAACCTTTGCAGGCACGGGAACGGCAGGCTTCTTAAATCATACAACAGCCATTTCAGCACAATTCAAAAACCCATCGGGAATCACCATGGACGCAAGTGGGCATTTGTACATAGCCGATAGTGGCAACCATTGCATTCGAAAAATCACAGTATCAAATGGTAATGCAGGTGCCGTTTCAACGTTTTCAGGCATGCAAATAGCAGGATATAAAAATGCAACTAACACAACATCACAATTTAATACGCCAACTGACATTGCATTTTATAATAATTACTTTTATGTGGCTGATTTTGGTAATCATGCGATTCGTCAAATTGCATCAAATGGTAGCGTAACAACTATTTCTGGTGGCACTGGCGCAGGGGGCGTTGATGGTTCAGGCGCGGTAGCAAAACATAATGGGTCTTATCGTTTAGCAATTGATAAACAAGGCATCATGTACGTAGCCGATTCCACAGGGCACACTATTCGTAAAATAACCTTTACACAAGCAGCAACAGCAACCAATGTAACAGTCACAACAATTGCTGGGCTTAATGATGATTTAGGATACAAAGATGGCGTAGCATTACGAGCACGATTCAACCAACCAACAGGTATTGCTGCTGATGATTTAGGCAATATTTTTGTAGCAGATTTAAAAAATAATGCTATTCGTATGATTACACCCCAAGGTATTGTACGCACACTATCGGGAGTCGTTCCGTCAACTGATGATAACGGCACAACGAATGCAATGATCAAATTTAATGCCCCATCTCAATGCTTTGTGAGTGCATTAGGGGATCTTTATATCACAGAACGTGATGATCACTCGATTCAAAAAATGTCCTTGAAACCAAATTATTCAGTCAAAACAATAGCAACAAAAAGCGTTGAACTAAAGTACCCTCATGACATCGCGCAAGATAGCCAAGGTAATTATTTTGTGACTAACCGAAGTACGCATCAAATTATAAAAATAACAGCAGATGGTATAGTAAGCATTTTTGCAGGTTCAGGCGTAGCTGGATATCAGGATGGCACAAGTACCGTTGCTAAATTCAACAACCCAGTCAGTCTTGTGTGTGATAGCGCAGATAACCTTTATGTGACGGATTGTAATAATAATCGCATTCGCAAAATAACACCAGCTGGGGTGGTGAGCACAGTTGCAGGTTCGGGTACCGCAGCCACAACAAATGGAACAGGCATAGCCGCAGCCTTCAATACTCCATATTATATTCGAATTGATAAAACGGGTGACCTATATGTATCTGATTGGAATGGTCATTCTATCCGAAAAATCACATCAGCGGGCGTTGTTACAACCTTTGCGGGAATAGCTGGATCAGCTGGATATGTAAATGGCATTAGCACAGTGGCAAAGTTTAATAACCCTGCTGGATTGTATGTTGATGATGCAGGAAATGTCTATGTAGCAGACTATGGCAATCACGCTATTCGCAAAATCACACCTACTGGCGCCGTTACAACGATCTCAGGCAATAATGCAGCAGGCACGGCAAGTAATGGTGCAGGCAGCATCGATGGAATACCATCTATTGCCAAGTTTAATACGCCACACGGTATTGTTGGCGATGCTATCGGTAACTTATTTGTTGTGGAATTAAATGGAAACCGTGTGCGTATAATTACGCCTAATAATTTCACACGAACAATTGCTGGAAATGGCACAGCAAACCGAATAGATCATGTTTATGGTCTGTTTGCTCAGCTTAATGCACCAACGGCCGCCTTTATTGATAAATCACAAAAACTTATCGTAGTTGAACGGGTTACCAATGTGTTACGGAGTATTATTTCACGGTCAGGAATTGAATGGTAATTAGTAAAGCAATTTAATGTGTGCTGCCCAAACTCATTAACTGAGAAGATAATTTGATGAACGTTAAACAAATAAGTACATGCATAAAATTATTTATTGTGATAAGCACATGCGTTACTGGTATAAGTTTAAGTTATGCCAGTAACGCTGTGTATGTAACAACATTTGCAGGCAATGGAAGCACCTCATCACTTGATTTTCCTGAAGATATGGTTCAAGACGCTTCTGGAAATTTTTATGTTGCCGACTGGAATAAACATAAAATTTTAAAAATAACGCCTGAAGGCGTTGTATCAACGTTTGCTGGAACAGGGCTGGCTGGGTATCTTAACCATACAACAGCGACCTCTGCTCAGTTTAGAAACCCAGCAGGCATTACAATGGACGCAAGTGGAAATTTATATGTTGCTGATAACAGTAATAACTGTATTCGAAAAATTGTCGTAACCAATGGTGCCGCAGGTGCTGTTTCAACATTTGCTGGCACAGGTACGAGTGGTTATAAAAATGGTCTATCCTCTACGGCGCAATTTTCTGCACCTGTTAATATTCGTATGTATAATAATTACTTTTATGTGGCTGATTTTGGCAATCATGCGATTCGACAAATTGCACCCGATGGCAATGTAACAACATTATCGGGAGGAATTGGCGCGGGTATAACAGATGGAGCAGCAACAATTGCCAAACATAATGGTCCCTATCGACTAACAATAAATAAACAAGGTGTCATGTATGTTGTCAATGTGTTTGCGGGCACCGTTCGGCAAATTTCCTTTACGCAAGGTACCACGTCAACAAATGTGAATGTAACAACCGTCGGGGGTCTTGGAAATGTGTTAGGATATGCGGATGCCGCAACAGGCAGTAATGCTCGGTTTAATTATCCCCATGGCATAACTGTTGACGATACAGGGAATCTTTATATTGCTGATTTAATAAATAATCGTATTCGTATGATTAACACGCAAGGAGTTGTTAGCACACTCGCTGGATCAACAGCTGGATCCACAACAAATACGATTGGCGCACTTGCAACATTCAATCAGCCTGCACAATGTTATTTTGCACCTGACGGTAATATATATATTGGCGAACGTAGCAACCACATGATTCGCAAATTATCCTTTAAACCAAATTATGCCGTTCAAACAGTTACAACAAAAGGAAATTCTTTTAATCGGCCTCATGATATCGCACAAGATAGTAAAGGTAATTATTTTGTAGCGAACAGAGATTCTCATCAAATATTAAAAATTACATCTGACGGGACTGCAACTGTTTTTGTAGGCTCAGGATCAGCTGGTTTTTTGGATCATACTGATGGCAAGCAAGCTAAGTTTAATAATCCTTGCAGCGTTGTGTGTGATAGTGCTGATAATATATATGTTACGGACTTAGCAAACAATCGCATCCGGAAAGTTACACCTGATGGTGAAGTAACAACATTTGCTGGATCAGGGAATAGTGCCGTAACAAATGCAATAGGAAAAGAAGCCGCGTTCAATTACCCCTACTACATCCGGATAGATCAAGCAGGAAACTTCTATGTCTCAGAATGGGATGGGCATGTTATTCGTAAAATTGCACCGAATGGCATGGTAACGACGTTAGCGGGAACAGCTAATTCACCTGGTTACATGAATGGGGCTGGCGCTGTCGCTAAATTTAAAAACCCTTCTGGACTCCATGTTGATAATATAGGAAACGTCTACGTTGCAGATGTGAGTAATAAAGTGATTCGTAAAATTACACCAGACGGCATTGTTACAACGATTTCAGGAAACAATGAAAGCTCAGGTAATGTAGATGGAATGCCATCTGTTGCTAAATTTATTGATCCGCATGGCATTACTGGCGATATCAACGGTAATTTATTTGTGACAGATCAAAATTATATTCGCATAATTACACCTGATGGCTATACACGAACAATTGCTGGCACAAGAGCAGCAGGAAGAGTTGATGCTATATTTGGTTTATCTAGCCAATTAAATGGAACAGCATCACTTATTACTGACAAAACAAAGGGTTTAATTACAATTGAAAGAAATAGTGGTTCGATTCGCTTGTTATCCATATTTCCTGGTTATATGTGGTAATTAGGAAATCCTTTAAAAGAACTCTCATTAGACCTACTGCGTAAGTCTTTCCGCCTCCTCTGATGAATGAGTTGTCAAAGCGCCCCCAACCCATTTTATTTTTTATGCCGTAGCAAATCCATTTTTCAGATTCACAATCCCTGCAATAATATGGAATTTAATGCCATAACGT
>CANLGW010000039.1 GCA_947490395.1 Alphaproteobacteria bacterium
TGGTCTTTTTTTGATTTTCGTGTATTTTAGAGACATAGGGTATCCATTTTAGTCGGTGAATACCCTTTTTTAGTATATCTTGCTTAAAATTTGAAGCGTTTTCCGTAAAAGTTTAGCTCTAATTCCACTTACGCAGTAGGTCTAATGTATCCTTTCACTATAATGACGATCGTGGAATCCTAAATAATGTGAACTTTCATATTCCACAAGGACATACCGTTGCAATCGTCGGATCAAGTGGCGCTGGCAAATCAACCTTAGCGCGCCTTCTTTTTAGATTTTACGATGTATCCAAGGGTAACATCACAATTGATGGCACAGATATCCGCCATATAACCCAACAAAGCCTACGTGCCATAACAGGCATTGTCCCACAAGACACAGTTTTATTTAATGACACCATCTATTACAACATTGCCTATGGCAATCCCAATGCGACAGCGGCTGACATTAGTGAGGCGGCGAAAAAAGCAGAAATCTATGATTTTATCCAAAACCTGCCCGATACATTCAATACACGCGTTGGTGAGCGTGGTCTCAAATTATCAGGCGGTGAAAAACAACGTGTTGCGATCGCGCGAACACTTCTAAAAAAGCCAATATTTTTTATCTTTGATGAAGCCACGTCTGCCCTGGATACCAAAACAGAAAAATTAATTCAAGAAAACCTACTTCGTATTTCAAAAAATAAAACGACGCTAATCATCGCACATCGTCTATCAACAATTGTGCATGCCAATACAATTATTGTGCTTGATAAAGGAACAATCGTTGAACAAGGAAACCACAGCGAATTAATGGATAAAAATGGCGCCTATGCCCGCATGTGGCAACGCCAGCAAGCTGAAGATGGGACAATATCTTATACCTCATCAACATAAAAACCATGCGCAAAAAGAACATCAAGATCAGCGAATACAGCCTCAGCCACGGCATCATACGTGGCATCAAGAATGATGGTGATTTCTTCGTTTTCAGGAACACAAAGCGATAAAATATCAAGTGTTGAATCACCATCAACAAAATAATCATTATACATTAACTGCGCTGTTATATCTCGCGTCACAAAGTAATGAGACAGCACACCGCTTGGGCGCGCATGTAGCCCCCCTTTATTGCGAACAGTAAAGTTTTTAGTGATCATACCCAATTATTTTAGCCATTTTACTTCGTTGAGGCGTCACAGCTGCACCATTAGAAACCAAAAATTCGGAGGCAATCCGTATATGCTTTTGTCCAGCCTCTTCAGCTTTTTGAGCAGCTGTTGATAAGTCGTCCTTTTTCCGAACCGTTAATAATTTTAAAATCATCGGCAAATTAAAACCAGCAATGACCTCTATGGGTTTTAAACCTAACATAGAAATCGCTAAATTAGACGGTGTACCGCCAAACAAATCGGTCAAAACAACAACCCCCTTCCCTTGATTAACCTCATCCACAACATGCATTAACGCATTTCGTTTGTCTTCCATGTTATCAATTTCTGAGATTGCCAAGACCTTAAAGGCTTCTTGTGCTCCACTAATCGATACAACAACATCAAAATACGCTTGCGCGACTGCACCATGTGCCACAAGCACTACACCGATCATCATGTACCTAATATTTTATATAAATTTCATATATCTATACATCATCCAAAATAATAATTAAAGCGTAAAAGACATTCTTTTTAATAATAATCCAGAAACACAGCTACCACCAATTGATCGTTCATCATATGTACCTGTTTCGGGTAATTTTTCTACAAAATTAGTAACACCCTCAACAGCATCTCCAAACAGAGAATAGATTGAATCATCAAAACGCATATCTTGAATAGGTCCTTTAATTACACCATTTTCCACCCAAAAACAGGCAAATCGTGTCATACCTGTAATACGTGCACTATTGGGATCGCTCCAATTTAAGTAATGCACGTTTGAGATATAAATTCCTGTATCAAGAACCTTTAAAATGTCTTCTTTTCTAAGAGATCCTGTCGCCATATGTATTGACCGCAACCCTTCACCATCCGTTGCGCAAGTTGACTCTAACCCATACTCCTTTGCCGTACGGCTACTCACAATCATATGTAAAAATTGCCCTTTATCGGCGATGGGTAAGCATATTGGCACACATTCACCATTATTATTAAAGCGTGGCACCAAACCAATTGTGAAATCATCCGAAAAACTAATACAAGGGGATAAGGTCACTTTACCATCAATCCACTGCGTTAACGCCGACACCCCTTTTTTATAAGAGGCCGCACTTACCCCATTCCAAGAAAATAACGACAAAATATCACAGACCGCAGCAGGCTCCAAATAAACACGGTAATTACCTGGCGCCAATACTGTCGTTGGCTTTGCAAGATCACAAAGCTGCTGCCGAGCCTTTACAAGGCTTTCGTGAATGGACATATGTGCATCGCGGGTTGCATATACAATTTGCTTAACAGATTGTATCTTTCCTTCGTTTGTCCGCTCGCCATATACTGAATAATCAAACACCAATGAATGGGTTTTAAAGGTATGCCGCACACCTTTTGTATGACGAACATAACGAAACACGCGTCCTTGGGTTAGCAAGCCAACAAGATCGAGATCATGCGCCGTTTGCGCAATAAAAGCCACTGTTTCTTCAACAGACGGCAAATCGGCCTCAAACCCTGCCTCACTACTCTCACACATCGTAAATGGCACAAGATACGGATCATCATGTACGGTCTCGGCTAAATGACGCGCCTTTATAAGGGCATCACACAACCGCTGCGTATTCAGCGAAACATCATCCGTCAAAGACAACGATAATGCTATGCTTTTAGTAGAAGCCTTTTGGAAAAATAGTGTCGCCTCTGCTTGACAGACATGCCCTGTTTGCCGCACACGTGCATGATTAAAACGAATATAATCACTTTCTTCTGCGTGAATAGAAAGTGAAAATGCCTCATCGGATTGACATTGGGCTGCTATGCTCTCAAAGCTTTGATCAAAAAGTTGAAACATTATGCAGCCCCTCCAAAAACATTAATCCCTTTAAAGGCACAAACAGGCACAGCATGACCAACACGAACAATCTGATTTGGCTCACCTTTTCCACACCATAAAGTACCCGATATTTTTTGCGTATCCGCATTGCCAACGTGACTAAGCGCATGCCAAAACGGAAGTGTAATACCACGATAATTAGGATTCTTTACAACCGCACCAAGTTTACCATTTTGGATCAAACGCCCATACTCTGTACCAAATTGAAATTTTCGCCGATAATCATCAATAGACCATGATCGATTGGTTTCCATATAAATCCCGTTTTCAACAGAGGTAATCATATCATCAAAGGATGAATGACCAGGTTCAATATTCAGATTTGCCATACGATCAATGGGTGCACGATTCCATGATGTTTGCCGTGCACACGCCACGCCAGAGATATTACATCGATATTGACTATCATATCCCCCAAGGGCACGCACCAACTGGCCATCTTTAATAATATTCCTTTTCTCAGCCATAAGTCCTGTATCATCAAATGCATAATTCGCTATCTCTGAACTTACATTTGGATCAAATGTGACATTCAATAACGGTGTACCATAAGCAAGATTCCCAATATCTGACAAACCAACAAAGCTAAAACCTGCGTAATTACGCTCATCTCCAAGAATACGATCAAGCTCCAATGGATGGCCTATTGATTCATGAACTTGCAAATACATTTGATCAGGAGCCAACACAAGATCCATCACCCCATCAGGACAATTGTCGGCATGAATTAGCTCAAGGGCTTGCATGCGGATACGCGCACAATCCTCACTTGCTTCCTTAAATTGATCCTCAAGCATCATTTGCAAACAGTTAAAACCATTTGATCGTGTTTGTGTTTCGCCATCCTTTTCAGCTGTTGCTGAAAGATGCAAAGCAGAACCATGCATTTCCTGATCTGTCATAACACCATGCGTGCTTACAAAAAGCGTTTCACGATAAATCTGAAAACAGGTAGCTTCACTTGTGTATATGCCATCTGTCATTAAATCATTACTATAATCACATAACGTATCTTGAATCGCGCGTGGAGATAACGTCGTTCGAGGCTGCCCACAAAACGTACCACTGACTGATAATTTAGGCTGATGTGTAAAATCAATTAATTGGTAGGGCTTTAGAACCTTCGCCCGATCCACAAGCCTATCACATAAGCCAGGCAACTGACTCAAGGATGGTGTTGATCCGTAAACTTTAACACCGTCCAATACAACTTCAAGATAAAAACCTTCAGTAACACCAATAGAATAAGGATCAGCCTTACATTTGACGTCTTCTTTATCTTTTCCACCGCGAGCTTGGTAATAATGCATCTCGTCTATGATATGCGTAACAGAGATCATATCGGCTTTTCTACCGTGCAATGAAAGAAATTTATCAAGGTCTTTTTTCATAAAGCAACTTTTTAATCATAAAATTAACATGTTTTTATGTTAAACAAAAAAATAATAGGATGCACACTATATATGAAATAAAAATGCTGGTCTCGCCGAATTGGTCAAGAATATCTCCTTGTTTATGCCGTTAATGATGCAAAAATTAGAATTTTTTCATGTCACTATCATTATTAACTTAAACTTACTTATGATTTATGCATTTTCATATTTTATCCATGAGGAGGCTTGAAAAAAAGCAAAGTTATCCATATTATAAGATACTGTAAGATTATAAACATCACTGAGAAATAACATTAATGTTCAAACCCATTAAGCTTTTAAAAAGTTTACCCATTCAATTAATCATCTGTCTTTTATTAGGGTTTTGTTTTGGAAACACTATTTCTCTTGATATTGCAAACAGCATTTATACCGTTAGCTGCTTCATTAAAGATCTATTGATGTATGTGTTACCTTTTGTAATCTTCACGTACCTATGGGCGGCAATTGTATCTTTTGGTAATCGCGGCATTGCACTGATTGGCGTAACTTTATGCCTTATTATCATTGCAAATGCAACAGCTGTGCTCACATCCTATGGCCTTAGCATTCTTTTACTACCAAGCATTATTGATGAAGCTATTCCCCATATCACACACGATAATCTTGAAACAGTTACCAGTCTATGGACAATACCCAATTGGCAATATATCAGACCCTTACATGGATTATTTGCGGGGATTGGCATTGGCATCATAAGCCTTATCAGTCGCAATTCTCAGTTAACAGCCTTCAGTGTACGTCTGCGCCAAATAGCAACACTTGTTTTGCAAAAGGGGTTTATCCCTTTTCTCCCCCTTTACGTATTAGGGTTTGTTGTTAAGCTATCCCGCGATGGACAATTGAGCTACCTCATGCAAGGCTATGCCCATACATTTGTTTTTATTTGCGTCTTAATTATTGCTTATCTTCTCTTTTGGTACATTATTGGATCGTGTCTTAAAACAAAGAAAACTATTCAATCAATTAAAGAAATGATCCCTGCAGGCATTACTGGGTTTATGACCATGTCAAGTTCAGCCACCATGCCAATTACACTTGCCGCCACAGAAAAAAATCTAAACGATCGCCCATTTGCAAACTTTATTATCCCTATTGCCACCAATTGGCATCTTGTCGGTGATGGAATTAGCCTTACGGTAACAGCACTTTCATTACTTCTTATGTTTGGCCATCCGCTACCAACCCTATCGGCTTTTCTAATTTATACAGCTTATTATTGTTTGGCAAAATTTTCAACAGCTGGCGTACCAGGGGCAGGTGTCATTGTGATACTACCAGTTGCACGTGATTATCTTGGACTTGATGAAACATTGACAGCTTTATTATCAACGATTTATATCTTAAAAGACCCAATTCTAACATCGTCAAACATTTTTGGAAATGGTGCCTTTGCTATGGTAACGCATCGTTTGTTAAAACCATGGGTTTCTAAAGGAGAAAACACATTATTAATGGAGTGCAAGACAAACTCTCATTCATCGAAGCCTTTAAAAGCAACGCGCCCTGCTTGACATTTTTTTGCCTAACATTTTTTATTTCGTACCCCCCTTTAACATCACACATATTACAAAGAAAAGATTTGCAATGACATTTTCATTTAGCCTTTTTAAAAAATTACCTGTTCAACTCGTCTTATGTTTATTAATTGGACTATCCCTTGGAAATGCACTTCCCCTCAGTGGTGCAAATATGCTCTACACAATCAGTTGCTTTATTAAAGATATATTGATGTATGCTCTGCCATTTATTATTTTCACCTATCTATGGGCAGCCATTATCTCATTTGGTAATCGTGGAAAGATTTTAATTGGCGTTACTGTATGCTTTCTGATCCTAGCAAATGCATGCGCTTTATTAACAGCCTACGGATTAGGGTCAATCGTCCTTCCAGCAATTATTAAAGGATCAATACCCCACATCACCTATGATGCAACCGTTCACGTAACAAGCCTATGGAATATTCCTGATTGGCAATTTATAAAGCCGCCTCATGGTATGATTTTTGGGATTATACTTGGTTTTATAACACTTGCCACTCAATCCCCATGGCTTACGAAAACGAGCCAAACATGCCGAATGTTTGCAACAAATTGTCTAAAGAAAGGATTTATCCCTGTCCTACCTCTCTACGTTTTAGGATTTGTCATTAAACTCTCTCGTGATGGACAGCTCACAAATCTTATGCACGGATACGCGCACGCGTTTATTTTTATATGCATTCTAATGATGACATACATCACATTTTGGTATTTCGTGGGTAATGCCTTTAATGTTAAAAAGACGATCGCCTCTATGCGGGAAATGTTGCCTGCGGGCATCACGGGCTTTACAACAATGTCAAGTTCAGCCAGCATGCCTGTCACACTTGCAGCAACAGAAAAGAATCTCAATGATCGTTCATTCTCAAATTTTATTGTTCCCATCAGCGTTAATCCCCATATGGTTGGAGATGGCTTATGCATCACGGTAACAGCGTTAGCTCTTTTATTAATGGCTGGAAAACCAATACCATCACTTTCAATTTTTCTGATTTATATGATCAATTATTGTCTTGTGAAATTTTCAGCAGCTGGTGTACCTGGTGGTGGAGTGATTGTTATTTTGCCTGTCGTGCGCGACTATTTAGGGCTTGATGAGGCATCAACAGCCCTCCTTCAAACCATTTACTTGTTACAAGATCCCATTATGTCATCGGCTAATGTAATGGGAAATGGTGCCTTTGCTATGGTGACACATCGATTACTAAAACCATGGCTAAATAAAGATGGCACATCAAACATCGAATGTACAAATCAAATTGACGTCACAAAAAAGGAAGTCGCTCGTTAAACAACAAGGGACTATTTAGCTGTTTTTTAATGATAAAAATTCCATGGGTTAACAATTTCTAACCCTGGAATTGCTTGGAAATCAATAACATTACGCGTCACAAGTTTCATGTTATGAACCAAAGCTGTTGATGCAATCAAAGAATCAATAGCAGGAAACGTACCTAGAGCAGTAATATACCCCCATTTATCAGCGACATCTATTGATACAGACATAATGCGTTCGTCAAACCATACCGTTAAATCATTTTCAAGCCAGGCGGTCATAAATTCTTTTCGCGATTGATCTTTTATTTTTTCAATACCACGACGAATTTCACCAAAACTTAAAACACTTATATAAAGATAATGTGATGGAACAGTACGAAACCAATTTAATACATGAGCATCTGGCATTTTCCGAATTGTTTCCGAAATAACATTTGTATCGAGCAAATATTTCATAAAGAAATATTCCGAGAGGTTGATTGGTCTCTCTCCAAATCCAAATCGATTCCTTTAAGAGGAGAAGATGACATAAACTCAATAAAGGATTGTTTTGGATGCAAAAGCGCTTCATACGACTTTCTAGAAAGAATCACAACGTGCTCTTGCCCTCTTACGGTTATTTCTTGAGGCCCTTCCAATCTTGCCTTTCGAACAAGCTCACTAAATTTTGCCTTTGCCTCTTGCAGCTGCCATGTTTGCATAATAATCACCAATAAACCAGTCTGACTAGTTTTATTTTAGCTTATTTTAGCTAATTGTCAAGCGCCTCTTGCCACCCGCGACTCTACCGCTGTAATAGCAACCGATCATCATCCATATTTTTGCCAAATTGCGCCAGCAAATCTGCGACTGTTAATGTTGAACGCTCACCACCTGACACATCAAAAATGACATGCCCTTCATGCAACATAATAGTGCGTGTGCCAACATCAAGGGCTTGTTGCAAACTGTGCGTCACCATTAATGCGGTCAGTTTATGCTCGGCTATCATTTGCTGGCTAAGATCCATCACGAACGCAGCCGTTTTTGGATCCAGCGCAGAGGTATGCTCATCTAGTAATAAAATCTTAAGCGGACTAAGTGTCGCCATCAACAAACTAATGGCTTGACGTTGTCCACCCGACAAAGCTGCCATTGGTGTATCAAGTCTATTTTCAAGTCCTAGCTTCAAACCAGCAATTAATTCCCGAAATGAATCGCGCCGCCCACGGGAAAGGGCTTTTTTAAAACCACGTCCATGCCCACGCGCCTGCGCTAATGCCATATTCTCAGCAACAGTTAAATCGCCACATGTACCAGCAAGAGGATCTTGAAAAACACGCGCGACTGCATTTGCCCGTTCAAAACTCGATTTTTGACTAACGTTATCATCGTCAATCATAATCGTGCCTGATGTGGGCAATATCTCACCCGCAATTGTATTAAGCATTGTTGATTTACCAGCGCCATTACTGCCAATAACCGTCAAGAATTCACCTTCACTAATAGACAATGACAATCCATTTAAGGCTTTGCGTTCACGAATTGTGCCTGGTGAAAAAATAACATGAATATTATTAAGTGTAATCATTGCAATCTCACGCTGTTATTTTAAAATGACGTTTAAGCACAGGAAGCTGCATAGCAACCACCATTAGAATCGCCGTAACCAAATTCAAATCAGATGATTGCAAGCCAAATTCATGCGCATTTAACGCAAAGGCAATCACAATACGATATATGATAGAACCAACAATACAGGCAAAGAGCGCCTGTTTGATTTTTTGCGTTGGCAATAATGTTTCACCCAAAATAACGGCGGCCAAGCCAAATACAATCGTACCGATTCCCATTGTGACATCAGCAAAGCCATGCACCTGCGCAAACAAAGCACCGCCAACAGCCACATACCCATTCGATATACTGAGCCCTAGCTGAACCATGCGTTTATCGTTAATCCCCTGTGCGCGTGCCATTTTAGGATTACAACCCGTTGCCCGGAGACCAAGACCCAATTCGGTACGCAAAAACAAAAGTGTTGCCACAAAAAAGATAAAGGCTATCAGGAGGAGCGCTAACACCGAAGCTGACAACGAGGGCAACACAAGGAACGAAAAGAATTCCGTAAAGATCGTTTGATCACCCGATACAGACATATTGGGACGGCCACCCATGACACGTAAATTAATAGAATAAAGGGCGATCATTGTTAAAATACCCGACAGCAAATTCAAAATAAGCAGACGTGTCGCAAGCAAAGCTGTCACAAAGCCAGAAAAAGCACCACACAGCATCGCAATAAGCGTTGCCGTTAAGGGATGAATACCATGCATGATACATGCCGCACAAACCGCTGCACCTAATGGAAAGCTGCCATCAACGGTTAAATCTGGAAATTGGAGGGTACGAAAAGATAAATAGATCCCCATTGCAACAATACTATAAATAAGGCCAATCTCACACGCACCCATCAATTGAATAAGATTCACGGCATTTTCCCCATTTAATTCTTTTGTCGATCGAGTTCATTTTTTATATCCGTTTGCCGAACGAGAATAACATCACGTGCAATGGATTCAGGAATCTTAAACCCTAATAAATCACATGTTTTCTCATTGATATAAATCTGCAACGGATGTTTACTCAAAATCGTATGCGAAATATTTTCCCCACGCAGTATACATGACACAAGCCCGCCCGCCTTTTGCCCAAGTAATGAACGATCATACCCAGACATGGCAAACGCACCTTTATGAACAGAGCCTGTATCCCCTACAAAGACAGGTAATTTAGCCTTATCAGCAATCTGCACAATACTATTCATCGCAGACACCGCCGTATTATCGTTTGGTACATAGATCACGTCTACACGCCCGATTAAACTTTGCGTTGCTCCGACAATTTCACTTGTTTTACCTGCAGACGCCTGAATAACCATTATATTCATTACGGCTAAGGCTACTTTAAGTTTATCAACCATACAAACAGAATTAATTTCACCCGAATTATAGACAACCCCAACAGTTTTAAGATCAGGCAAAAACGTTCGCATTAAGGTAATTTGCGCGTCAATAGGTAGCCCATCAGACACACCCACAATCAAATTCTGACGGTCTGCTGTTTCTGTTTGCACCAACCGTGCGCCTGCAGGATCTGTAACCGCTGTAAAAACAAGTGGTATTTTTTGACGTGTCACAACAGACAATGCTGCTTGTGCAGATGGCGTTGAAATAGCAACCATAACAGACGGATTTTGACTCGCCTGCATTTGGGCAATTTGCGCTGCCGTTGCTAGGCTCCCCTGTGCATTGCTATACATAATTTTAACGGTCTTGCCATCAACATAGCCATCTTCAGCAAGCGCCTTAATAAGCGCATGACGCTCCTCATCAAGGGAAGCATGCTCAATAACTTGTGAAATACACACAAGCGGAAGACGCGACGCACTATCTTGATTTACTGAATATTTTTTAAATAGAAAAAATGCCCCCAAGGCAACAAAAATACTAACGATAAGAGTCAGTGTCTTGAGATTGTTTTTGTTTTTCATTGTGTGTGTGCTTTCTTTGTTGCGTTGATCCGTAGACATGTAATTTAAATCCCATTGTAAAGGGACTAAATCGTGCAAATCCTTGATCAGCCTTAAAAAAGCAGTGCGCAATCATCAGAGGTTATCTTTTTACAAAAACTGTACTGACTATAACTTGAATGCACGGTTTTCTACAAGAAAAAAATGATGTATTGCACAATATCGCAAACCATCTTATGGTGTTGAACATAATATTGATTAAAAAAAATATAAAAATGAAACGTCGTATCAACGGGTCGTGGTTTTCACGTTTATTTTTACGACATCCGAAAATACCCCCCCTTTTAATTGTTTCATTTTTAATGGGATTCGGAACACAATCTTTTGTTTTCAAAGCAAGCAATAAAACCGTAACGCCCATCGCAATCCAAACAAAAGAATTTGCATGCAATGTCTGCTTCACACCCAACCAATCATGCTTACCAATGATTATAAACGAAATCAATAACGCAAAAAAATCCATCCGTATGCAAGCCTACAGCCTAACATCCAAGCCAATTGCACACGCACTAACCCGCGCAAAAGAACGTGGCATCTCCATCATTATTATTGCCGATAAAAGTCAAAAACGTGAACGTCACACTCAAATCAATGCCCTAAGAGACGCTGGCATTCCTATCTATATCGACCACAAACCCGCCATTGCCCACAACAAAATTATTATTATTGATGGCATAACTGTCATTGGCGGATCGTATAATTTTAGCAATGCAGCTGAACGCCGAAATGCTGAGAATGTTACAATTATCAAAAATAAAGAATTTGCAGCTCTCTATAGCGTTAATTTTGAACAAAGGCTAACTGTGTCAGCAAGACACACACACCATTGACCTTTTTCTTAAAATCCGTGATGATGGATAGTATCCATAATAATTATTAATTTAATGAAATGCTGCGCGATTTACAAAATTACCTTCCCATTTTGGTTTTTCTAGGGATAGCCGCTGGGCTTGCGATTACCCTTATGATTGTATCATGGCTTCGCGGAAAACAAACACCGTATGCAGAAAAGCAAAAGCCTTATGAATGCGGTTTCGATGCATTTGATTTACCTGAAAACAATGCTCGCGGACGATTTGATGTGCAATTCTATGTTGTCGCTATCCTTTTTATCATCTTTGATATTGAAATTATATTCTTGTTCCCATGGGCGGTAACATTACAGAAAATCGGCTGGTTTGGCTTTACATCCATGATGATATTTTTAAGCGTCCTTACCATTGGATTTATTTATGAATGGAAAAAAGGAGCCCTTGAATGGCACTAAATTTAGAAGAATTACGCTCATACATGCCGCAACATATGCAAGATGAAAAAGCACTATTTGATGCCACAACAACTGAGTTATCAAACAAAGGATACATTTTAACAAAATTCGACACGCTCGCGGCCTGGGCACAAAGTGGATCGCTTTGGCCAATGACATTTGGCCTTGCTTGCTGCGCCGTCGAAATGATGCAAGCCGCAGCCAGTCGCTATGACATGGATCGTTTTGGTGTTGTCTTTCGCCCAAGCCCAAGGCAATCAGACGTTATGATTGTTGCAGGCACACTAACCAATAAAATGGCGCCCGCCCTTCGAAAAGTCTACGATCAAATGCCCGAACCAAGGTGGGTAATTTCCATGGGAAGCTGTGCAAATGGTGGTGGGTATTACCATTATTCATACTCAGTCGTACGTGGATGCGATACCATTATTCCCGTTGATATTTATGTACCAGGGTGCCCCCCTACCGCAGAAGCACTTCTTTATGGCGTATTATTATTACAAAAGAAAATTGAGCGGCGCGAACACCTCTGATCGAAAGAAACGTTATGGAACGCATTCATGTCAATGAAAAAACAGTTCGCTGCAATGGCAGAGATACAGATGAAACAAATATACACAAAAAATGCCTGGGGCACCCCACAATATATCTTCACTTAACGGATGAAAATAATGTAAAATGTCCATACTGTTCTAAAATCTTCACATTAAAGGACACGTCGTGTTAATGTGTGGCATTTTATATACACCATTAAAACAACTTTATCTAAAAAACAAACAAGAGGCTTCCCGAATTTTAAATGATTTGTTAAGTTTATTATGTTTCAATAGTATCATTACTGAACAACAGATAGGAATTTATGATGAAAAATAAAATTATTGCATTGCTAGGTGCAGCTCTATTAGTAAGCGCTTGTAGTGATTCAGGATCAGATAACATGGACGTTACTGTTCATGCAGCTCCTGGTTCAGCAGCTGATTTCAAAGCAAATCGCCGCGATCGCGTTTTCTTTGATTTCAACCAAGCAACACTCAGCGCTGATGCAAAGAAAATCTCAGCTGAACAAGCAACATGGTTAAAAACGTACCCAGCAACAAAAGCAACAATCGAAGGTCACTGCGACGTTCGTGGTACAGCTGATTTCAACCGTGCACTCGGTGCAAAGCGTGCTGCCGCTGCGAAACAACAACTTGTGAAAGACGGCGTTGCTGCTGATCGTTTGAAGACAATTTCTTATGGTAAAGATCGTCCACTTGTTCCAGGAACAACAGACGTGGCACACGCACAAAACCGTGTTGCAGTTACCGTTGTAGAGTAGTATTTTTAGCCTTTAATATAAAGGCGACAAAGTAAAATCAACCCTTGGCTTTATCGTCAAGGGTTTTTTTATATCCGATATACTCAAATCATTTTACGAACGCTATCAGAATGCGCGGATCTGCAAAGCAGGTATGGCCATCCAGTGGATGTTTTCTAGATAACCAAGCGGTTCGCTATAGCGGCAGAATTTCACAAAATTATTTAAAAACAGTACATCAATCTTTATTGAGCAGGGCATTAATCTTCCAATCGAAAATGAATAGGCATCATATAATAAGCTGAATCTTTAGAAAGATGTGAAAATAGTTTCTCACTAATCGCTATAAAAGCTTCACGTTGAAAAGAGGCTAAACAATTGTGAGAAGTATCAGATAGATGTAGTGCCTGAATTTTTCCATGCACAATATGAATATTAATAATGCATAATGCCTCTTTACCCTGCATACGCTCTTCCTCAGGGTAATTAACACGTATAGGCTGATCAAGCGGCAACTTTTGATACGGTTTAGGCAACGACGAACCAGCTGATTGCCTATCATCAACACTTACCTCATCTTTTGTTTGACCTTTATCAGCATGATTACGTTTAGAGACAGCCTTGCCAATTGAAACCTTCTTTGTTATTGGTGGTGAAGGCGAGTGAATAACCATATCACCATCCTTTTGATCAACAATAGAATCAGATATTGACAGCGCTGACTTAACAGATTCAAACGCAACTTCTACCGTTAATAACCGCCCTGTTGGCAATTTATAAGCCGTGCTATAATCAACCAAATGCAATAGTGCATAAGACGTTGCACCTAATGCAAGATGTAAGGCAAGTGATAGTAAAAATGCGCGTAAAAAAACAGATATCTTCATATAGCAGCTAGACTTAGGTTCTCATTATTTAAGCTGTTAACCCTTATATTCAAAAAAAGTATAAGACAACGTCAATGTTTTCAAATCACGTGTAAGAGGATCTTTGAGTATATCAGGGCTCACCGTAAATAATACGGGCATATCAAGCGTTTGTCCAGGTTCGAGTCGTTGTTGTTCAAAACAAAAACACTGAATCTTACCAAAGAATATCCCAGCCTTATCAGGACTAACATTATAGGTGGCCATACCAACAATTGAACGGTGGCTGTGATTCTCTGCTTGGTAATAAACAAGTTTAGGCTCTCCAATTTTCACCATAACTTCATGCTGTTTAGGCATAAAACGCCAGGGCAAATCACGGTGCGTGGTTGCCGTAAATTTCACACGAACATAATGATCAATCGCTGGTGCCTCTACATCAAACAAGCCAATTTGTGGCGTACCACCAAATCCTGTTTTCTGGCAAATCAATCGATACAAAGGAACTGCCGCAAAGGAAAGCCCAAGCATACCAATAATTAATGCTATCAAAAAATATAAAAGCTGTTTATCACGCATTCAATTGAATCTAATGCGGTTTTTGCAATGATTTATCGTACGTAGAAGAAGCTTTGCGTGCAACAAGGACTGTTTGTGTTTTTTTTGCGTACACTTTTCGGGGAAACGGATTTCCGCCAACACGAATAAAGGCAACCATATAAAGGAGAGCTACAATACTCACCAGGATATAAAATATCGCACGATTACGCGCTTTAAAATTTACAGATTGCATTTGATTTTAGCTTTTTCATATATACAAGAACTCAATATGTCCATTATAGACCAGATTTGAGCACGCCATAAAAGAAAAAATCCCCAGAAACTTTTTTCTGGGGATTTGCACCGAAAGCTTAACGCTTTGAGAATTGGAAACGACGACGAGCTTTTGCTTGACCGTATTTCTTACGTTCAACAACACGGCTATCACGTGTCAAGAATCCACCTTGCTTCAAAACACTATGTAATTCAGGTTCAAAATGAACTAATGCACGGCTAATCCCGTGACGAAGTGCACCCGCTTGACCAGACAAACCACCACCTTTAATCGTACAAAATACATCGTATTGACCTGCGCGACTTGATGTTTTAAACGGCTGACTAATAATCATTTGCAAAACAGGACGTGCAAAATAAGATTCCCATACACGACCGTTTACCATAATTTTACCCATACCAGGCTTAATCCACACACGTGCAATGGCATTCTTACGCTTGCCCGTTGCATACGCACGACCTTGTTGATCGATTTTCTTTTTGCGTGGCTCTTTTTGAACGACTGGTTCAGCGAATGACACTGTACCTTCTGTTGCTGCTTTTAAGTTATCTAATGTAATCTTTGTCATAAACTAGATGCTCCGCTTGTTTTTGCGATTAAGGCTAGCAACATCCAAAACTGTTGGATTTTGCGCTTCATGTGGGTGATTCGCACCAGCGTACACTTTAAGATTGGTCATGATCTGACGACCGAGAGGGCCACGTGGAACCATACGCTCAACCGCTTTTTGAATCGCGCGTTCTGGGAAACGGCCACCAAGAATCTGTCCCATGGATCGTTCTTTAATACCGCCTGCATACCCTGTATGCCAGTAGAACATTTTGTCTTTTAATTTATTACCAGTAACATGCACTTTTTCAGCATTTATGATAATCACATTATCACCGCAGTCGACGTGTGGCGTATAAGAAGCAAGATGCTTTCCACGCAAACGGTTAGCTACTATTGTCGCAAGACGACCAAGAACAAGGTCTTCTGCATCAATCAGAATCCATTTCTTATTGACGTCTTGTGAACGAAGTGATTGGGTTGTTTTGTCCATCATTTTCAATCCAAATAATTTAACATTTTGTATCTGCTAAATATAACTGCAGAAACCTTGCAGGGTCAAGAAAAATACGTCATCTTAAAGAGGCAACATAATACCACAATAATTCAAGCTAAAACTATCATCCAAATACAAAAGGCCTAACCCCTAAAAAAATACGTGAAATAACTATAATCAAAAGCCCTATCCCCCTCATACGGTTTTTCTTGAATTTTCTCATTACATCAATTACACTGCCAGAATATGTGGAGAGGTGGCCGAGCGGTTGAAGGCGCACGATTGGAAATCGTGTATACGTGAAAGCGTATCGAGAGTTCGAATCTCTTCCTCTCCGCCACCCTACGCTCTTCGAGCTTCGGGCGGCACGCCAGAAGCGAGGTAGAAGTAGGAGTGTATACCGAAGCTTTAGCGTAGGTATACAGGTGAGTTATGTGTATTTTTTAGAATTATCAAATCAGGATATTTACGTTGGTTTTAGTAGCAATCTAAAACAGCGATTCAAAAATCATAATGACGGGTAATGTGCCTGCTACAGCCAAATTTTTGCCAGCCAATCTTAAAAGTTATGTAGCAGTTGAAACAAAAGAAAAAGCCATGGCTTTGGAGAAGTATTTTAAAACTGAATCAGGAAAAGCCCTTGCAAAAAAGCGATTTTTGTAGATTTCAGTGCA
>CANLGW010000040.1 GCA_947490395.1 Alphaproteobacteria bacterium
ATGTAATGAATTTGAGTGATGAGGAACGTGAAGCCTATGAAGGGCGTGAGAAATTCTATTGGATTGAAGCCAATGCTTTGGTGCATCAACATGCCCTTGGGATGGAGAAGGGTGAAGCGATTGGATTAGAGAAAGGCGAGGCAATTGGAGTAGAGAAGGGTGCGGCAAATGCTATTCGAAAAATGGTTATTGAGATGATAATGTCAGGTGAGACAGGTGAAAAAATCATAAAATACGCAAAAATCACACCTGAAATATTGGCTGAAATTAAAAAAGATTATCAAAATGATGATGAGCAATGAGTTTTGTTATTGTTTGGAAAAGATATTACATTGCACCGTAATTCTTGTTACGTGCGCACAAATCGATAGCTTAAATACAAAATCGGTGTGCCTAAAATATTTATAATAAAGCGGATAATGTAACCTGCCAGTGCGTACGAAATAATAGCACTGTATAGTGTCAATGGTTCTGGATTTAGGATGATCCATGCTAAAATACTAAATAGTAAATTATCGATTATCCCAGATATAAAGGTTGAGATGTTTTGTCTTAACCATAAATGCCGACCCTTTGTCTTATCTTTTATCCATTGATAAATAAGAATATCAAGATGCTGGCTGGCAACGTATGCGATCAAGCTTGCAATGAAAAAGCGCGCAGATGGTAAAAATAAAGCAAACATACTTTTGTAAATAGTTGTTTGTTCCATTGTATGTATTCCTGGATGCGCAAGACATAAGATCATCCAAAGGCTAACGAGGAATTGGGCTACAAAACTGATGGTTATTGATTGCTTAGCTGCTTTCGCGCCGTAATGTTCTGTTATAATATCGGTAACCAGAAATGTGGTTGCAAATAAAACCGTCCCAAGGGCAATGGGTTCTGAAGTTGTCCAGTAAACACCTAAACGGAGGACTTGGATATTAGCCACAACCACAGCAAGAGTGTTATAAACCCACAATCCTGCATAGCCATACCGACATGCGCCAATAATCGTTATAATGCATATCAAAAACGTTAGAAGCGAGGCGTATTCGGAAGGAAGTATTTGTAGCCATATAACAATATTTTCAATCTGGTGATCGATCATCAAAATACCATGCAAATTCTTTTATAATTGTTTCGTACATAGGGCGTTTGAAATCAACAATTAGTGTAGCAATGTCATTGATATTAGCCCATTTATGTGTTGAGAATTCAGGATGCTCTGAGATCAAATTGGTAACATCGTGATCGGCGTTTAATTTTAAAAGAAACCATTTTAAGCGTTGTCCCCGATAAACCCCGCCCCATAAGCGTTCTTGTAATTCTTCAGGCCATGTGAATGTGATCCACTCGTTTGATTCGGCAATTAATGTAACATCTTTTGCATGAATACCTGTTTCTTCATGAAGTTCACGATAAAGGGTTTGTATTGCTGATTCTTCAGGATCAATACCTCCCTGTGGCATTTGCCATGCATCTGGTGTATTAAATCGTTTTCCCACCCATACAGACTTATGTGCATTGACCAGCATAATGCCGATACCGAGTCGATAGTGCATCGTTGATCCCATTGTTCTTTTCCTTGATCTTCGTCACGCCATTTTGCATGATTTGGGGCTGATTCGTCAATGTAATGTATTTTTTGTATACGTTCTCTTGTCGTAGGCAGGTCTATTCCTTTGGAGCAAGTTCCTTCATTATAGTCGATTTGTGCCGTTTTTTACAAGAAGGGATGTTGGTTTATGGGTAATTCCTTATTCGATTCTCTTAAATCCCCTTTTAAAATTCAGATTATGCAAAGGTCTCATCGTGTGTTTTTGAAAAAAGTATATGAAGATTTTATTAAGCAGGTATAATGTGCACATGTTTACTGTTTAAAAAGTTGATATCATGACAATTGATCCATCCCTTCTTGCGCTTTTGGTGTGTCCAGTTACGCGCACGCGATTGATTTATGATAAAATTACACAGGAATTGATCAGTGATGTTGCTGGGCTTGCCTTTCCTGTACGTAATGGAATTCCCATTTTGCTGGTGACGGAGGCGCGATCTCTGGCTGACGCAGGTGAATGAGCTTTTTAAATGGGAGTAGCACGTGAATAAAGGTTAAAGTAGGCCAAGTGTCTTTAGCTGTTTTGCAGAGACTTCTTTCACCATCCCAGGTTTTAGATCGCCGAGTTCAAATGCGCCGTAAGAGAGGCGAATCAGACGGTTAACATCGAGTCCTAAATGATTCATAACCTTTCGGATTTCTCGGTTTTTACCTTCGGTCAATGTCATCATTATCCAATGATTGCGTCCATTTCGTGTGTTAATATCGATATCAATATCAATGCTTCCGTAATGATAACCATCGATTGTGATGCCATCTTGTAGTCTCATTAGTTGATCGACGGGCAGATTGTCACCAAAGACGCGTACGCGATAGCAGCGCTTCCAGGCTGTTTTTGGGGCTTCAGCGTAATGGGCAAAGCTGCCTTGATTTGTTAAAATAATAAGACCTTCAGAATTTAAATCCAACCTGCCAATGGAAACAACATGTGGTAATCCGTGGCGCTTGACTTCATCAAAAACTGTTGGACGCCCTTCAGGGTCATGGTGCGTTGTGATCACACCAACGGGCTTATAATAGAGCCACACACGCAATCGGTCGGGAAGTGTAATTGGTTTTCGGTCAACTGTAATCGTATCTTTATCAAGATCGACAAAAGTGGTGACTTCTGTTGTAATTCTGCCATTGACAGCAACGTGACCTGTTTGGATGAGCACCTCTGCCTGGCGACGAGAAGCAACGCCACATGTGGCAAGTATTTTGGCAAGGCGTATGCCTTGTGGTTTTGTTGTTTCTGGCATATTAGTTCTTATGATATCCATTATTATATTTAATATTATGATGTTTGTGCAGACGTTATAAAGGCACTGAAAATATTTTTATCAAGATCGTGTATTAAAAATTCAGGGTGCCATTGTATGCCGACAACAAAAGGGTGAATGGTTGATTCAATGGCTTCGATAATGCCATCATCTGCTGTTGCGCTAAGCCTTAAGTTTTGCCCGATTCGATCAACGGCTTGGTGATGAACGCTATTAACTGGGCATGTTGTGTGTGGATGGAGTGTTGCAAGTTGAGTGCCTTTTATAATCTGAATATCGTGGGCTGTTAAAAAGGCTCTGATTTTGGGACTGTGTTCTACGGGGTCTGTGTTTGATGGGCGTTTAACTTCAGGGACATGTTGATGTAATGTACCGCCACATACAACATTAAGGAGTTGCATCCCGCCACAAATTCCTAAAATAGGTTTTTCTGCGGCGATAAAGGCTTTACAAAGGGCATATTCAAAGGCTGTGCGATCTGGTTTAACGGTTACGGCTGGATGGCGTTCATTGGCACCATAAAGGGCTGGATCAACATCAAATCCACCACCTGTGATAAGCAGTCCATCTAACATGTCAACATAATCATCGATGAGGTTTTGATGGTAAGATAGGCTTATAGGTACACCACCTGCTTGCTCAACAGCTTCAGCATAACGATAACGAAGGGCGTACCATGGTTCAAGATGATACCAATTTCCCTCAGGCTGCTGAACAGGATCAATTGAATCAAGTGTAATACCAATGCGTGGTTTTCTGGACATGCCGTATCTTCCATTGTGATGTATGTAATTAGTTTAACGGAAAATTACGTTTTTGGGTAGCTTCTTGGATAATTATCTAGTGTTTCGGGGGTCGGTTCTGATTGCCTTCCGCATGCCGTAAGGAGTGCAAGTGTTAGGATAAGAAAACTTGTTGGGATGAGACGATATATAATAAAGGTGGTTAATGCGTTCATTTAGGTATTCTTTTTAGGATGCTGTAAAAAAATGGTGGGTGATGAAGGGATTGAACCTCCGACCCTCTCGGTGTAAACGAGACGCTCTACCGCTGAGCTAATCACCCATTTTACTAAAAAGTATTTAAAAAGGAGCCTTACGAATAAGACCCCCTATAACTAACATTGATATTTTATCAATGCAAGCTTTTTTTACACTTCAACTGCATCTTTTAATTGCTTGCCAGGGCGAAATTTTGGAATTGATTTTGCTGGAATTGCAATTTTCTCGCCTGTGCGAGGGTTGCGACCTTCTCCAGCTGGGCGCTTTGTTACGCCAAATGTACCAAAGCCAAGTAAACGAACTTCTTCCCCTGCTTTAAGTGCTTTTGTGATGGACGCAAGAACGGCTTCTACTGCGCTTTCGGAATCACTTGTTTTTAGACCAGTCGTTTGGGCAACGCTGTTGATGAGACCAGATCTGTTCACGATTGAACCTTTCATTTCATGAGTTTACAGGTTAATTGTAAATAGCGTTTTTTTTAGGTCAACAAATTTCGCTGCAAAATTGTTGGCAAAAGGTGAAAATAGGTTTCTTTTTTTAAAATAGCTCAGGAATCGTGTCTTTAAAAGCACATATTAATGATTCAAAAGAAGTTTCAATGCCTAAATCACGTAAAGATGTGACGTCAAATTGAGAGAGTCCGCAAGGGACAATACCCTTAAAATGTTCAAGATTGGGGGCGCGATTAAATGAAAAACCATGCCAAGTAATGCCATGGGTGACACGTACACCGATAGCGGCAATTTTTTTCTCAAGCCCTGTTTTTGGATGGGTGACCCAAACACCGATGCGGTCATCATGAAGTGCGCCTTTAAGTTCATACATATCCAGCACAGCGAGTATCCAGTGCTCGAGCGTTTTGACATAACGACGAACATCTATGCCGATTTCTTTTAGGTTAATCATGCAGTAGCCAACCAATTGACCTGGGCCATGATAGGTGTATTGCCCGCCACGTCCTGTTTCGTATACAGGGAATGCATTAGGTAATAAAAGATCTTGCGGTTTTGCGCTACTGCCGCCTGTGTAAAGGGGGGGATGTTCTAAAAACCAAATAAGATTCGGTGAAGTGCCTTTATGAATGTTTTGAACGCGTTCTTCCATGAGGTTTGTGGCGTGTGGATAATCAACGGGAGCACAATTAGTGACGCAGTGCGTTCGGTGAGTTTGGTGAATTATTTGGGGTATATCATCAATGGAGGTCATAGGGTATATATTTACCTGAGAATCAATAATGAGCATAAAGTCATCGTTTGATTGGTGGGCGCCGTAGGATTCGAACCTACGACCCGCTGATTAAGAGTCAGCTGCTCTACCAACTGAGCTAGGCGCCCGATCGTTCTTTTATACACCATTCAAACAATTTGATTCAAGTCTTTATTCTATTATGTTGGATTTTTAAATGAATTTTTTTTGGATAGAATCAATTTGATTTAACTGATTGTTAATTATTTTATATTTATAATAAATTATTGTTTAAATAGTATGTTGTGATTGATGATGCGAATGTTAAACTTTATTTTTTTTGCATTGTTCGCAAATGTTGTGTGTGCATCATTGGATGGTAATTCGAGTGATACGACGACAAATATATCGAGTAGTAGTGGTGGCTCTCAGCGAAGTGCAGCAGCTGCTCTCAAACGTGAAATTGCTTATGTTAATTATCAAGATCAATTAGCAGGCATGCCAGAATATTTAATCGAGAAGGCAATTGACCAATTTATTGTATTAGGACGAGCGGGGATTAACCCAGAAGTTTTTAGTAATGCAATGAAAGAACTTGCTGATTTGCAATTATTGTGTACTCAAAACAGAGATAATCATAGTGATAACCCCAAAAAAGATAGCGCGAATCATCGTAAATTTATGCTGATAAAAGCATTGGGTGATTTATTTATAGCTATATCAAAGGGGCAAGTGCGTAGCCCGTTTGCACTTTCTAATATATATGTACAGTTAGAATCTGATATTGAGAACGGTCTTGTGCCTACTTTTTTCTCGGCACGTGCTGCTGAATTGATTAAAGCTACTATTCGTAATAAAGAGCGTTTTCCAGGCTTACAATCTGAATATATTTCCATGGAAAAACAAGCAGAGCGTCTTTTTGTACACACAAGCATTGGTGATACATTGTCACGAAAAAGATTGCCACCTATAGAATCTGATATGCGTACTAGATCAAATGAGTTACCACCGATAGATGCCACGTCAGCTGCATCACGTAATCCTCAGATTCTCAAGCGGCTTCTAGGGTTCGGCGTGCAGCAAAGGCCGTGTGTAGGGTTCCATCGTCTAGGTAGTCAAGTTCCCCCCCGACAGGAACGCCGTGGGCGAGTGTTGATAGTTTAACACCAAATGGGCGCAGTAAATCAGCAATGTAGTGCAAAGTTGTTTGTCCTTCAACAGTTGCGTTAAGCGCCAGTACGACTTCGGTAATGCCGCTATCATTCACGCGACGTAAAAGGGGCTCCAATGTTAATTGATGTGGCATTACGCCATCCACAGCTGATAATAGTCCGCCTAATACATGGTAACGCCCTTTGTATGTTTGCGCGCGTTCTAGGGCCCAAACATCAGCAACATCGGCAACAATACATAATGTTGATTGATCGCGTCTGGGATCCATGCATAACGTGCATGGATCATACGTATCAAGAGAAAAACAGGTCTGGCATGTTTTTACTTTTTGTTCCATCTCAACAAGAGCATGAATGAGTGGTTTTAATGTTTCTGTTCGCCGTTTGAGAAGGTGTAAGATCAGGCGTCGTGCGGAACGTGGCCCTAAACCAGGTAGACGACTTGCCAACGAAATAGCATGTGATAATTCGGGTCCGTTCATAGGGGGGGCTTTCCACGTGTATTTTTTAGAGAAGGTGTATCAATAATTTTTAGTGTTACCTACTTCTACCAAAATTTCTCATCATTTAAAATGGATTAATTAATGAATTCTTAATTTTTTTATGACTAAAATATATGTGTGAATATAAATAAGGATGTATACTATGATTCGCTCTGTTCTTGCTTTCTTGGGTGCTGTTATTATTATGGCTTTCATTTCGTTATCGTTTGCGAATACGAAGGTACCAGAAAATGCTGGTTTTTTTGCACGTGTGGGGCATTCGATAGGTGTTGCTTTCTCAAAACTTGGTCATTTTTTTGGTAATCCTGATACAGATACAATAATTGTTGAGCCTAAGGAAAAAAAAGATGGTGCTAAACTGATGCGCAGTGAGGCCAAAGTGTCTGAGAAACTTCATTTACAATATGCTGGACCCAGGAATGATGAAAAACCTAGGAAAGAAAGTGTGGATTTAGATGAGGTTCAAAATCAAACAAATCCTCTGCCAAAGCCTGAGGAGCCATCCATAAACAATGATAAGAACCTTCCTGTACGTAAAAAGATTGCATTAAAAGCAGAGCTTGATCGGGTTAAAAATGAAAAAGCAGATGTGGATGTAATTGATAAGAAAGTGCTGAATCAAATGCCGCCTGTGCCGTTGGCAACAACGGTAACAGCTGAAGTCGCAGCAAGTGAAGTTGAAAATATGGATAAACTTGAGGCTGACTTTGCTAGTGGCAATCCACCAAAAGATTCAAAAGCACCAAAGGCAGCGCTTCAAAATGGGCGATTGAAATAATGAAATGTCGAACTTTATTTTTCTGCTGGTCATTGTTTATAGCGAGTTATGCAAGTCATAGTGCAGAACATGGTGCAGGAAATATTGATCAAGAAGTGGAGGAGACGATAAGTGTCGCTAAGGGTGTCTCTTTCGCGCAAAGAGATGCGGCAGAGAGCCCCTTCGATGGTGATTTTAATCTGACGGTTGAGATGGTTTGCGACATGCCTGCTGATAAAGAGGCGGATCCGATTCGTGCAAAGAATAGGGAGCAGTTTTATTTATTAAAAGATCCTCCATTAAAAATGGATGAATTGGGTCTGATAGTAATTGATGGTCGTCTTGTTTCTTTTAATGTATTAGCGCCCCTGTTTGTGTCAATACTGTCGGCAGCGCGAGTGACGTGTGGCAATTGGAAAATAGTGAAAAGCGTTGGATGATCACATCTGCTTCGAATGTTCCGTAGGACGGAAAACGGGCGTATTTGCATCCATATAGGCATAGGTGTTGGCATCGGATAATTTTTTAGATACACTTTTAGTAAAATAACTTATTTCGGATTAACGTTCTTTTGGTGTCAGTATTTATTCATTTTCGTTCTTTTTGTAAGGCCTGTATGTTTTTGATGTGTACGCTGTTCTTAAAGGGTAGTAAATACGCCTCTATTCGATTAAAGGCGTTTAGTTTACTTGAAATCGCTTTTGTTCTCACCATTATGGGGATGATTTCGCTTTATACAATACCAACTTTTATACACGCACGTGCAGCTGCTAAGATTCGTGAAACGGATGAAAAATTAGAGGCGTTAACATATGCATTGGCAAGTTATGCATTAATTCATCAGCATTTGCCAAGTCCTGCACACCCAGCTACGCCTGATGCTGATGATAAGAGCGAATATTTAATGACAGGGGTTATTCCCTACCGAAAATTGGGTATTCAAGCCAAAGATGCAAAAGATGGTTATAAAAATTGGATTAGTTATTCTGTTTCGCCTGGCCTGCAGCAAGTTGCGCGATCTATGTCTGCAGCGGGGGCTGATGCCTTTTGTCAAATTTCGGCAACGAATGCGGCATTGTTCGTGCATAATGAAAAGGGACAGTCGCTGTTGCGGCGCACAAACGATGATATGATTGCTTTTGTGCTTATCAGTCATGGCAGGAACGGTGAAGGATCTTTTGATCATAAGGGGCAACGGCGCCCTGTCAGTCACGCACTGAAAGAAAGAAATAGCGACGGTAACGCTATTTTTATAGATGCTCCACTAACAAATGGGTTTGATGATAGGGTACGTTGGGTCACACGCAATAATCTAATGGCTATTTATGCTAAACGCCCTTGTTTGCGTTGATGTCAATATCTGTGAATAGTGTGTAAATAAAAAACGTCATCCGCGTGCTTGATCTGAAGATGACGAAAATGGGAGAGAGTAACCAAAGGGCATTGGTATTAACCCGTATAAATACTCACTTCAAAAAAGATGTATGATATCTATGGATCAAATCCCACTATGACATATAATATCATTAGTTATTAGGTTGTAGTATTGCCATTTGTATATTTTTAAGCGCGAGTTGTGACATGATTTCCGCACGGGCAAGGACACCACGTGGGCAACCTTCTGTTTGCGCGATGGCAATATAAACTTCGGATGCCTTTGCATATTCTTTTAAGGTAAATAAGATAATACCCTTTAAGTCAAGCGCGATTAGACGCCAAGGTGATTTATCGGTTGATAGTGTGTCGAGTTTTGTAATGTGGGAATTTAATTTGGTTTTTGTGGCCTCATTAAGTGCATGGGTATTTAGTGATTCAATGTCATTACGGATAATTGTTATGCTAGCAAAATCGCGCATAATTGGATCCGCTTTCGAATCAGCGGCAAGCTTTGAAAGTTGATCAGTTGCTTTTTGTGTGCCTTCACCTCC
Source organism: Alphaproteobacteria bacterium (assembly GCA_947490395.1). Classification (GTDB taxonomy): domain Bacteria; phylum Pseudomonadota; class Alphaproteobacteria; order Paracaedibacterales; family CAIOTO01; genus CAIOTO01. The sequence goes on from CANLGW010000040.1 coordinate 9,409, forward strand.
CTTATCAAACAATACAGCTGCTTTTGCGATTTGGGCAAGGGCGCTATAAGTTTTTGAATTGTCAGCAATTGTGCTGTCATAAACGCCAAGACCTGCTGAAATGTCACCACGGTCAACAAGAGACTGAGCCTTTATAAATTTTTCAGACATTAATTTGAGTTGTTTATCCTGGTGATTATTCCAGAAAAACCAGCTGCTGGAAATACCAAGAATGGCAATAATCCCAATTGATACCGTTTTTCCGTACGTTTTCCATAGTTTTTCGAATCGTTCATGGCGGATATCTTTTTCAATTTCGTCAATAAATTCATCAAATTTTTCAGCCATAAATCACCTATTTTGTAGATATACTTCTTGTTATGTTATCGCCATATGATGTGTGTTTCAATAGCGGATCGTTGTTTTATTGTAAAAACAATACGTATGAATTTTTAGTTTTAATTAAACGTCTTGTTTTGTGTTTATTTGATACGCGATGGCGTAGTCATCTGCCGCTTTGACCAATCCTACGAACAGGGGATGTGGATCAAACGGTTTTGATTTTAATTCGGGGTGGAATTGGACACAAATAAACCATGGGTGATCTTTGTATTCGACAATTTCAGGCAACGTGCCATCTGGCGAAAAGCCTGTGATCATTAACCCAACAGATTCTAGGCGATCTTTATAGGTTGTGTTGACTTCATAGCGGTGCCTATGGCGTTCTGAAATCGATGTTGCTTTGTAGATTTTTTCTGCAAGTGAGCCTGGTTTTAGCTGTGTGGGGTAGGCGCCAAGTCGCATTGTTCCACCAAGATCGCCGCCCGCGCACCGTTTTTGAATTCCTTGTTCATCCATCCATTCGGTCATTAATCCGACAACAGGCTCTTCAGTTGAGCCAAATTCAGTGCTTGATGCCTTTTCAATGTTGAGAAGATTGCGGCATGCTTCGATTACTGTTAATTGCATGCCAAAACAAATGCCAAGGGTTGGTATATTATTCATGCGGGCGAATTGAATGGCCTTTAGTTTGCCGCTAATACCGCGTTCACCAAAACCACCAGGGATGACAATGCCGTCAATTTCGCTGAGGACTTTTTCAATATTATCTTCTTTTTCAGCATCAATAAAGGTTAGCTCTACAGTTAAATGATTTGCCATACCACCATGAGCAAGTGCTTGAATAAGCGACTTATAAGCATCAAGAAGTTGCACGTACTTACCAACAACTGCAATTTTTACGGATCGTTTAGCATTGTCAATGGATGCGCACACATTTTTCCAACGGGTAAGATCAACGGGGCGATCTTTAAAACCAAAATAACGACAAACCTGTTCGTCAAAACCTTCAGCATGATATTGCAATGGAACACGGTAAATGTTATCCGCATCAAGCGCCGCAATAACTTGTTCAGAATGAACGTTGCAAAATTGTGCAAGTTTACGTTTGGCATCAGCTGGAATAGGGCGATCACATCGGCAGAGCAAAAGATCAGCTTGGATGCCAACGCTGAGTAAGGCTTTCACAGAATGTTGTGTTGGCTTTGTTTTAAGCTCACCTGCGGTTGGAATATAGGGTAGTAATGTTAAATGAACGAACATAACGCGTTCACGACCAAGGTCGTTGCGTAATTGCCTGATTGCCTCTAGATATGGTAAGCATTCAATATCGCCAACGGTTCCCCCAATTTCACATAAAACAAAATCAGCACCTTCCGTGTGGCTAATGATAAAACGCTTCATTTCGTCTGTAATATGTGGAATAACCTGTACGGTTGAACCGAGATAATCGCCGCGACGTTCTTTTGCAAGAACTGTCGAGTATATTTTACCCGTCGTTACATAATCAGTGGATCGTTCTTCTACACCAGAAAAGCGTTCGTAATGACCAAGATCAAGGTCAGCTTCAGTGCCATCATCAGTGACAAAAACTTCACCATGTTGATAGGGACTCATTGTGCCTGGGTCAACGTTTAAATAAGGATCAAGTTTGCGAAGAATGACAGAAAATCCCCTTGCTTGGAGAAGCGCTGCAAGCGATGCGGAGGCTAATCCTTTTCCAAGTGATGACGTGACGCCGCCAGTGATAAATATGAAACGAGATGGCATGAGTGAAAACTTACTGTGTTGGGGTTGGTTTTGTTGGTGCTGGTTGTGCAGGCGTTGATTGTGATGGTGCTACCTGTTTTGGCAATGCTTCTGTTTCTTTTATGGGCGCAACAGGTGCCGTCTTTGGTGCATCAACAAGCAACGACGCCGTTTGTTTGATTGCTTTATTTGATAGCGTTGTCATTAAAATGCAATTACCAATGAATAACACCGCTAATATGGATGTTGCATGTGTTAATAGATTTGCAACTCCGCGTGCTGAAAACATGTTTGCTGAGCTACCACCACCTAAAAGAGATGACCCACCGTCACTTTTTTGCAATAAAATGATGCCAATAAGGGCGAGTGTTATAATAATGTGTAGTGTTAGTAAAATAGTCATTGTTTTCTCTCTCTCATGCGCATGGTATTAAATTTATATTTTTGGTGCTAAAATCATTAGCATTTGTTTGCCCTCAAAGCGTGGGGCTGTTTCGATTTTGGCAAGCTCTTCAAAAGCATCTTTAAAACGATTGATAACTTCCATGCCAATTTCTTGATGACTCATCTCACGACCACGGAAACGCATTGTTACTTTTACCTTATTTCCTTCTTTAAGAAAGCGTTCGGCTGCACGGCGTTTGACATCAAAATCATTATCATCAATCATTGGTCTGATTTGAATTTCTTTGATTTCAACGATTTTTTGTTTTTTCTTAGCTTCTGCTTTTTTCTTCTGAAGTTCGTATTTGTATTTTCCATTATCTAGAATTTTACAAACAGGCGGTTCGGCATTTGGCGAGATTTCCACAAGGTCTAGGTTTGCTTCTGCAGCAAGATCTAAGGCTTCACGACGGGAAAGCACGCCAATCATTTCACCATTTTCGTCTACTAAACGTACACGTGGTGCTGTAATTTCCTGATTAACACGCGGGCCTTCTTGTTTGTTTTGGTCGCGGTTTGGTTGAAATTCTCCTGATATACGGGCTATAACTCTTCTCCAAAGATATCATTTTATACGTTGTTACATTATCAAAATTGGATATGAAAGTCTATAGAATCTACTCTTTTTTATTAAGGAAGGTTTAAAAGGGTTGATATGGATCGGATAAAGATTATTTTTATAAAATTAGCTATTTTTTTTAAATAGATTGAAAATATTAATTTTTATGATTAGCATGAAATTGTAGAGTGCTAAATGGAGATTATACATGACAGCAAGCCCGCATACAGTCCCTAGAGAACAATCGGAGGAAAGGATTTCATCATCTTCTGCTAAACGTATGTTGCCTGAACTTACTTTTAAATCGATAATGTTTGGCTTTTTTTTGGCGATGGTACTTTGCGCATCTAATGTGTTTGTCGCTCTTAAGGTAGGACGAACGATTTCAGGTTCAATTCCAGCGGCCGTTCTATCTATTTTGTTTTTAAATTTATGGCGTAAAACAAGTATTTTAGAGCATAACATTGTGCAAACAACAGCATCCGCTGGTGAAGTTGTTAGTTGCGCAATTAGTATCACGATTCCAGCCTTAGTGATGATTGGTTATTGGGATCATTTTCATTACGTCGAAGTATTATCAATTGCGACCGTTGGTGGTTTTTTGGGTGTTGCATTTTCAGTGCCACTTCGTCGGAGCATGATTGTACAACAGAATTTACCTTATCCAGAAGGCATTGCCGCAGCGGAAATTTTAAAATCAAGTGAGCATTCAAATGGTGGAAAGATTTTGCTTTCAGGGGGGATATTCGCCTCTATCATTAGCTTTTTTCAGGATGGTATAAAGTGGTTTGCGACTGAAATGCAAGGGTGGACTAAGTTTGGTACATTGCCTTTTGGGTCTGGTTTAGAGCTTTCGCCAATTCTTGTTGGTGCAGGTTATATTGTGGGGCTTCGTATTTCGGCCGCAATTGTTGTTGGTACTGTTATTACATGGTGTATAGCAATTCCTTTGTACGCCTATCTTTATGGTGTGCCTGATGGGCTTACTGCGCAAGCTGCTGCGCATGAGTTGTGGAAAACAAAATTGCGTTTTATGGGGGTTGGTGCCATGATCATTGCGGGTTTGTGGGGGATGTTATCTCTTTCAAGAACGATGTTTGACGCGATTCGTTCGTCGGTTACAACACTGAAAAGTGAGGCTGTGGATATGAACTCTTTGCCACGGACAGAGCGTGACATGCCTATGAATTATGTGGCAATGATCGTGCTGATTCTAACAGTTCCGTTGATGATTATGTTTTACAATGTGCTTGTCGTTCCTTTTGATTTGCCACTTTTGTATGGTGTGGTGGTTATGTTGACAGCGGTTGTTGCATCATTGATTATAGCGTTTGGGTGCGCTGCTGTTGGTTCGTACTTAACGGGTGTTGTAGGTTCAACGTTACTTCCGATATCAGGTATCACAATTGCGGGTATTCTTTTGTTTGGCGGATTATTGTTTGCTCTTCTTGGTAATCATGTGAATTTATCGATTGATTCACCGCATGCGCTTTCTCTTGCGGGGGCAACAATTTTATTTGCAGGTATTGTGGCACTTTCAGCTTATATTAGCGGCGACAATATGCAGGATTTAAAAACAGGTACCTTAGTAGGAGCCACCCCTTGGAAGCAACAGTTTGTATTGCTCGTTGGGGTTGTTGGTGGTGCAATTATTGTGGGGCCAGTTCTTGAATTGCTTTACAATGCATATGGTTTTGGTGACGTAATGCCACGCGTTGGTATGGATGCGGCTCATACGTTAAAAGCACCACAAGCCACAGTGATGGCAACAATGGCACGTGGTTTGTTTTCGGGTGGTATTGAATGGAATATGATTTTTATTGGTGTGGCAATAGCTGTTAGCGTCATTTGCATTGATCATTATTTCAAATCAAAGGGTAGAGCTAATTCATTGCCTGTTTTAACTGTCGCATTAGGCATGTATATGCCAGCATCATTGATTCTAACATTTTTGATTGGTGGTATTATTGCTCATTATGCGGATAAAACTCGTAGTAAGATGCCAAAAGAGAAGCAGTCAAATTCGGCGCAAGGCGGTATCTTGTACGCCTCTGGTATTATTGCTGGCACATCCCTGATTGGTGTGTTGATTGCGATTCCACTCTCACAAGGGTTTGATTTGTCTCTTTATATTCCACGTTTGCCTAGTTTGCTTGTGCAAATTGGCGGGCTTGGTATGTTTGGTTTGTTGATTTATTCAATTTATCAAAAGGCAACAGTGCGGTAATTTTCGGTCGTATATTATTAAATAAAATAAGCAGTATTCATTACGTTTGCTGCTTATTTTTATTTCCATAACATCTTCAATCGATGAGTGGATTATGATTAATCCGATTTCATTGTAAGTTGTAACCCTAATTCGGGATTAGATTCTATATATTCCGCCTTTCGTCATCACGAATTTGCGTAGTACATGTGATCCAGCGACTGTTCATGTAAAAATACCTGCTCATGTAGGAATGCCTGTTTTTCTGAATGGCCACACCAGCTTACGCTAGCCCGTCATGACGCACGTACTGTCATTGGGGTTTGTAGAAAGCACGTATTGAGTCGTTCTTTTTAGTCTCTCGTTATTTTATGTGATAAGTAGTGCATGATTTTGGATTCTTTTCGGGCGCGGCTTACGCTATCCAGAATAAGCCCGAAGGCAAGACTAAGGAAGCCTAGGATCGTGCTGCCAACGCAAATAATGGCGGTTGGGATGCGTAAGACAAGCCCTGTTGTTATAAATTCGTTGATAAGAATAGATCCTAATCCAAGGGAAAGTAAGGTGAAAAATATAAAGAAGATGCCAAAAAAAACCATGGGTTTGCATTCTTTAAACAGAAAGATCATTCGCCATAAAATACGAAAACCATCTTTGAATGTATTGAGTTTACTGACAGATCCTTCTGTACGATCGAAAAAGGATGTCGGTATTTCTTTGACGGGTAGGTTCATTTCAAGGGCATAAATGGAAAGTTCTGTCTCAATATCAAAACCACTTGAAAGGGGGGGGAATGATTTTACAAAACGCCGTGAAAAGACACGATAGCCTGAGAAAATATCTTTAAAAGGGCTTTTAAATAAAATGGATAAGACCCAGTTGAAAACGATATTACCATATTTATGACCTGTTCGATGTGCAGATTCCGATTCTTCTTTTCCCGTGCCAACAATCATATCAAGTTTGTTCTTAATCAATTCTTGGATAAGTGTTGGTGCTGCTTTTGGATCATATGTGCCATCTCCATCAATCATTATGTAAAGATCTGCATCAATATCAGCAAACATACGACGGACGACGTTGCCCTTACCTTGACGGGATTCTGATCGCACAATTGCGCCCGCATCAGTTGCGCGTGCAATGGTTTGATCAGTGGAATTATTGTCATATACATAGACAAGTGCACTTGGAAGATTTTTTTGCATATCAGTGACGACTTTTCTAATGCCTGCTTCTTCGTTGTAACAAGGGATAAGGACAGCAATATTATGTGGTGTTGATAAAGTTGATGTCATAATAAAAATAGATCCTTTTTGGTAAGAATATAGGTGTATACCATTTTAATAAAGACGAGTGACATAATGAATATATAAGGCCACATAATCATGGAATAACGGAGATAACCTGCCTGCAAAAGTGCTGTCAGCCAAAAAGTGGCTTGAATAGATAAAGCGAAAAATAGACTAATAAGGGCTTCGGTCGTGATGTTTTTGCGCTTTAATGTGGCGACTGCGGCGTTGATAATAAAGTATAAACTAATAAAAAAGCATAACATTAAATAGGCACGTACGAGAGGAATAAATACGGCTACTTTTTCATATTAGACCTACTGCGTAAGTCTTTCCGCCTCCTCTGATGAATGAGTTGTCAAAGCGCCCCCAACCCATTTTATTTTTTATGCCGTAGCAAATCCATTTTTCAGATTCACAATCCCTGCAATAATATGGAATTTAATGCCATAACGTT
>CANLGW010000041.1 GCA_947490395.1 Alphaproteobacteria bacterium
ACTGGTCTTTTTTTGATTTTCGTGTATTTTAGAGACATAGGGTATCCATTTTAGTCGGTGAATACCCTTTTTTAGTATATCTTGCTTAAAATTTGAAGCGTTTTCCGTAAAAGTTTAGCTCTAATTCCACTTACGCAGTAGGTCTAATAACCATGTCAATAATAAGAAATGGAATAAAAATCAAAAAGCCAATTTCAAATGCACGCTTTAATTCACTAATGATAAAAGCTGGCACAAGAATCCGAAGCGGCGTATCTTCTGGTGTTTTCATCGTCTCAATTTTGGCAATATCAGCAAATAACCGTAAATCCTTTTCACGAACATTTTTCAGCATAAATGCCTGAAACGGTTTTGATGCGCGTTCAAAAGCATCTTTTTCATTAATTTTTTCTTCTATTAAAGGATGAATTCCATCGTTATAGGCTTTTTCAAATGTTGGCGTCATAATAAAGAATGTTAAAAATAATGCAAGACTAAGCATAATCATATTTGGGGGTGATTGCTGTGTACCAAGTGCACTTCGCATAAATGAAAACACCACAACAATACGTGTAAATGATGTGACCATCATGATAAGGGATGGTGCTAACGCCATAATGGTTAGTGTCATTAGCATCTGGATCATTCGACCCATCATTGATCCGCTTGTCGTTCCCATATCCAAGGTGAACGTATCGGCCATAACAGGTGAGATTAACAAAAATGTAGAGATTAAAAGTAAGCGATAAATTACACGTTGAGGGAACTGTTTCATAAAATAACCTCAATTTCTGGATCAAGCTTAACAGGACCTTTTAAAATCAAATCTTGATTGTGCCCAAGCAAAAGCAAATAACCATCCGATTGATGACGCATCCAAATAATACGACATTTTTGATCAAGAACCAGTGAATCTAAAATCTCAATGTTTTGTGATTGTAAACCGAATTTTACAAACCATTTTTTGTGCTGCATAAAGCGAATAAGAAACAAAACACCGAATATCAGTCCAAACACAACCAAAAAAGCGGCAATAATATTCAGCATCTATTTAACCCCTTGCGTATAAGCGCGGGCAGCGTTGATGTACTGAAAACTTTTATCACCCTCCTCTTGAATTTCACGAAGGTGTTTTTCTGTTTCTTGATGGTGCCGCCGCATTTTTTCTTGAAAAAGTTGAATAGCTGTACGCATATCTTCTTTTTCATCTGGAGGCAGCGTAAAAACGTCATTTAAAATGGACTGCAATTCCGATTCTAGCACATGGAAGGCAATATCGGGATTCATATCGTATGCCCATGAGGGTACATTATCAGGCCATCCTAAAATACGTTCAGCAACGAGTTCGAGTTTTTCTTTAAGAGAATTCATGAATCTAAAATTTTATTAAAAACCACTAATTCAAGTGTAGGGTTTTTAAATGTATTCTGCAAGTTTTTGAATGAATGATGTGCACTTCATATTTTGACTCTCATGAAAATGCTGGATTGTCCATACATGTCATCCCCGGATCATGCGCGAAGATGATACTGATCTTGCAATTATTTAACAGACAGTTTGAAGCCGAACAAACGTTTGTTGATAAGTTTGTAAGATCAGTTTACACCTGTGAGATTATCAGATTCGTGTGACCTTTATTTTATGGAGTGTTGCACTTGTATGTTGAATTAACGTTTTATAATCCCAAAAAGAAGTAACATCAATTTGCACTTTTATTATAAAATTGCAAGATTATAGTAATGTCTAGCCATATCTAGATTCGTAATGCCCCCTATCCCATTTTCGTAACAATAACTTACTAAAAGTCTCGCATACAGACGTTCCATATTAGCAGCCTGCAAAAATAAGTGAAACGCCATAGTGTCATCTTTTTCTATGTATTCACCTTTCATAAAACACAAACCTAAATTATATTTAGCTGTTGCGCAATCTTGAGAAGCACACAAAAACCAATACATCCCCATAAATTTATTATCTTCATTCTCCACAATACCTTCTTCATCTAAATAACAACAGCCAAGATTATTTTGTGCTCCACAATCGCCTGCAAAAGCTAATATTTCATATTGATCACTAATAAAAGTAAAATCCGTTGTTGTATTAAAAGGAGCTATATACAATTTCTGAAAATGCTTTAAGAAAAGAAATTCCCCTTCGTCAATTGCCTCTTTGTACAATCTAGCTGCAGACACTATATCTCTTTCAACCCCTACACCGTTTTCAAAACAATAGGCCAAATAGATCTTTGCTTGCGTATTTCCCTGCTCAATACCTTTCCTGTAGTATGTAATGGCTGTCTTTATATTTTGCTTAACCACAACTCCATTCTCGTAATAATTACCTAACGCAACCGTTGCTGAATCATCCTCTTCATCACTTCCCTTTTTCCACATATTTATCGTTTTTTTTGGATTTTTCTTTGTACCATATCCATTTTCATAGCAAATACCTAAGTAATAATAAGCTCTTGCATCACTGTCACAAACAGATTTAAATACTTGAAATGCCATTTTTCTATCTTTTTCCACACCATGCCCATAAAAATAACAAATAGCTAAGTAGTACTTAGCTTCATCATTTTTTTTTTCAATTGCTTTATTAAATAGAGTTACCGCATACCCCATATTGGACTCAATACCAATACCATACAAATAACAAAGACCTAAATTTTTATAAGCATCGCCACTTTCTTTCTCATACATGAGCACATCATTTGTCGATACACTATTACTCCTATCTGAATCACTCTCGACTTCATTCTTTTCATCATGTTCATTAACGTCGTTGCTAATTTTTCCATCCTCATAATCATTTTGTTGTTTTTCAATCAGTTCAACAGCGTTAATGAAATAATGAACCGCTTGCTTTTTGTCTTCTTCATCATCACTTTTCAGGTAACCCTCTCCTAATTTGATGTAAGCAACAAAAAAATCTTTTTCGATACCGATATAACACCATTTTAATAATTTAGAACGAGCAAGTTCCTTTCTCATGCCATATCCCATTTCATACACATTTCATACATAAGTATGATACTGTATAAAGAAAATGTATCTCCTCTTAGAGCATCATCTTTATACATTGTTAACTGAGAACTTTCATATACAGATAATGCTTTATCAAAGTTGTCTTCTAAATTTGGATTTAATAAACGCGGTTGCAATAACTTCTCACGTAAAATCTCAAGAAAATTTTGATGATACATTGCGCTATTTCTAAAGTCTTTATGCAAAAGATCTGTAGGATTTAAGGTATCTGGAATTGATGACTCAGGATCTCCTTCAATTAAAAGTGGTACATAAAAATTATTACCTATCCTTAACCTCTGTTCTATTAAGATAACCTCATCAAAAATCCATCCTTTTTTTTCAATAACACGTTGTTTAAGTTTAGGTGTTAATAATAAAATAATAAAAAAATCAGGATTACTAATTTGTTTTATATATTTTCTTATTGATTTACCGGTTAATAAATTAAATTGATCAAGCCTAACATCAATTCCTGCTTTTATTAAATCCTCTCTCAGCTTTAATGTAAAAATATTATTTGGATGATGAATATCATCCTCCCATACACGACAAATAAAACATTTTGATTTTATTTTGTTTCCAGATTGAATTGTCATTAAGGTCGTTTCAAAATCCACTTCATTTGAAGCTGGAATAATAGATAATGAAGATACAAAGGCAGCACTTTCATGACTTAATGAATCAACTTCTCTGTTAAACTCTGCTGCATATGATTCTACATAAACGAAAAAAAATACAAATACTAAAAACATTTTTCATTTCTTATTTTAATAACATGGATTAATTATTAATAAAATAAAATCTATTAAACAAGATGAAATTCTGTTATATTTTCTTATACGTTTCCAGAATTTCCAGGTTCGAGTGTTGAATAACCCCACCTGTGAAATGACCAAAAAAAACAAAACAAGCAGCACACGCATTAAGAAATGTTAAGCAACCGTTGATTATTCAAAAGACACGAAAATCTTCCGTTGTTAAGACTGATCGACGGGAACTACCAGGTACTTATCATTTATTTGAACAATTAACTATCGAGTAGAAATACGCGAAAGAAGCAAGGCACAAAAAATACCCCCTGATGCAATAAACGCCATAATATTCATAATGAATTCAATGCTATTCACCCCTAGATACGCATATAAATTTGGTAAAAAAGCACAAGCTACAAACGCTAAATTATAACATAAGCCAATTCCACTGACACGTATATGTGTTGGAAAAAGATCGGTAAGCCATGGCATAACAATCGACATACTCGCGGCATTAAACACCTGCCAAATGATGAAAAATTGAACAAGTCCAACATTTGTGCGATCAAATAACATATCTGTAAAACTAATCCCACTCACAATAAAAAGAACACCGCCAATGACATAAATCGTAAGGCGCCCAATTCGGCCAGAAAGCCAACCTACAATCGGCACAAACACAACTGAACATAGCAACCCAATTGTCATACCATTATAAATAAACCCCGATAGAAACGGATAATATTTGGTGAAAAGTGTTACAAAATAAATATTTGTGATAACGAGTGCTGCTGGATAAAGGGTAATCCCAAACCCAAGGAACAGAGGGGTGAAATGATGACGCACAAGTTCACCAAGGGGCTGCCACACGCCCTTCCTTCGTTGCTGGTCTATTATCCCTTTAAAATCATCTGTTTCATCCAACGAAGACCGTAAATACCAACTAATGAAGGCAAGGCTTCCCCCAAACATAAAAGGAATTCGCCACCCAAAATCGATAAAATCCTCTTTTGTCAAACACCACGTTAACAAGGAAATCATTGCTGTTGCCATAAGCGCGCCTAATGTTGCACTTGACATCACAAAACCACAATAGAGTCCACGCGTTGATTTATCCTGATGTGCAACGCCCCCCGATACTTCGCTAACAAGTGTAATAGCACCAGGCATTTCAGCACCGTAAGAAATACCTTGTGCCAAACGACAAAGGACGAGTAACCACGTTGATAGTACGCCAAAATTGTGAATAGTTGGTAAAAAACCTATCAATGCCGTTGCGTATGCCATAACAAACATGGCAGACGTAAATGCAACTTTACGCCCTTTTCGATCCGCTAACTGGCCAAATAAAATCCCCCCCAACGGACGCACAATATAACCTAATGCGAAGACTGAAAAACCTTTTAACATGACCGCCATCGAATTGGAGTCATCAAAGAATAAAGGCATCATAAAAGGCAGTAACAAACCATAAATAATAAAGTCATAATATTCCAATGCAACACCTGTGCTGCTGAGCCAAACAAAGCGTCGTGTGTTGCTTTTCTGTAGTTGTGGCATTTACATCTCCTTTATTGTTTAGGTTCCCAACGTTAACACCTCATTTTCAGCATCCACACGCACAACTGAACCATCAACTATAGCGCCAGATAGTAATTTCAGTGCCAAAGGATCTTGTAACTGGCGTTGAATTACACGGCGTAAAGGGCGTGCGCCATACATAGGATCATAACCCGCATCAACAAGCCAGCTAAGTGCTGCGTCCGTAAAAGTAAGTGATATCTTACGATCCGCCAATCGTGTTTGAAGGCTTTTAAGTTGAATACCAACAATGGCGGCCATGTCTGTTTTGCGTAATCGATTAAATAACGTAATTTCATCCAAACGATTGAGAAATTCAGGCCTGAATGAACGCCTTACAATGTCCATTACATGATTACGAACATTATCACTAATGATGTCTGTTGGCTCCTTCGCGCTTAAAATTTCCGCTCCTAAGTTTGATGTCAAAATCACAATTGTATTTTTAAAATCAACGGTATGTCCCTGACTGTCAGTCAGACGACCATCATCAAGCACTTGAAGTAATATATTAAATACATCCGTATGTGCCTTTTCAATCTCATCAAATAAAACGACGGAATAAGGTCTGCGGCGTATAGCCTCTGTAAGCTCTCCCCCTTGTTCATAACCAACATATCCTGGAGGCGCACCAATTAAACGTGCAACTGAATGTTTTTCCATATATTCAGACATATCAAAACGAACAAGATTTGTCTCATCATCAAATAAAAAGGCTGCCAAAGCTTTACAAAGCTCTGTTTTACCAACACCTGTTGGCCCTAAGAAAAGAAATGATCCCATGGGGCGGTTTGGATCTTGCAACCCCACGCGTGATCGCCGCACCGCATTAGCAATTGCCTGAATGGCTTCATCTTGCCCAATGACGCGTTCATGTAATTTGGCTTCCATCTGGATCAGTTTTTCACGTTCCCCTGTCAGCATCTTTTCAATTGGTATACCTGTCCACCGCGATACAACAAGAGCAATATCTTGATCCGTGACTTCTTCTTTAAAGACTTTTTGATCATTCTGCTCAGATAAATCAGTGAGTTTGCGTTCAAGAACAGGTAAGCGACTGTATAAAATTTCGCCTGCTCGTGTTAAATCACCTTTTCGTTGGGCAATTTCTTGCTCAGTCTTTAATTGTTCAATTTCTTCTTTTAATTTGCGACGTTCATCAAGTTGCGTTTTATCGCGTTGCCAGACGACATTCAACTCCCGTGATTTCTCCTCTAAATCAGACAATTCTTTTTCAAGTTTTCCAAGACGATCTTTTGATGCCGCATCGCTTTCCTTTTTAAGAGCTTCACGTTCAATTTTAAGCTGAATAATACGACGATCTAACTCATCAATATCCTCAGGTTTTGAATCAACAATCATACGAAGGCGGCTTGCAGCTTCATCCATAAGATCAATCGCCTTATCTGGCAAAAAACGATCAGCAATATAACGATCTGAATAAGTGCAGGCAGCCACAATGGCATTATCACTAATACGCACCCCATGATGTAATTCGTATTTTTCTTTCAGACCGCGTAAAATGGAAATACTGTCAGCAACTGTTGGCTCTGCCACTAAAACAGACTGAAAACGACGTGCAAGTGCAGGATCCTTTTCGATGTATTTTCGGTATTCGTCCAATGTTGTAGCGCCAATACAATGCAATTCACCGCGTGCAAGCGCTGGTTTCAACATATTCGATGCATCCATCGCACCGTCCGTTTTACCCGCCCCAACAAGAGTATGTAATTCATCAATGAATAAGATAATCTCACCTTGGGCATTGGTAATTTCTGCTAAAATTGCCTTTAGACGTTCCTCAAATTCACCGCGATATTTAGCACCTGCCAACAGTGACCCTAAATCAAGAGACATCAAACGTGTGTTACGCATTGCCTCTGGCACATCACCCTTTACAATACGCTGGGCAAGTCCTTCTGCAATCGCCGTTTTACCAACACCAGGCTCCCCAATCAATACAGGGTTATTTTTTGTTCGCCGGCAGAGCACCTGAATCGTGCGTCTGATTTCTTCATCACGCCCAATAACAGGATCCAATTTTCCTTCACGCACCGCTTTTGTAAGATCGCGCGCATATCGATTAAGAGCATCATAGCTTTCCTCCGACGCTTGTGATTCAACTTTACGTCCTTTTCGAAGGTTCTGAATGGCCTCTTCCACTTTTTTGGGTGATACTCCCATATCATGCAACAACTCTTTTGTTGGCGATGTTGATACGAGCGCATATAATAGAATTTCAACACTCACAAAAGCGTCGCCAAGCGCTTTCGACTTTACTTCAGCTGCTTCAATCACTTTAGCAAACTCTTGGGACACATAAACCTGCCCTGCTCCTGCTCCAGATACACTCGGTATTTTTTTTAAATGATCACGGATTTTTGATTCCAACAAGGTTGGATTACACCCTGTCTGCTCAAGAAGCGATGCACACAAGTCCTCAGGATCATCAACCAAAACCTTTAAGAGATGAAAAGGGATAATTTGTTGATGCCCTTCACGCAATGCAAGCGTTTGAGCATTTTGCAACATTCCTTGGGCACGATTGGTATAACGATCAGGTTGCATGTAAACCTCCTTTAAATGAATGAAGCAATCACTTGCTAACGTTATACGCCATTCTAAAAGATGCAACAAGAGATGAAATAAGGAATCTTATGATACTAAAATTTGTATTAACGTATCTATTGATGGGTTGATGAGAACATCAGCAGGTGATTGCCCTTTAAACCATGTTGTTTGCCGCTTAGCATACTGGCGCGTTTCAATTTGAGCACGTGCAATAGCCTCTACTAAGGTAACATCTCCGCGACTATAAGCTGTTAGAGGGGAAAGTCCAATAACTTTTCTTAACATGCAATCTGCGGGCGGGTTTTTATCCCAAAAAGACTGAATTTCATCAAGAACACCACTATCAATCATGTGGAGCACGCGTTGATTAATCCGATCACACAACGCAGCACGTTCAGGTGCTAAAATAACATACGTTAACAGATGATTAAGAGGAGGCTCTCCCTTCCCTTGTAAAGCTCGAATGGATTGTCCTGTTGCCAATTTTACTTCAAGGGCTCGTGTTAATCGTTGCCTATCCACGGGTGGTATGTATTGTGCTAAATCGGTATCTTGGGCTAGGACATACTCTCTAAATTCAGCGAGAGATAAACGTTCGGCTAAGGCACGTACCGATTGACGTATATCATCAGGTATAGGAATAATGGGTGATAACCCATGAGTTAATGTTCGTAAATACAGGCCGCTTCCACCAACGATAATTGGTAATTTCCCTTGTGAATGGCATGTGTGAATATGTGTAAGAGCAGCCTGTTGCCAAAGCGCAGCCGATCCTACTTCATGGATATCAAGGCATTCATAAAGCCGATGCGGTGATATTTCTTTATCTTTAATCGTTGGTTGTGCCGTTAAAACGGCTAAATCTTTATACCATTGCATGCTATCAGCATTAATAATAACTCCGTTAATAACCTTTGCTATTAATAAGGCAAAAGCACTTTTCCCCGAAGCTGTTGGCCCTGCAATGATTAACGTTTTCATTCAAACACATCTACGCATATCAATTTATGAATGTATAGGACGATCAAAGGCTGCCCATGCGGCTTCCTTAACAGCTTCATTCAAGGTTGGGTGTGCATGACACGTGCGTGCAATGTCTTCGGCCGCTCCATTAAATTCCATAATAGCAGCTACTTGACCAATCAATGTTCCTGCCTCAGCGCCAACAATTGTACACCCAAGCACGCGGTCTGTCTTTGCTTCTGTCAGAATTTTCACAAACCCATTTGTATCTCCAATTGTTTTGGCGCGTCCATTTGCGGCAAATGAGAATTTTCCAACCTTATAATCATAATTACCGATTTTAAGTTCTTGCTCTGTCTTCCCAACAGTCGCAATTTCAGGATGAGTAAAAACAACAGCTGGTATAATATCATAATTAACACTACCTGCTTGCCCTGCCAAATATTCGGCAACGGCAACGCCTTCATCCATCGCTTTATGGGCAAGCATTGCCCCTTTAATACAATCACCAATAGCATAAATACTTGGAACATTTGTCTGATAATGCATATTTACATTAATATAGCCACGCGCATCAACGCCAATCCCAACACCTTCTAAATTCAAATTTGCTGTCTGGGGTTTCCTACCCGCCGCAACCAAAACAGCATCACATGTAATCAGTTCAGGCAAGGTCGATTCATCAGATGTCGTATCAAGAACGTGCAAACATAAAGCTTTATTTTTATCTTTTTTGCTCACGCCAACAACATTATGATTCAATTTAAAAACCATACCTTGTTTTTCAAGCGATCGCTGAAGACTATGCCTCACATCGTCATCCGCTTGCCCCAATATTTTATCACAGAATTCAACTACCGTAACAAGTGACCCAAGGCGAAGCCAAACCGATCCCATTTCAAGGCCAATATAACCACCCCCAATGACCACTAGATGTTTAGGAACACTTTGAAGGGATAAAATCCCTGTTGATGAATAAATTTCTTTTTCATCAAAATCAAGATGTGGAAGACTTTGTGGCACAGAACCTGTGGCAATAATAATAGATTCAGCCGTTAACATTTTCGTTTTGCCATCATCATCCGTAACAGCAACTTCATGTGCACTATGAAGATGCGCTCTTCCCTGTACATATTGAATATTATTCTTACGAAATAAATGGGCAATCCCTTTTGTAAGTTCATCAAGAACGGATTCTTTATGCGCCATCATTTTGTCAAGATCAAGTTGAACCTTTCCAACATTAATCCCTAATGATTCAAATTGGTGTTTTGCTTGCCAAAATTTATAAGATGCATCAAGCAGACATTTTGATGGAATGCAGCCGACATTAAGGCACGTACCACCCAATTGAGATGATTTTTCAATAACAGCAACTTTTTTTCCAAGTTGACTTGCACGCACAGCCGCAACATAACCACCTGGCCCTGCGCCAATAACAATAAGGTCAAATGTCTTTGAATCCATAAAATACACCTAAATTTGTTTTTTTTAGCATAGCATTTTATTAAGCTTTTGTTTAGAAACTTTTGATCCAATAGAAGTGAGAATTAATAAATTGGTTAATGGTGCATTGATAATTTTGTGTGTAAAACGTGTTTTTTCCCTATTTATCGCGGTAATGATTTTATTGGCGATGGATCCTTTATTATCAGATACACACCTTCTAGCTGCTAAAAAGGAATCAAAAAAGAAGAAAGAAGAGAAAAAAAAGAAAGAGGAAGAAGCTAAAAAGGAAGAGGCCAAAAAGGAAGAGCCAAAACCAGCCGAAGAAAAAAAAGAAGATACCCAACCAGGTGAGGCAAAACCAAGAGAAGCAAAGCCAGAAGAAGCTAAACTAGAAACAGAAACCGCCGAGGCTAAAGATGACGCGGAGGATAAAGCCGGCGATAAAAAAGATAATGGAAAAAGTAAAAAGAAATCGAAGAAGAAAAAAAAAGGTGGCATTAAAATAAAAGTTAAGAAAATAGTGCCAAAAATAAAAGCTGATAAGAAAAAAGAGAAAAAGAAAAAAGAAGCGAAAAAGCAAGAAACAAAAAAACAAGAAGATGATAAAAAGAAAACAGAGGAAGAAGAGCGGAAAAAAAAGGAAAGTGAAGCAAAAAGAAAAGCCGATGAAACCCTGAAAGTTGAAGAAGCACGAAAAGCAGAAGAGGCTAGAAAAGCTGAGGAAGCACGAAAAGCAGCAGAAGATGAAGCGAATAGATTGAAAACTGTTTCATCAACAACAGCAATTGCCAATCCTGCAACGACGGTCGTGCCGCCGCCAGCAACGCCATCACAGCTAAAAGAAGACGTTGAAGTGTGGCCACCAGCAACACTTGTTGCTGATGAAGATCAGCTGCCAACCGTTTTGTTGGATGAAGCTGATCCTGAAAATATGACTGTATTACTGAATGAACCAATCGATAAATCACCAATAGTGCTGTTAGATGAACATGAAAATGTACGAGCAGGCGTACTCATTAATGAGCCTGAGCCTAAATTACCGATTGTTCTCCTCGATGAAGCTGAAAAAGTATCAACTATTCTACTCAATGAGAAAGAAAAAGAGAAACCAACACTTTTGTTACCCGCACCTGAAATGCCGAAGGATACTGTTTTATATATTGAACCTGAAAATATATCAAAAACAGTTTTATTTGTAGAACCTGATAAAAAAAGCATTGAAAGGCTTAAGGGTGGACCTAAAGTTAAGCTCCTATTTGAAGAAGATGAAGAAGATGGGGGGAAGGCAAAATTGTGTTCTGATCCTGAAGTCGTGCATAAACCAGTTATTCGAAAAAAACAGTGCAAGGATGCACCACCAACTGCACATAAGAAAAAAGTAAAATTGACTGAAGAAGCGCCAGTTGGTGCTATCGTTGAGGAGAGTGAAGAGGCAGAAGCTACGGCGGCACCTGAAGCCAAAGCTGAAGAAGAAGCTGTTAAAGCAGAAACAGCCAGCGATGAAGAAAGCCCTGCTGATGGTGAAGAAAGTGCACCAAAAGAGGCTGCAAGTAGTGATCAAACCGACGATTCTACATCAGAAGAAGACGCAGCAGCACCTGATGCGGAAGAAGCTGCTTCAGCCGATGGCGATGAAGAAGCGTAATATGCGAATGATTGTAGAAAATTGCCTTGGTAGGCACACTCAACCCAACTTAGAGATTATTTTTTTGAAGCGATCTCTCTTAGCGTTTACCTTGAAAAAAGTCATACAGCAAAGCACTACAAACGGATTCATTAACCCCTCCAACAACTTCTGGTTTATGAAGGCTATATTGAAAAACACGGGCACCATGCTCAACAGCACCACCTTTGGGATCGTATGCACCAAAAATAAGTCGCCTGATTCGCGCATGAGCAATGGCACCCGCACACATGGCGCAGGGTTCCAACGTTACATACAAATCACATTCTGTTAAATGAGTCGTTTGCAAAACACGAGAGGCCATCCGAATACATTCAAGCTCAGCATGCGCCGTTGGATTATGCTGTGCGCGCATAACATTTGGAGATGCCGCAATAATACGACCATCACAAACAATAACGGCACCTACAGGAACTTCATCGTTATTTTTGGCGTATAATGCTTGCTTAAAAGCGTGTTCAAAAAATGACATTTTACTAGGAATCGTCGCTGTAACTAAAAGCTAAACCAAGAGGATAAAATAGAAAACTTAATGTGAGGATTTTAAATGGCGGGAGTGACGGGACTCGAACCCGCGACCTCCGGCGTGACAGGCCGGCGCTCTAACCAACTGAGCTACACCCCCACATCAAGAATGTATATCTTTTATATACGTCTATCCCTTTTCCGTCAATCTTTTTTTTACATTCATTCACAGAAAATGAAGGGATATAACGTGCATATAAAAAATAACATATGCTCCTTTCAGATCATTTTGCGAAAAAATAATCATGTGACATTCACCGTCATCACGAATTTGCATAGCAAATGTGGTGATCCAGTGGTGTTCATGTCTAATGTCTGTTCATGCAATAATACCTATTTTGCTGGGTGGCAGGCAACACCAGCTTACACTGGCTCACCATGACAGTAGCACAATACCTCTTTTTTACTGATTTGGCATTCCTTCATTAATGTCCTGCATGTTCAACAATCGATTAAGGTCTTGCTCTTGCTTATTTGTTGTTGATGGAATGGGGGCTACAATTTTAGGTTGCAGGCGCGCCAAGGCCTCTGCTTCTTGCTGTGTTGTGGCACCTGCTATTTGATTCGGAATTAGACCTTGCGCAGAAAGTTGCTGTGGATTTGGTTGCGGCGCAGACTGGGCAAACGGTTGATTCGAGAATTGATTTTGCAGATGTTGCTGAACTCCCTGTTGCACACCTTTCATCATCATTTGCGCATTTGGCGTCAATGTCTCTAACGATTGTGTTATCTCGATTTTATGTTTTTGTTGTTGTTCATTAATAAATTGATAAGCCTGTTTTGGTAAAAGGTTTACAATAATATCACTTCCTTTATAAATAAGGGGGGCGAAACGATTCGTCTGCATATCCATCGGGTGCTTTTGGCGCGGCACAAAGCAACTAATAAGTGTTTCTAAAATACACAAAACAACGACACCACGCCCAATACCGAATAAAAAACCCAAAGCTCGATCGATCCCACCAAGCATACTTTGTTTAATAACCCCAGATAACACATGACTAATTATGCTAAACAAGATTAAGAAAATTAAAAACACACCAATAGCAGCCGCGATATCCGCCATCATTGCGCTTTGAATATAGCGTCTTGCAATTACTTGTACAAAGGGCATACAAACAAGCGTAAGTGATGCACCGCCAATCCATGAAACGAGTCCCAACACTTCACGTGTTAATCCACGTACAAGTCCCATAAGTGCTGATAACAAAGGAACGGTAATAACAACAATATCAAGTAATGTCATGGTAAAGCACCTGCAATCTTTCTTTATTTTTTTAGAGTATATCACTCGTAATCGTTGATGTTATTGAATGATTGACACCTTTTTCAGGGCGAAAACCTTGCGCAATCACGTAAAGTTCTGAGGACTCTTGACGGCTTGACGGTGGTTTAAAATGAGTTACTTTTGCAAATGATTGCTTAAGCTGAGCCAATAAATCTTTCTCCGTTCCGCCTCGCAAAACTTTTGCAATAAAACTACCGCCTGGCCGCAACAAATGAAATGAAAAATGATAAACACTTTCCAATAAAAGCATTAATCGAATGTGATCAACATCGGTCATACCGCATGCACTGGCAGCCATATCACTTAAAATAACATCTGCCTTTTCATCTGCAAATGTATCCATAATCATATGACGAACCGTTTCATCATTAAAGTCACCTTTCAGCAAGGTCACACCTGTTATGGGAATAATATCCTGCAAATCAACACCAATAACCAGGCCATTTTGACCAACAATTGCCTTTGCAACTTGACACCAACCGCCAGGCGCAGCCCCAAGATCAAGAATACGACATCCTTTTTTAATAAATTTGTATTTGTCATTAATTTCAATAAGCTTATATGCCGCACGTGAACGGTAGCCATCTTTACGTGCCCTCGCCACATAAGGATCATTCAGTTGACGGAGCAACCACTGCCGTGATGATGCTGTTCGCTTCTTCTTACTATCAAGCTTTTGAATTTTTTCGGTTTTTTTAAAAGTTGTCATTGCAATTCATATAATTAAATGTCAAAAGAAAGCTTAAGTTAAAGCAAAGTCTTGCACGATGTTAACACTCATTTTATGCCCTATAGCATAATGTACGACCAAAAATATCATACCTAGCACAAAATGAACAGGTTTCATTGTTTTTTTTCCAAAAATAAGCTAGGTATAAGAAGAAAGAGCACGATCTATCTATATTTTAAATTTGAGGTTTTACGCATGAGAAAAAATATCATTGCATTTATTCGTTTATGTCTTTTAACGACAACGTTTTATGATGGCACTTATGCGTCAGAGGAAAGCGCTGCTGATAACGTCGTATCAGAAAAGACAATTGATGAAAAGATTAAAGAAACGGATGAGAAAATTCGTAAAAAAGAGCAATTACTTCAATCAAATGGCTCCGAAATACAAAAATTGGTTGATCAATATAACGCACTTATTCAAGAACGCGCGACCAAAGTCGAGGCAAAAACCACGGAACCAATTGAACAACGCACAGAAGATGCCATTATTGAACGTTTAAAGGCACACGAAAACCGTATTGATATTCTTGAAAAAGAAGTTATAGCACTTAAAACACTTATTCAGAAAATAGCACCGTCAGGTGCCTTGCACGAAGAAAAGGCAGAACACAATAAAAAACCACGTATTGAGGAACAGGGATCAATAACTCAAAAAGAAGCATTAATAGTAAATGGCCATAAAACACCTACTGGAACGCCTGAATTGGCGAAAACAGCGAGCACAAATCCTGAGATCAGTGAATCTAAAACAAAAGATACACACAATGCGCATGCAACCGCAACAGCACATGCAGCCGATACAAAAGCAACTGAGGCCGCATTAAAGTCAGATACGATTCCCACAATCAATACAAAGAGCCCTGCTCTGGCACAATATAACCAGGCCATGACGTTACTAGACGAGCATAACGATAGGGCATATGCAAAGGCAGCAAAGGCCTTTGAGTTTATTATTGAAGCATTTCCAGATGATGAATATGCCAACAAAAGTTATTTACATGCAGGTGATGCATACCATAAAATTGGCAAATTAGATGAAGCCAAGCATTATTACAAAGCTGCAATCACAAAGTTATTGCCAGCACACAGTGTGATAAATGCCCGTTTAGGGCTCGCCGAAGTTTATTTAAAGAACGCTGATAAAGAAAAAGCAGCTGAGCAAATAAAAATGCTTAAACGTGAAAAATTCATGGAAGATCAACGAAATCGCTTTGATCAAATCAAGCAGATATTAATTAATAAGGTGCCATAACCGTAAATATATAATAGACCTACTGCGTAAGTCTTTCCGCCTCCTCTGATGAATGAGTTGTCAAAGCGCCCCCAACCCATTTTATTTTTTATGCCGTAGCAAATCCATTTTTCAGATTCACAATCCCTGCAATAATATGGAATTTAATGCCATAACGT
>CANLGW010000042.1 GCA_947490395.1 Alphaproteobacteria bacterium
TAAAAAAGCAAAAAATGAAGAGCAAACAGAGAGGGAAATTTGTGATGTATCGGAGGCTAAAATGGAGTAAGATTACGCAGTAACCTTGGACTCCTTTTTGTGTCAAAAGTAATTGTCACTGGGTGTCAAAGTAATTGTCGTTACACAAATAAGCCTGTATCGCTTAGAATGCGCAAAATATCATGATGAAGCAGTTCTTTTTCAACAACTAAGCGTAAAGGTGACAAATCTCGTCTGTTTTTAAGAACCTCATTTACAAGTTTATCAAATAAATTCATTTGCAATATTCCAATCAATTAAATCTAAATTACGATGCGTCGCACGCATATCACGTAATGCTAGCGGTACATTGGCACGCCATAATTTACAACGAGAATCATAGTGTAAGTGTTCAGCTATATTTTCTAGCCGTTGTTGCGTGTGCACGAAATCGATAGTACCAAAACGATCGCACGAAATAACATTACTGCGACCAGAAGACATGATTGATACCCAGTTTATAGGAATTTGTGAGATTACACCAGCTTCACTCAATACTGTTTCCAAGCTAATGTAATTAAATCCATTTGCGCGTAAGCGTGCTGCAGTGTGAAACAACAACAAACCATTCGATGGCGCAATAGGTTCATACATATACATCCCCCGGCAAAGATGGGCTAAATGACCTTCTTGAACGGCTCTGCTTAATAATGTCTTGAAAGCAGCATCCGATATATCAGGCAGTAGCGCACGAAAGTCATGTGGTGTAAAAAGATAGCGTTCAGGGGTGGCAAATTTTAATAAAGCCTGCATCAAGCGTCGTGTAGGTTGCATTGATATTAATTCCACAGTAAGTTTCATATAACGTAACCTAATGTTGAGTTATTTTCAATCTGTTTTTACATAACATCAGTTCGACGTAAAAGTTCACCTAAAATAGTATCTTCAATAAAAAAAGGAGGGCAGAAAAAGCGATCCTATACTGATGTTTTAAACGTTAAATCATAACGTTTTATCCTTGCAAATTTAACATTTGATGTTAGATTTACAAGGATAAATATACAATTGATACACGAAATCGATAGGTAAATTCTTATGTTCCAAATCGCCCTTAAAGACGGATCTATACGTTCTTTTGATAACGCTATTACAGCGCTTGAGGTTGCACAAAATATATCACCGCGCCTTGCAAAGGAGGCCGCTTGTGCACGCGTAAATGGTGAATTGTGGGATTTAACACGAACATTACCAAATGATGCAACCGTTGATATTGTAAAGCGAAGCGATCCAGAAGGTCTTGATATTATTCGTCATGATACGGCTCATGCACTAGCTGAGGCTGTGAAAGAACTTTATCCATCTGCGCAAATCACAATTGGCCCTTCTATTGAAAATGGTTTTTATTATGACATATTCAGTGAAAAGCCATTTACAGGGGATGATCTGGTTGCCATCGAAGCAAAAATGCATGAAATTATTAAACGTGATGAACCGTTTGTGCGTGAAGAATGGAAACGTGACGATGCCATTGATTTCTTCAAATCAATAGGGGAGCATTTTAAGGCGGAAATTATTGAAAGTATCCCTGCTGGTGAAATCATTACTTTATACCGACAGGGGAATTTTATTGATCTTTGCCGCGGCCCACATTTGCCATCTACAGGTTACATCGGCAGTGCGTTTAAACTGATGAAATTGGCAGGTGCCTACTGGCGTGGGGATCATCGTAATCCCATGTTGCAGCGGATTTATGGTACGGCGTGGGCAACGGATGCGCAATTAAAGGACTATTTGCATCAATTGGAGGAGGCTGAAAAGCGTGATCATCGCCGTCTTGGTGCCGAGCTTGGGTTGTTCCATTTTCAAGAAGAAGCCGTTGGCAGTGTCTTTTGGCACCCAAAGGGGTGGCGCCTATACCGTAATCTGGAAAAATTCGTTCGAAGCCGTCTTGAAAAAAGCGATTACGTTGAAGTTAAATCGCCACAGCTTGTTGATCGTTCCTTATGGGAAGCATCAGGGCATTGGGAAAACTTTCGTGATGGGATGTTTACGGTTGAATCGGAGGATAAAATTCTTGCAGTTAAGCCAATGAATTGCCCGTGTCATATTCAGATTTTTAAACAAGGTCTTAAAAGTTATCGTGATTTACCCTTACGTATGGCAGAATTTGGTAGTTGCCACCGAAATGAACCATCGGGATCCCTCCATGGTTTGATGCGTGTGCGTGCCTTTACACAAGATGATGCCCATATTTTTTGTACGCCAGAGCAAATTGTCACGGAAACAAAACTATTTTGTGAGTTGCTACTGGGGATTTACAAAGATCTTGGTTTTACAGATGTCCGTGTAAAATTTTCAGATCGTCCAGAAAAACGTGCAGGAACCGATGCTGTATGGGATAAAGCAGAGCAAGCCCTTGTTGAGGCAGCAACCGCAGCCGGTATTGATTATACACTTAATCCTGGAGAGGGTGCATTTTATGGTCCTAAATTGGAATTTGTATTGCGTGATAGTATTGGTCGTGATTGGCAATGTGGCACATTGCAAGTTGACTTCTCCATGCCAGAACGTCTTGACGCAACTTATGTTGGTGAAGACGGTAAACGTCATCGCCCTGTTATGTTGCACCGCGCTGTTTTGGGTTCATTTGAACGTTTTATTGGCGTGTTGATTGAGCATTATGCAGGCAAATTTCCCTTGTGGTTATCACCAATGCATGTTGTGATCGCTAGTGTTACGACGGAGGCAAATCCATACGCTGAAACGCTTAAAAAACGCTTATCAGCTGCTGGTATTATTGTTGAACTTGATGATCGAAATGAGAAAATTAGTTATAAGGTTCGTGAGCATTCTCTACAAAAAGTTCCTTACATTTTAGCAGTTGGTAAACGTGAGGCTGAAGAAGGTAATGTATCTGTTCGAAAACTAGGATCGCCTGATCAAACAGTTGAAGCATTTGATACTTTTTTTGCCCGTATATGTGTTGAAATTGAAATGCCAGCGGTTAGTTAATGCGCATATGTGTGGGGGACTCTATCCCTCACATGCCTGCAAAAGGCCAGCTTTTAAATTTGGCGTGATATCAAATGTATCATTTAAGGTAACTTTCACAAGGCCAACGTCCGTCACAGGAATTAAAAAATGAAGGCGTGTTCGCCCTTTTTTTAATTCCTTTACCATATGTTTTATATAAGTGATTTTTGCTTTTGCAGGATTAATGGTAAGCGTTAGATTGTCCATTTTTGCTTTATTATCGAGTGGTTCTAGACCTTGCCCTGTTAACCTGAAACTTTCTTCACCATCAGATTTCAAATTTCCCGTCACATAAACGGCTTGCCCTGGTGTTAATTTGTCACGCACCGCCGCATATGCTTCTGAGAAAAAAGCAACCTCAAAAACACCACTTAAATCCGTTATTTGAACGAAAGCAAATCGATCGCCTTTTTTAGATGTGCGTTCTTGTTTTGTTAAGATAATCCCTGCAAGCGATACTGATTGATTCGTGCTCGTCGCCCGTTCTTGTAAATCCATAGACTGCATCACACCAATACGATCAAGTGTTTCTTTATACATATCCAATGGATGCGCACTTAAATAAAATCCTAATGCATCAAATTCTTTTTGTAATCGGTCAAGGGGCGTCCATTCCATTATATTAGGAAGGGGAACTTCTTTATCGGTTTCAGCGGCACTTGTTGCAAACAGCATACGTTGCTTGCTTGCCTTCTCCGTTCGGGTTTGCTGGGCTATGCTAAGCAGTGCGTCTAATCCATCTGTCAGTTGACGACGATTGGCATGTAATGCATCAAAACACCCTGATGCTATCATGTTTTCAAGCTGACGCTTATTCACCATACGCGGATCAATACGGGTCGCAAAATCGCCTAAACTTTTGAAGGTGCATTTTGTCTGACGTTCCGCTACTAGTGTTTCCATTGCCTGCGCACCAACGTTTTTAATGGCAGCTAATGCATAGCGAATTCCATTTCCCTCAACACTAAATGTCACGTCAGATACA
This sequence comes from Alphaproteobacteria bacterium, assembly GCA_947490395.1. Lineage (GTDB taxonomy): Bacteria > Pseudomonadota > Alphaproteobacteria > Paracaedibacterales > CAIOTO01 > CAIOTO01. The sequence continues at coordinate 3,998 of CANLGW010000042.1, forward strand.
TTAATATCGGGTGGTAACAAGGGAATTTTCATTCGATCAAGATCTTGCCGATAGAGGTTGAGCTTATCCGTATTATGCATATCCAATGTCATCGTCGCAGCGAAAAATTCTAATGGATAATTTGCTTTTAAATATGCCGTTTGATAGGCCAGTAATGCGTACGGTGCTGAATGTGATTTGTTAAAGCCATAGCCAGCAAACTTTGCCATTTGCTCAAAAATTTGCGATGCAATATCTTTTTTGATGCCATTTTTAACAGCACCTTCTGTGAATAAAGCGCGCTGTGCATCCATTTCTGATTTAATTTTTTTACCCATTGCACGACGCAAAAGGTCAGCAGCACCAAGGGTATATCCCCCCAGAACTTGTGCAATTTGCATGACCTGTTCTTGGTAAACCATAACCCCATAAGTAGGCTCTAAAATGGGTTTTAGTGATGGATGCAAATAAGTTACGGCAACTTCTCCGTGTTTACACGATAAATAACGGGGGATATCGTCCATAGGACCAGGGCGGTATAGAGCAACCAAGGCGATTAAATCTTCAAATCGGTCAGGCTGCAGACGACGCAGCACATCTCGCATACCCGCACTTTCAAGCTGGAATATACCAACAGCCTCCACACGACATAGTAATGCAAATGTCGCTGGATCATCGAGCGGTATTGTTTGAATACGAAAATGCGTGCCTGTTCGTGTACGCACACGGGCACAGCATTGTTCAATCACTGTTAATGTCTTTAACCCCAAAAAGTCAAACTTCACAAGGCCTGCTGTTTCAACATATTTCATATTGAATTGCGTAACGGCCAAATCTGATTTTTCATCACGATATAGGGGAACCAGTTGATCGAGTGGACGATCACCAATAACAACACCTGCCGCATGGGTTGAGGCATGGCGATATAGTCCTTCTAGTTTGGTGCCCATATCCATTAGACGAGCAACCATTTCATCTTCGTCACGCTGTTGTTTAAGGGCGGGCTCTAGCTCAATCGCCTCCGCCAAGGTTACAGGATTTGCTGGATTGTTTGGAATGAGTTTACAAATACGATCAACCTGACCGTAGGGCATTTGCAACACACGCCCTACATCACGAATCACAATACGTGCCTGCAACTTACCAAAGGTGATAATATGTGCGACACGATCCATACCATATTTCTCACACACATAACGAATCACTTCATCACGGCGATCTTGGCAAAAGTCCACGTCAAAGTCAGGCATCGAAATACGTTCAGGGTTCAAGAATCGCTCAAATAACAAATTAAAACGAATAGGATCCATGTCTGTAATCGTAAGCGCCCATGCAACGAGAGAGCCTGCTCCTGAACCACGGCCAGGCCCTACGGGAATGCCTGCTTCTTTTGCCCATTTAATAAAATCGGATACGATTAGAAAATAACCAGGAAACCCCATACGTTCAATAATACCAAGTTCAAAACGCAAACGTTCGGTATAGTGCGCACGTAGCTGGTCAGCATTTTCAGCTGGATGAAGGGGGAAGACTTCTTCAATCAAACGCTTTTCAAGACCCACATGCGATTGATCCCACATTTCATCACGTTCCGACCGCCCTGATTCAGTTGAGAAATTTGGTAAAATTGGCTTTCGAGGAAGCGGTCTATAGGAACAACGTTTCGCAATTAATACAGTATTTGAAATGGCTTCTGGTAAATCGGCAAAAAGTTCAACCATTTCCACCGTTGATCTAAAACTATGATGAGGTGTCTCGCGGCGACGTTGGTCTTGTTCAACGTAAGCGCCTGCTGCAATACATAATAACGCATCGTGTGCTTGATGCATATCAGGGGTGTCAAAAAAGACATTGTTTGTTGCCACAATTGGAAGGTTATGACGCAGCGCAAGATCAAGAAATGCTGGCTCTAGCTGTTGTTGAAGGGGCAGTCCATGGCGCTGCAATTCAATATAAAGGCGATTTGGAAATAGGCTCATCAACGTTTGAGTGAAATCTTCAGTAAGATCTATCGTTGGTAGAGTTAAAAGTTGCGCAAGCCCACCTTCGTGTGCACCCGTCAAACAAATCAAACCGTTGGTATGTAAGGCAAGTTCTGCCATGGTAATATGCGCGCCAATAAGCCCTTGCTCACGAAAATAAGCAAAGGTGATAAGTTTGAGCAGATTTAGATAGCCATCCTCATTCTGCACAAGGAATACCATAGGAGCTGGTACTGTTGGTGTTTTGGGGAAATGAGGGTTCAGATCAATCGTCAGTTGGCACCCAATGATGGGTTGCACGCCAGCATCGGCGGCACTTAATGAAAATTCTAATGCTCCAAATAAGTTGTTTGTATCGGTAAGGGCAACCGCGGGCATTTTATGCTTTTGACAAAGCTTTGCCACATTCTTCATCAAAATTGCCCCTTCGGTCAGCGAATAGGCGGAATGCACACGAAGATGCACGAACCCGTTATACGTTAAGGACGGGAGCGAAGGCATGTCGGCAGAAGTCATTGTTTCAATTGTCAAATGTGGTACTTTGTTAGTATGGTTTCACCCAAGATACCCGCATTTACGAGTAGGTTCAATATGTGTTACGTAAAAGAGCTTTTACAGCTACATCAGCATGTTTTCAATGAGTTTATAAACGGTTGTTCCAGTTTCTCTCGGCCAATCAACGCATGATGGAGTATCCCGTCTTTTAGCTCGCTCAATAGCTTGTGCTATTCAGTCAAAATTTTGCCATGATGTTGAAATAATGTATCACGCCTGCATAAGCTGATCAATGCCAAGGTGCGTATATGCAAAATCAGTCAACACACGGCCGCGGGGGGTGCGTTGCAAAAGCCCTTGCTGGATAAGGTAGGGTTCAATCACCTCCTCAACGGTATCACGTTGCTCCGACAAGGCAGCAGCAATGGTTTCAACCCCAACAGGACCGCCTTTATAAAAATTTACAAGTAGTTTTAAATAACGCACATCTTGTTGATCAAGCCCCAAACGGTCGACATCCAAACGATTCAGCGCATCCTGTGCTACATGGATATCGACAATCGGCAATTGCTCAACACTCGCAAAATCACGTACCCGTCGCAATAAACGCCCTGCTATACGGGGAGTGCCGCGTGCACGCCTTGCAATTTCCTTGGCGCCATCTTCTGTCATTGCACACGAAAGCAGCGTTGCTGCACGTAACACAATTTTCGTCAAATCAGCCAAATCATAGAATTCCAGACGAAGGGGAATGCCAAAACGTTCCCGCAGAGGCTGCGTCAACAAACCTGATCGTGTTGTTGCGCCAACAAGAGTAAAGGGCGGTAAATCAATCCGAATTGAACGGGCAGATGGCCCTTCACCAATCATGATATCGAGTTTTAAATCTTCCATCGCAGGGTATAAAATTTCTTCAACTGCAGGGTTTAGACGATGAATTTCATCAATAAAAAGGACATCATTAGGCGCTAAATTCGTCAATACTGCCGCTAGATCGCCAGATTTAGCAATCACGGGCCCTGACGTTGCCCGAAAGCCGACATTCATTTCTTTTGCAATAATTTGGGCAAGCGTTGTTTTGCCAAGACCAGGTGGTCCGTACAAAAGGACGTGATCTAACGCTTCTCCCCGTGTGCGTGCAGCCTGAATAAAAATAGATAGATTTGATCGAACAACCTTTTGCCCCGTAAAATCGGCAAGTGATAGTGGACGCAAGGATGGATCCTTTAAATCACTTACTACATCATCAATAGTTTCGGAACTTTCAACCAAGCGTTCAGAAGCTAGCACATGTAATGAATCAGCCATATTTTATCCTTGATTTTTTTAAGGTCTGTTTAAAATGCTTATTATCAAAGCTATATTATAAAGTGGAGACTTGGAAAAAGATATTTGTATTTAGAATCTGTTCATAAACATTGTTGCCTTAGAGGCTGTTTTTAAAACATTTATTAATTTCTATACCCATCGGAAATGAAAACATCTGTTTTTACCAACGTCGTCGTCATGGCGAGCGTAGCGTAGCTATTCCAGGAAAACAACCACTGGGTTGCCACATCTGCTTCGCAGATTCACCATGACGGAAAATAGGTATCTTTATGTTTATTAGGTATATTTAATTATTTTTATATTGTTTTATGAAAAAAATATGAAATTTTTTGATATTAATATTTTGTTAAGGGATTGTATGGTTATACTAAATTATATAGATGCGATAACTTGATAACAAATCGATGATTTTTAATTTCTTCACTCTATGCATTTCTGTTCTATGCCTTGTGGGCATCGAATGTCGCATCGTAAATGCAGTTGCTTCGACAGTGAATCAATCATCAACAGCACCCGCACCTGTAACGGATCCAACGGCATTAGCAACAGCACCTGCGCCTGTTCCAACGGCAGCTACCCCAGTAGCACCTGTTCCTGTTACTCCAACTGCTGATCCCTCAGCAATCGCAAATGCAACAGCATCGTCTACAGCACCTGTTGTTGTATTAACAAATGCTTTGAATTCATTGTTTGGCACACCTACAATACTAGCGTCATCAACACAAGCCTCCACGTTGCCGGCAATGGCAAGTATGTCTGTGCCTACATCGACTCTACCAATACCAGCCCTTTCTATAGAAACGAATTCAACAGCATCAACAACACTAATGGCAAGCATGCCTGTGCCAATGCAAACATCACCTATATCAACATTACCCGTACCAACATTACCTGCATCAACTTTATCCGTGCCAACAGATATATCCGTAACAGCACCAATAGCGACACCAACAGATGCTGCCACGAATCCATTAGCAACGGCACTTATTCCAACTTCGAGTATGACAGCATCCATCATTCCAACAAATCTAGCAATGACATCCGTATCCAGCACAACAACATCCGCTATAACAGCACCCACATCGACAACAACGGTATCAAATGAGGTGGCTTCCCTTGTCACAGGAACAGCAGTGGCTGCACCTTCAACAAATAGTATTGTGTCCCCAATGACAATGACTATGCCTGCATCAGCGACTGTAATAGCACCATCGCCAGCGACAATAACCATGACTGCACCTGCACCCACAACTGCAGCAGCACTACCGATAGCGACAATAACCATGACTGTGCCTGCACCAGCAACTGCACCACTACCACCGCCATCAATTGTTACGATGACCGCGCCTGCATCAGCGACTGTAATAGCACCACCGCCCGCGACAATAACCATGACTGCGCCTGCACCCACAACTGCAGCAGCACTACCGATAGCGACAATAACCATGACCGCACCTGCACCATCAACTGCACCACTACCACCGCCATCAATTGTTACGATGACCGCGCCTGCATCAGCGACTGTAATAGCACCACCGCCAGCGACAATAACCATGACCGTGCCTGCGCCAGCAACTACAGCAGTACCACCACCATCAATTGTTACGATGACTGTGCCTGCGCCCACAACTGCAGCACCACCACCGCCAGCGACAATAACCATGACCGCACCTGCAACGGCTACTGCTGTGACGCTACCAACCGTCACATCAACATCGCATACGACAACAGTTTCAAATGAATTTGCCTTACTTGCATCAAACACAACGTCTATCCCTACAAACGTAGCAACGGTGACGATGACGGCACCTGCACCGACAGTAGCTACTATTGTACCTCCGCCAGCGACGGTTACGATGACGGCGCCTGCACCGACAGCGGCTATTGCATCTCCATCAGCGACGGTTACGATGACCGTGTCAGCGCCTGCAACAACAATTACAACGGCTTCTACGATAGCGATCGCCCCTACAGCAGCATTGATGCCGACTAATACGATAGCGACTGCGTCTACAACGGAAAGTACAGCAAATCAATTAGCGCCCACGATAGCGAGCGCAACCACATCAATCACGACTTCATCAACCGTTGATGTAAGTGTTAAAGCGCCTGTCGTTGATACAACGTCAGCCGATGACGATGTTATTGAAAACACCTCCGCTAAATCAACGAATACAGTTTCATCTGAAACGATAACTGCGTCCGAATCCACAAACATATCGGAAAGCGTGCCAGATCAGCCATCGATTAAAGCACCTACGATTGATATAACATCTGCGCCAGATCCAACAAATGCTGTATCGACAGTCCCTGCTGCATCAACACAAACCACAACACCAACAAGGACAGTAGCTATTTTACCTACACCAACTGAACCTGCTGCCCAATATCAAGAGCCACCAAAGGCGCCAATTATGACAGCTTCCGCGGTTGCGCCGATCACAACACAATTGCAAGCGCCAGCAACACAACCAACTCCCGCTGCGGTTGTTACTTATTCACCGGCAGCACCTACAGTACCCACACAACCAGTTGGTATACCTATTGCAGCCATTACAACCCAATTGCCATCCGCGGCAACGCAAACAGCGCCCCAGCAAACCCCAATAGTCACCTATCAAACGCCACAACAATCATCGGCTGTTGCATTTTATCAAGCACCTCCAACACCACCAGTTGTGTCATTGCCCCAAACTACATCGGCGTCACTTTCTTATTACCAACCAGCCATTCCAGCAAGTACCACGAGTGCCCAAACACCCTATTACTACACACAAATGGATGGTAATACACAGCAGCAATACTACTATCCGCAAACAGGTGCGATTGGTCAATCACCGTATCAGCAGCAATACTATTATCTACAAGCAACTGTAGCAACCCCAGCGCCTGCCCTTGCAGATAAAGTTTTGTCTGCAGATAATAGAGCAAGTATTCAGCAAAAGGTAATACTCGAATCTCTGCAGGAAGAATCAACCATTCTCGCACTTGAAAAAGAAATGTTACAGGTTCAACTAAAAGATCAGTTAGAGGCACAATTACGGGCACAAAAAGAAGCATCGGCGAAACAGATGGCCATTTTGTTGGCGGAAAGACAGCGTATTCTTTCGGCAACACCTCCGCCAATTGTATTGCCTCCATTACCCCCACCAGCAGCTACGGCAGTGCCGGCAAAGAAAAAGATGACGCGCATTAAAAAGAAGAAGCTAGCGCCTGCAATGGAGGTTTTCAATCTCGGCAATAAAAGTTCAGCTAAACGTGCCGCCGCTGATTGTGAGGATCGTAAGCAACCAGATTGTCAAAAAAGGTCTGCGCATTGCCATTGGATGAAAGGTAAAAAGAAAAAGAAGGGTAAAACCACGCATCGTTGTGCGATTAAATGTGGCGATATTACGTCTAAGACCGTGTGTAAACATTTGCCAGAGTGTGTTTACAAAAATGGTGGGCATTGTAAAAATAAATAGAGTATCTGGATCACTGTGCCAGGGCATCTCTGCTACCGAGGTGGCATATCGATTATTAACTCCTACCCATTATTTGCCTTTGACACATGAAAGATCTTCGGATCAAGTCCGAAGCTGACAGAACGGGACGGTGTATGATATTTTTTAATAGCATGCCAACCAATATTATGCACTTCCTTATGTGTCACGCACGAGGACGATATAGTTTTTTTGGAAGAGAATGATAACAAGAGGAACAAAATTCAATTTTTTTTAATTAAAAGGAGCAGGCTTAACGCAGTTCCAGCAACCACGAAGGGGATTAAATAATTAGCCTGAAATGTGACTATTGATGCAGCATCTTTAACTGAATGAGTTTGTTGTGGTGGTGTTCCATCAGCGTTTTGGATCTGTATTGAAGAACTCACTTCGTTTTTCTTTGCTATGTCATTTACAACATAAGACGTTGCTTGTTGCGTTGTTGTAGGATTTGATTGGGTTGCAGACAGTGGTATATTAGCAATGATTTTAGACGGGTTAGACGAAGCGTTAGCTGTATTATCAAGAAGGGGAGTTGTCGGTTTCGCTTGGCGATCATGATCAGTAAATCCTTCTGTTGATCCTTCCGTTGACTGTTTTATATTGACAACAGCAGTTATGGTACCATCTCTATCGATCTCCATCCAATCACCACCTCCACTGCTCCATGCAGATTGGGGATTAATGCTGCTTGATCCAATAAAGAGGGTAAGTATTTTTATACGAGCAGAAAAACGTTTGATTGTCAAATCCTCCTATATAAAAATATACCACATATTATATAAAATTATACTAAAATAATTTATAAAATATAATTTCTTAATTTTGTAATATAAGTATATTGAATCACTTTTAATTTGAATGTAAAAGAGTCGTCATAGCGTGCCTAGCGGGCGGCTATCCAGAAAAACAGGCATTTCTACATTAGCAGTTACTGGATTCACTGCGGAAGCTAACGTTTCCTTGTGATGATGGAGAGTTGGAATATATAGAATTTAATCCTGAATTGGGGTTAGATAAAATAATGTAGGGAAAAATAACAATAAGCAATGCGCATAAAAAAACCAGAGAAAGGGACGAGCCTCCTCTGGTTACGTATGTTAAAAGTTAATACTAGTCATACTTAGTAATGGCTTTCAATGTTACGGTTGCGCCGTGATGTTTCGTTTTTAGAGTTTTTATATACGTTAGAGCATTCAAGCCCTCAACATAAGGTGTATCGGCAGATTTAGCTTTTTTTCCACTTGGATAAGGTTTATTTCTAACTTTAACGTCAACGATGCCTGCTGTTTGGGTCTGCACACTGTACGTTGCTGTAAAATAAGCTCCTCTACCAGTGGTAACACAAGCACCAGGAATGACTTCTGCTGCAGCAGTATCAACGTCGCCTGCAGCTGCACCAGGAATGATTGCAGCTTGAGCTGCAATCGCTTGATCTATGGCTTCATTTAACGCATTGATCGCATTTGACACGGCACTACTACGTTCTGAAATTTTATCAAAAGTGGTTTCCCATGCACGCTTCCATAACTGATCTTGCTGGTCTAGTTCTTCTGCATCAGCATGATCCTTTGATAAAATAAATTTAACAGCTGCTTTATTCAATAAATTTGCACGCTCAGCAAGGGTTTTTTTCAACTCTGTTAGTGGATCCATGTAAGTATCATAGTTCTCGGCTCCCTTAAGCTGCGCATAGATCCCATTTAGATCACCATAAAACGGTTGATTGACTGAGGATTCATATTTGCTCATCACTTGCGCATAACGTTCAGCTAAAGCCTTATCATCAATGTTTCTTTTTTGTTTATGGTTATGAACGGCTCTTGAAACTATACCAATCATGTGTGCGTTTTGTGTTATGCCAAACAGCTTCATAAACATATGATTATCAATACCCGTTAATAATTTAAGGTTATCGAAATAGATTGTCTGACGTTCATCACTTAACCTTTCATCATCTGTGAATTGCCAGTAGCATCTTACAACATCCTTTGCCAATGCCTCCATTGTATGAAGGGCTGCATAGTGTAAATAGGTGCTATCTGTTTTATAAGTATGAGGAGATGATGCTTTAAGCCTTTTTCTTACGGCACGGAACTCTCGTGTAATATCACTATTGTTGCCATTTTCCGTAAGTGCTGTGTCCAAAATAGCGAATGCGACGGCTTTCTTTGTGTCCCAAGACGCTTGTCGTGCAGTATTAACCCCTTGATTAATTTTGGTGTTAATCTCTTTAGTATGTTGAGCGTAATCAACGTTCATTGGATCGGCATTAAATTTGTCCATACGTGCTAGATCTTTATCAAAGATAAATTTTGCTGCACGACAGAGATTGCTTTCATCGATTCTATCTATATCATCGCTTGCTGTCCTACTCGTGGCAAAGCTTGCCGCGGTAAGCATAATCATTATGAATAATGATTTTATATAAGAAATTTTCATTTTAATGTCTTCATTCCTAAATAAGTTCTTAATATTCTTATCCTTTAACATATAATAATAAGTCTCAGCAATCGTTTTTATACATGACCTTATTGCTGTCGTACTAAAATCGTTACATAAAAACCATCCGTTGCATGCACGTGCGGTAAAAGCTGCAAACCCTCTTTTAATATAATATACCTAATAAACATGAAGATACCTATTTTCCGTCATGGTGAATCTGCGAAGCAGATGTAGCCACCCAGTAGCTGTTTTCTTGGACAATAGCCAGCTACGCTCGCTATGACGACGATGTTGGTAAAAACAGGTGTTTTCATTTCCGATGGGTATAGAATTACAAAAAGGGTTGTTACCTTTTTCTGCTTACCGAGAGCTTAAATGATTAACGTCAATATAAGTAATAAGTGAATCCCAGAAAATGAATAGCCTTCTTGTTTGAATAAAAGCAGTATTGAGATTATCTGCAATAAAAGCAGGATTGTCTGGGTATTCGTGCACAAGTATATTGCGTAATTTTCTTAAATCTTGCCACCATTGAACACTTGGAAGAATCTCGAGCTTCTCTAATTTATTTAGCTTATCAATAAAGCTCTTATTTTCTACTGATTCACCTAGGGCTTCTAAGATAAGCGTAAAAACTTTTTCTCCTAAAGTATCTTGTAATTTCCCTAATCGAACCGTGAGCAATTCAAGGTACCCTAAATCGTCTTCGGGAATATTACTGATGGTTTCTTCAGTGAATGGGTAAAGATGTTCTGTTTTTTTTAGTGCTAATTTTAATCGATCTAAATGAATGAGACATATTTTTAATTCATACGCCAAAAGCTCTATCACAGTCATAATAACTGAATTCCTTCCTCTTTTGCAACATTATAGATAGGCAACTCAAAATTGCCAGACCTAATAACAAGATCAATTTTTTGTTCTCCGAGAGTTGTTTCCAATTTTGATAAAAAACATATTTTACTCTCGCTAACTTCTTGAGAATCTTTTTTTGTTTCTATATAAAGATCGATATCTCCACCGCGCTTATTTAGATTTGTGCGTGAACCAAATAACCATATTTTATCGTTAAGCAAAAAACAGGATCTAAAGGCTTTACATATTGCGAGCACTTGAGCATCTGTCAATCGTATTCCCCTCACCAGTTTAATTCCTTATGTGTGTATAATTACGAGGTTATTGTAACGCCGCTAAGCATTAAAGTGCAATAGACCTCCTGCGTAAGTCAAATTTGTATTATGATTAATGATGTATTTTAAATGATTCTATGCTTCATTAGACCTACTGCGTAAGTGGAATTAGAGCTAAACTTTTACGGAAAACGCTTCAAATTTTAAGCAAGATATACTAAAAAA
>CANLGW010000043.1 GCA_947490395.1 Alphaproteobacteria bacterium
GGCAATCGCCGCTTCAAATTTTGTTTTACTGGTATGTTTTTTTCGAATCTGTGCCATTATTTTATTACCTCCTTGATGGGTTAATTTAACACAATCTCAAGGAAAAAACTCTCTTAGCTACCTGTCCAGTTTTGGGGGGTCATTTCAAATCTTATGAAAATGCGATTACTAAATTTCCAGTGTGAGGGAGCGAAAATACAACTTGGCTCAAAATGCACCTTCCTTAACAGGGGGCCTAATTCTTCTGGTGTTAAATCACTTTTTCCTAAAATAATATTCAAAAAGCCAAGACTTGTTGTTTTGCTACCAAAACGTATCCCATCTGAAAATTCACCTTTACCAACAATAGCTAAACGCTCCAACGTTCGTTTATGAATACCTGAACATGTACTCATTTGAGCAATGCTTACTGGCAAAAGTGTTACACCGTAGTGTCTAACCAACGTTTGCAATTGGGAATCAATTTCGGTAGATGCATGGTAGGGTGGATGCGTCATAAATAGTGATGCATAACGCTTACCAATAGGCGTATCGATACTATAAAGTAGTTCTAAATACGTTTTATTTAATCGGGTTGGCACTTGCGGATCTGTTGGCACTATTGCCTGAGAAGAATGAATGAAATGACGAAGTTGTTCTAACTTACTATACAAACGACCCAGCATTGTATTGGTTAAAACAACTTTAGGTAAAACAATTTGTTGTGATCCTTCTGGAATACCACGCATAAATTGATCTTGTTCTTCTGATGTAAAAAGTGATTGATAGTGATCACTTTTTTCTTTAAGTCCATTCACCCAATCCACTAAAAAAGAGTATGTATCCTGTGCGATCATGCGCTGTGCTAAATCAATACGTACACCTTTTAACATGGTATCTGTACAAAAAAGCCACGTTTTTACATTAACAGGCTGAACTATATTGCGGAAATAACCACGTTCAGCAATATATGAACTTGATGCAGACGGTCCTAAACTATGATCATTATCAATCCCTATAATATAAAATTGTTTAGAAAATACATCATAAGCAATACGATAATTTGAGGGAGATCCATCTTCAGGATTTGTGATCATCGCTAATAAAATAGCTTCTTCATGTTCTATTTCTTCAAGTTCGTGTGGATTTTCACTCAGTCGTTTTGATAAAGACTCTTCAATAAACGGTGTTAAAAGCCAGGGACGAACAATAGATTTACTTGGATTTCTATTATCTTCATAACGAACAAAAATACTTGGATTACCCCCTCTTCCCATTAACTTATTCATGAGTGATGAAACCGCATATTCTATACCAGGCATTTCAGGATATTCTTTAATGCAAATTCCATATGAATTATCCCCATTAAGAACACTTTTTGAAATTTGTCTTCTTCCTATTTGTTTCCCAATTTCATCAATATTAATTGCTTTAAAACAACCTTGCGCATCAAAAATCTGATTATACGTTGCTTCACTTAAAGGTAACACCCATTCACGCTCAACATCTCCTGTACTTGTTAATACTGTGCGCTTGACAACAAGACGACGATCTGCAGTCTCATTAGGAAATAATTGCATAAGTGATTGTACATAATGCCAGGCCGGGCAATAATTACTGATCCCCATTAACGCTTGATAAAGGTTCATATTTGCTAAACAGACACGTGATAACTTATAAAGTCGAAGGGGATCCGCGTTTATCACAATTTGTGGATGACGTGTTATTAATTCTTCAATCATCGCTTCCAGCCGTTGCTGTTGAGGCGCTCTTAAAACAGTATCTGTCACATTTTCTAACAATCGGAAATAGCGATCGATGAATTCATTAATCAAACATACCTCTGAAGAAGCAAAAACATGTTGATCAATTTCGTATGCTTCTTCAATATACTCCATCAAAGCTTGTATCGCTTTTTCATCAAGCACGCACTCTTGACGCAAAAGAGCTATGGCATCTTGATAATTTGCAATTGCCTTTAATTTTAATTGATATTTTTGATTTTTTATACGAGGTAAGCAAAGTGCTGTTGCAACATAATAAATTGCATCTTCATAATCTTCTATGTGTGTTAGAGAGGTTGGTTGATAATATTTCCCAATATTAATTTCTTGATTTTGATTAATACGTCTTAACCATATACGTAAAGAAGCCAAATTTGTTTCATTTGGAAGCATATATACTTTTTCAAACCAAGAATTATTTAAAAGTTCAGGTTCAACTGTACGTGAAATCTTTTGTTTTAAAATATCTTCATAATATTTCCACACACATTGCCAAAGTGTAATAACCTCTAAAGAAGATAAAGATTTTATATCAATATGACTTAAATAAACTAAACCAAAAGGATATGATTGTTCAAAAACTTGACGTGAAATATCAGCATAAAGATTCTCGTTAAAAATTCTTTGTTTTTTATCATCACAACATCGCCACACATCACGCATATATTCATAAATACATTTCCCATTATGCCAAGGCACACCCCATAGCTTTTGTTGATCAATAATAAATTCAAGTGTTTCAGAAGGATGTTCTATGGCTAGCTCTGCCAATGGATGAACTAAAAAAGAAATAATATCCCCATAAAAAACTTTAAGATCTGGTTTTTTTCGTAAGAGCTCTTGTTTTTTTCGATAAAAAAACTGAAATTCTTTCCACCGTGATGCAACAGTTAAAAATACATCTATGTTTTTAAAATCATGATAACTTGGCAACGTTGTCAACCAACGATGAACTTCCACAATTGGAGAACATTTAAAAAAATGCTCAGAAAAATCAACTGGGAAACATTCACCCATTTTATCAACATCAAAATTTATTTTTTCTTCCAAACGATGATGATGCATATCTCCTGAACTAGGAACACGCACACACACCCAAGGATTTGCAGAAGGAATAAAAAAAACCTCTGATAAAAAGTGCAAATGCACAGCCTGCTCGGGTGCACAGAGACTTTGTAAATGATCTCTTAATGAGTTTTCTAATACGACATCCGAAGAAAACGATTTTTCATAATATCCAATAAGAGTAATAAAAATATAGCATAAACAAAAAAACACCAATTTTATAAGATGACAAATTCGTCTCATATAAATTACTCATAAATAAGATGTATGTACTCTATCTAATTTTCGAGCTTATATCGAATTGAAAAAAGTAAAGGAAAACTAAATGTGAAGCTCCACAGATCAAAATTCACTATAGGGGAACAAGGAACAGGAGGTTCTGCCATATCGTAATTACTATTATAAAACCAAGAAAGGGTATTCTAAGAATCACATTATTAATAACACATTAAAGTTTCACCACAAAATGAACGCAGCTAAGATAATGGCTTATTACATGCCACTTAACATGATGATACTTCTTATCTCTTATTATTATTTTTTCTTTTGATAATAGGCATAAGCGGCCTCTTTTGCTTCTTGAGACGTTGAAAAATACATAATATGTTGACGCCTTCGAATATAATCTCCCTCTTCAAAACGCACACAATAGCCTTGTTTCCCGACAGATTCTCCTGAAAAAATTCGAATCAAATGCTCAAAGCGTTCAGGAATATCAGGCACTCCTTTAATTTTCTTTTTTTCTGCACCTATTGGTATTTCTGTACTTGCTACACGCGTATCCACTTCTCTATCCTGTTCAACGGTTCTTTTTTTACTCTCTTTTACAACAGAACCATCAGGTCTTTCATGCGCCAATACCCTTCTTCCCAAATTTGTTTTCCAAAAAGATTGGATAAGCGATTCACCCCTCTCCCCTTTTAAAGCCACAGACATCTCAAAATTATTTGCCTCATGGTCTATGTTGTTAACGGCACACAACCAATTATACGATCCTTCGCATATCATATGATCAACAATGAGTGTTTTCGCATGAAAATTTGGATACGTTAAATAAGAAAAATTCGCATATCTTTCTTGAAACCTGTTCAGGGTTGCAAAAATGGCTTCTTGCTCTTCGCGTGAATCACATGGCGATGGTAACGTAACCAACGTGACACGGGCATTATTTCGCAACATCGTACGCAAATAAGCCTTTGTAAATGTTTGCTGTAATTTTTGCAGGCGAATAAAAGGAGAAAAGATAAGGATACGTCCTGTTGCTGTTTGCAGCGCTTCATGTAAAAATGTTGTATGTGCTTCTGGCGTACTTAGCGTATACAAAACGACTCTTGCAAGAGAGATAACCTCAGGTGAGAAAACCGTCGTTTTTTGAATAAATTTTTGCATACCCTCGTCATTATCATAGGCCAAACTCTGATAAAAACGAATCCCATCCCATACTTTCTTACGCAATAGCGGCACCACACTACCTGTAAAAACGAGTGTTGCATTCTGTGAGTCTTCGTAAGAACGCGAGAGCCAATTATACGATCCAATCGCTATTGTTTGATCATCTTTGATGATACATTTTGAATGATT
Organism: Alphaproteobacteria bacterium; assembly: GCA_947490395.1. Classification (GTDB taxonomy): domain Bacteria; phylum Pseudomonadota; class Alphaproteobacteria; order Paracaedibacterales; family CAIOTO01; genus CAIOTO01. The sequence continues at coordinate 4,410 of CANLGW010000043.1, forward strand.
GGCGTTTTCGTCAAAGCGCGTGCATCGCGATTTAATTTCTTCAAGTTTTCTAAAGTCTTCCGCTTCATACCAAGGGCGGTGTTCATAGTAAATGTAAATAGAAACGCCTCTTCTCGCTGCATCGAGAAGAGACCTGCTTAAATCTTTTTCGCCAAACAGCATTTGAGGAGAGACATCATAGGTTGATATCATCACTGAACGCTCTGCAGTTGCCAATGATTCTTTTAAAAAAGATGTATGTTCAGCATTGGAAACCAATCGAAAGGTTGTAAACGGCGAATCGCTTTTTTTCTCATCCTCATGTGAAGCGGCATTTAAAAAAGAATGGATTAACACCCCACATAGTAAATAGTTTAGATAATTGAACATTTTCTTTTCTTATATAGTTGGCCTTATTGGTATAATTGATTCAAATTTGAGAGATTTTGCAAGGAGAAATATATAACGGTTTTCCATCATAAAAAGTAGCTTAGTTGCTTAGTTGCTTAGTTGCTTATGGCCATTTTCGTCATTTATCAATTGCTTAATCTATTCATTAGTTTATCGATTATTCACGGAAAATATTCAACGTGGCTATCCCCTGTACGACCAAAATACACAACACGTTTGCCTAACAATGAAACAAGATATCCTATACAACCTGCTTCCATTACTGCTTGACAAAACCATTGATATGTATAGTTTTCTCTTTTCGTTTGTGCCGCACGGATAGCGTCTTTTATTGTCTCCACAGCAAATGTTTCAGGGATTGCTGTTGCTTCATGTAAAAACGAAAACGTTAAACTCTCACTAGCTGGCAGATAATAGGTCATCGTTGCCTGGCAGAAATCAACGACATAGCGATCAAATCCGGCTTCTGTAAGTTGTTTAACACTATCCGGAAAAGCCATGGTATCATTTTCAGCACCTTGTTTACATGCTTGAGCCATATGTTTTTGATGATCGTTCATTTAATTCTCCTTTGAAAGCATAAGGTTATCCTTCATCGTATGCGCTTGTTGCTCAAACAACATTATCCCACAGACACATTTTATAGACCTCCGTTGCCAACTTTGTGATCGTACGTTGATCCTTCTTCGGGTCGCTGATTCAACAGTGAAGAACAACACGCGCTAATGTAGAAAAGGCCACATGAACTGATAATCTCACAAGTGCAAACCAAAGGAGATTATTACGAGCCGCAAAGGCTATCATCATATGACCCGAGATTTAAGGTGTCAAATTTATGCCCTAAAATCAAGTAGAAATTCGTACCGTTCAATCGCCAATCCCCTTTCTATAAACGTGGCGCCAAACAGTAAGGGATATCTTTTAAGTTACGTTGATCGCGCATCAAAATATTCAATTTTAGCAAAATTAGATTTCAAAAAAGCTGATTTAGTCATTCAAGCAACGAAGCATCATTTAAAGAAAATACCGCACCCTATTCAAACAATCACCTATGATAATGATAAAGAGTTTGCTGCCCATGAATAAATTGGCCTAGAGGAAACAAAGTGAAACCTGTGGTTATCTCCTTCTTAGAAGGAAGAGGTCTTGAGCTTTCTGAACAAAAGACACATATCATTTCTATCCACGATGGATTTGATTTTCTTGGTTTTAATATGCGTAAGTACAATGGAAAATTACTTATAAAACCATCGAAGAAAAGCATTAAAGCATTTCTTCATAAAATCAGAAATATTATCAAATCCAATAAAACGGCACATACAGAAACGTTAATCTGGCAAATGAACCCAATGATCGTTGGTTGGACTAATTATACCAGCATGTGGTTTCAAAGAAGGTGTTTAGCTTTGTCGATTATACCATCTATCAAAAGCTGGGTAGATGGATTAAGCGAAGACATCCGAATAAATCTACCGCCTGGCGGCGACAAAAATATTACCGTCGTCAAGGTAATAGAAATTGGATATTTTCTGCTAAAATCAAAGATATTTTACTTTATTAGAGAAACTAAATATTTTTTGTAACATTTTAAATTTTAATCCGTTCTGCTTCTAATATCATTTATCAAATCGAGAAATATCACAGATCTTTGGGACTTAAAACAAAATAAAATCAATGCCTGATTTTCGGCGGCAACTTACCATAAAACCCGTATAATGTGATCACAAATAAACAAACATACACAACAAAACCCAGATGATCAGTTGTGAGAAAATAAAAAAAGACTACTACACGGCCTTGCTTTCAAAAGACAACACGTTTGAAGGCGTCTTCTTTGTTGGCGTAAAAACCACAGGTGTGTTCTGCCGGCCAACATGCCCTGCAAGAAAGCCTAAATTTGAAAATTGTGAATTCTATAAAACAGCGCAAGAAGCTTTACTTGCATCTTTTAGGCCATGCCTTCGTTGTAGGCCTCTCTCTCATCCAAATTATGTTTCAGAGACGGTGACACTACTTGTAAACGCCGTTGAAGAAAATCCAACGAAGCGATGGAAAACGCATCACTTTAAGGAATTATCCATTGATGAATCAACTGCACGGCGACAATTTAAAAAACACTTTGACATGACGTTTGTTGAGTATGCACGTGCAAGGCGTATTGGAATCGCCATTAAATATATCAGGTCAGGGGAATCTGTAATTGACGCCCAGCTTTTAAGTGGTTATGAATCAGGCAGTGGATTTCGTGATGCGTTTTCAAAAATTATGGGATCAGCCCCTAAAAACACAAATGACCATAAAACTGTTTTAAAAGCAACGTGGCTTGATACCATTTTAGGATCCATGCCGGCAATCGCCGATGAAACGGGCTTGTATCTGCTGGAATTTGTTGACCGGCGTGGGTTAAAGCTTGAAATCAAACGGCTTCTTCTTAAAACAAAAGCGGCTATTCTACCAGGCACAACGAACCCTATTACATCGATTGATCGTGAGCTTAAAGAATATTTTGATGGCAAACGAATGCATTTTGAAACGCCATTTCATCTGTTGGGCAGCCCTTTTCAAAAAGATGTTTGGCATGAATTGATACGTATTCTCTATGGAGAAACACGAAGCTATAGTGATCAGGCAAAATCGCTTAACAAACTAAGTGCTTTTAAAACAGTTGCTAATGCCAACGGAGCCAATCAACTAGCGATCATCATTCCCTGTCATCGCATCATTAGCAGTGAAGGAACATTAGGCGGTTATGGCGGCGGTATTGAGCTTAAAAGATGGTTAATTGAACACGAGACAGCACATAAAAAATGAGCATGGTCTAAGATTGATCAAAAGCGGTTCATATATGCTACGTTATACTATTGAAGAGTTTGAGGAAGGAACTCGAAAAAGATATTTGCTTGCCTAAATTTTTAATGGAGAGGATGATTCTTCGTTATAAATAATATTGCTTAATTATTAGAAAAATACTTAAGATTATTCAATCTTTGTAAATTCCCACAGTGTGTCAGCTCTTTTACGTGCATTGATTTGGTATGCTGCATGAGATGGATCTCCTGGATTTGGAGACCACAATACTTGCCCAGACCGACCGTTTTCACTTTCAACTGGTGATAAAGACAAAAAACCAACGCCTTTACTTTTGCTCTCAATAGTAAAAAAACCATTATCCGCTACTTTTATATCCCACAAAATATCATTTCTCCATTTTCCATCTGGTAAATAATCAATTATGTTATATGTACTTTTGACTCCATTTTCTGAAACACGTACAGCTGTACTACTTAAAATCTGGCTTAGATGTCCCTCAGGCGAACGATTAAAAGACCAAGACAAACAACCAATCGTTGGATTTTCCACATTTTGTTGTAAATTCATATTTCTAATTGTATAGGCTCCTTCTGGCGTTTTTCTAATCTCCCACCTTACATACTGTTTAAGTTCACCCCGATCTGAAAAATAATCACTAGGATTAAATTTTCCATTTTCTAAAATATTTGTTTTAAGACCACTTGGAACATTATTATCTCTTAAGAAACCACCTCCAAGATAAGCAGGAACAACTTCAATATTTCCATAGGCACCAAGAGCAAAATTCCATATAGTTCGTGTATTTTCAGACCACGAGAGATAACCACTATCAACACCTAAATTTCTAATGATATAAATGCCTTCTCTAATTGTCCTTTCATGAGGATCAATAATATCTCTTCTGGCTTGCCAATCTTCACGATTAAATAATTCTTTATAAAACTTAATATTAATTGACGATCTGATGAGACTGATATCTTTTATATCAACAAAAATGTTTTGTTCAAAAATAGTAAGTATATTATCCAAATATTTATTATGATCTCTAAAATCAGGAATATATGGCATTTCCATTCCTTTAGGCATAACACCTTCATAATCTCCTGAATAAAGTAAGGGGATACATGAATCAGTCCCTCTTCTTCTGATTTTTTGTTTAATAATGTTTACTTCTTTATGAATTCCTGTATCTGCTATAGCAGATTGACTATAATAAGTTGGGGTCAGAACCATTAGCACAAAATTGCTACTCGTAATTCGGTCATTAAAATCTGCGATTACGTTACCTGCCCTTAAATGCAATTGATCAAAAGTTGTTTCCACACCTGCCTTTCTTAAATCACTATTAAAATTACTAATGAAGGTATTATAATTTCTATCATTTTCTATCCAAGCATAACTGATAAAACACGACGGTTTTTTTGTCCCAATGACAACACCAATTTCTGTTAAGATACGATCTATTTTATAATCATTCAAACTTCGTTGTCGTTCTTCAGCCTCATCACAAGCACTTACATCAAGCATAATAGTACTTACCGCAGTACCAATCAAAAGTAACCTTATATAAATAGACATTGCTCTTCTCTTTACAAAATTATTTCTTAACAATGTGAATGAATTTAACTGATTATTTTTTATTTTTACGGGTGCATTTTTAATTCTGAATATATCTGTATTTGTTTCGCGTATAGACTCTATAAAAAATGGACGGATAATAGCCCCAATCTGGCTCGTTATTTTTCTATAAAAATGACTACCAATCTCTATAGGATCATTACTTTCAGAAGCAAATACTCTATCAATAATAGGGAATAATAGTACCATAATAAATAACAGAAAATTTTTATAATACAATTTATAACTCATGATAATCCTTACTAACTTAAACAATAAATAACAGAATACAGCTTAGAATTATTTTGAAATTGATCAATATGAATTTCATAAATCTTTTCTCATTAAAAATCCAACCACACGGGATACGGAATGTTTTGGTGGAATCGATGTAAGCATATGCACATGATCTTTCATGATGTAGCCTTCTACAATCTCGCACTCTTTTGTCGTATGAGACGATGAAAGACGTCCTTTAGTTGTTTGCATATAATACCAAACAATTCCTTTTTTCGGTATTTTGGTGTAAATACAATATGGTATTTACATTCATAGCTACTATGATTTAAATGATTATGGTTTGACATTTCCATGTCTCTTTTTTTTGTGATGCTTTGAGCAGCATCGCTATTTTGGAAGATCTTAAGGATTTGTCAAACTTTGTAAGTCCCCTCCGCTGGACGCGAAGGTTTAGCATTTGAAATAATTATGGATATGAACTTTTAGTCGTGTTTATGTTATAGTAACCAATCAATCATCTAAAAATCGTTATTACATTGCACGTAAACTAATTTTATTAATTTATGTGTATAATCTCTATTCATTCCTTCTTGCACTAAAGTTATATTTATGTTATTTTGTGAATAAAATATCTTGTAGAAAAGACTATTATGTTTGTAGGTCGTGAATGTGAATTAAATCGCCTTGCTAATTTATGGAAAAGAAAAACAGCAAGCTTTGTGGTGGTTAAAGGTCGACGTCGTATAGGAAAAAGTCGTTTAATTGAAGAATTTGCAAAAAATGAAAATTTTATATCCTTATCAGGACTAGCCCCATCGGAAGCTATGACGGCTCAAATGCAGCGTGATGAATTTGCTCGTCAGCTAGCACGCATCTTTCAAATCCCTATTCCTTACAGTAAAGATTGGGGAGATTTATTCTGGCATTTAGCACATCATACACACACTAAAAAAGTAGTTATCTTATTAGATGAAATTTCTTGGATGGGGATGAAAGATCCTACTTTTCTTGGAAATCTTAAAAATTCTTGGGATCAACATTTAAAAAAGAATCCTCAGTTAATTCTTATTGTCTGTGGTTCTGTTTCATCATGGATTGAAAAAAATATTCTCAGCAGTACAGGATTTGTTGGTCGTGTTGATTTAGTCTTTAATTTAGAGGAACTCTCTTTACATGATTGTAATAAATTCTGGGGTATTCAAGAAAAGAATATATCTTCTTATGAAAAATTTAAGATCTTATCCGTAACAGGCGGTGTGCCAAAATATTTAGAAGGTATTACACCAAACATAAGTGCCGAAGAATTTATTAGACAATCTTGCTTTACAGCAGAAGGATTTTTATTTAGAGAGTTTGATAATATTTTTAATGATTTATTTTCTAAAAAGAGCGATATTTATCGTCGAATTTTAAAATGCTTAGTGGATAGATCTATGGCTACCTTAGATCTTATCGTACACGATATTCAAGTCACAAAAAGTGGTGTTTATAGTGATTATATGTATGATCTACAAATGGCTGGTTTTGTGAGTTCTCATCACACATGGAATTTAAAAGATGCAAAGACTTCTAAACTTGTACAATTTCGCCTTTCTGACAATTATATACGCTTTTATTTGAAGTATATTGAACCCAATAAAGAGAAAATACAAAGGGGCTTCTTTCAAGACCGTTCGTTGGCAACTCTCCCTGGTTTTGATTCTATTATGGGGCTTCAGTTTGAGAACTTAGTTATAAAAAACAGAAACATTCTTTTTAAAATTCTAGGGGTACACAGTACTGAAATTATAAATGATGGATCATATTTTCAAAAATCAGGAAAAATAAAGACTGGATGTCAAATTGATTACATGATTCACTCCAAGTTTAATGCACTTCATCTCTGTGAAGTAAAATTCTTAAAAAATCCTATAGGAATATCTATTATAGAAGAAGTTCAGCGTAAAATAACTGCTTTAAATTCCTCAAAATCAATGTCTATCCGCCCCATACTAATTCATGTAAATGGCGTAGATGATGCCGTTTATGGTGAAGAATTCTTTGCAGATATTATTAATTTTGGTCAATTTTTAAAAGAACGGACATAAAACATATTAAAATTGAACAAATTTCTTTTACTTCCTGGATCATCGTTTGAATATTATATTTGAATGAAGCATTCTTAATAAGTTTACTTACATGGTTATTCTCTTTAAGTTTATAAAAATAGGCCTAGAGGGAACAAACATGCAGCAAGCCGCCATTTTGGCCTATAAAACTACTGTTAATTTCGGCGGTTTGGGCTTAGAAGGCCTATGCACTTACAAACTAATATGTTTTATTTTTAGTTTAACTCTTTTGAAATGAGAAGAACTTTCAGGGAATGTATTTTTAACAAGTTCAAACGTTTGTTGTAATAAATGAAATGCTTTCATTTTGTATTGTTGTGCTTGTTGTTCATTATGCGAATCTATTGCTATTTGAGCTTTTTTAATATACAACTCAGCTAAAGCTTCTAATGTAGAATATTCTTGAATATGTTTTTTTTCATTAAAAATAACTTTTGCTTGTATTAACAAATCTGCTGCTTTATCTAATATGCCTTCTTTTAAATAAACATAACCTAAATTCTTTAAAATACTTCCATATTCGATGTGTTTGCTATTGAAATATTTTTTATATATTTCCAAAGAATTCTTAAAACACTCTTGTGCTTTTTTATAGTCCCCAAGATTACAATATGCACTTCCTAAATAATTTAAAGTCCATCCTACACGTAAATGATTCTCACCAAAATATTTCTTATGAAGGTCTAAGCTTTTTTCAAGTTCAATTTTTGCTTTTTCATGTTCGCCAATAGTATCATATAAATGCCCTAAATAAACGCGACTACATACCGTTTGAATATGCGAATCTCCATAATATTCTTTATTGATATTAAGGCTTTTCTCTAGATATTCTCTTGCCTTTTCATATTGACCAAAATTAGTATAAAAATATCCTAAAAAGCCAAGCCCTAAACCATAATCCACATGATTTTCGCCTAAATTTTTTTGATAAATGAGTAAACTTTCTTCTAACATCTCTTGTGCTTTTTTATAATTTCCTAAATTATTATACGTATGGCCTAAAAACAATAAAATCCATGCAATTCGATGATGATCTGACACATAAATAGATTTACGTATTCTGAGCGCTTCTTCAAGGCATAATTTTGCCATTTCATATTCGCCAATCACTCTATAAGTAGTACCTAAATAAAATTGAACAAGTGCTATCTTAAAATTAGTGGTATCGTTATTATAAATTTTATGATAAATCTTCAGTGCCTTATTTAAAACATCAATAGACTTATTATAATCACCCTTTTCTTTATAAACCAATCCAAGATGAGTTAACGCTCTCGCCGCTTTCGAAGAATTTTGCAAACCATGTTTTTCATATATTGCTAAACTTTTTAGTAATGATTCTTGAGAAAGTGTATAATTACCTAGTTCTCGATAGGTAACACCTAAATTTGTCAATACATTCGTGATCTCTATAAAATCAACTTTATCGATATTTAATATCCATTGACTTTTTTCTAAATTTTTTATTGAGTTTTTGTAGTCGTACAATGAATAATAAAGAGCACCTAATTTATTTTGAATTATTCCTTTATAAATAGTTGGCAAAAATGAATTATGAATAAATTTAGAACAATGCCGAACTAGATTCTTCATATCCTGTGAATCTTCTTTATCCAACGCTAAATCTATATTTTCTTTTAAAAAAATAAATATTGAATCTAATATAGTATTATTATCTTTGAGTTTTAATTCTTCCATCAAATAAGATAAAATGGCATCTTGTATATTTTGGTGCATTGAAAAACTTTTTATTTCATCTTCAATAAAAGAAGACTGCTTTAAATCATAGAGTAAATCTTTTATTAAATTTTTATTCTTATTTGAATAATTAATAAATAAATTTTTTGGAATATTATGATGATGTATAACACTAATAAATAGTAAAAGATTTTTATACTCTTGATTCTTACTAATTAAACGATCTAAAGATAATTTAATAATCCCATATCGTGTTTCTTTACTTGATCGCTGATACTCATACATTTTTTTCAGATATTCATCACATGAAATTTTTTCATTTCGAATATAATGCGTCGCTAATTTAATATCTAATGGGAAGGGTGGAATAATTTCTAATAAAGTCTTTATATCACAAGAAGCTAAACTATTTTGGTTTGATCCAATCTTTTGCTTAAAAAAAGCTTCTTTTTCTTCATTATTTAAAGATCCAATTTTTATAATATTTTCAGGATCAATACAATCGTTCCATTCACTTATCGTATCATTACATGTTATTATTAAAATTTCTCCATTTCCCCAAACTGTCTCATCATCAGGAAAATACTCTCTAATTTCTTCAAATTTATTGACATTATCAAACAATAAAACCCAGTTTGAATAATCTTTAAATAATTTTTGGACGAAAATAATAAGCTTTCTTTTCCTATCAAAAGGCTCTTTAATTTCTTGAATATCTTTAAACTCTTGGTTCTTCTGGGCATATTTAGAAAGAACATAAGCAAGTTCTTCAAAAGATTTTGAGAGAGTATCTTTTGATTCTGCATTTATTTCCCACACAATGGTTGAATTTTGCTCACGTGCATATTGACGCGCAATAACTGTTTTACCAGCCCCTCCAATACCAACAAGAGCAACAACATGAATTCCTTTATCACCTTTTATTTTTTCTTTAATTTTTTTCATTAACTTAGGTCGTTCAAAAAGAAGCGATTTTGCAGGTATATGAAACGCAGATCGAACAGAGTTCATCTTATTGTTTTCTGGAACATAGCCATAATAAAACATGGCGTAAATAACACTCGAAAATACAATAATAAAAAAAAGAAAATAATATAGTTTGCTTTTAAGAAATTGAGCAAACAGACTAAAATCATATAAATTCAGCTTATTAAATTTAGAATTTGAAAGCTCATTTTTTTTTGGTGCATTATTTTTCTTTAGCAAAGAACAATTATCGTTATGTTCTTTTAAAATTCGAAATGTAGCACTTTTAAATACAGAAATAATACGATCAACCTCAGTAATTATGTTCTTTTTAATTTCATTTTCAATAATAATTTCGCTCAATAATTTTTTTAAAAATTCAAAGAAAAAATAATAGCTATTGTGTATTTTAATCGTTTCAAAGTCATTTTCAGACATTTTTTTGTAATTTGAAATGGTCGTTTTTCGCTCTGATTGTAAGTTTATAATCTCAAAATTTTGTTTGCCATTTTCTTTATTGTTTTTAATAAATTGCAGGTATTCAATATCATTAATATCAACATATTTTAGATCAAAATTATAATCATTCATTCTATTGTTAAGAGAATTTATCTGAATATCAAAAACTTTACTTATCTTCTGAAGATATTTTTTTATATCGTGCAAATAATATTCTTGGTGTGTAACGACAATTACTTTGACACTCAGTGACAATTAAAAATGAGACATGAATTGGGTCTAAAATTCTTGTAAAACAGGGATACATGAATCTCTTAATTTGCGGGAAAATATCATTGACCATAACATCCAGACAGGTGAAAAAA
>CANLGW010000044.1 GCA_947490395.1 Alphaproteobacteria bacterium
GGCTAAAATACTTTCGTGTTTGATTCATGATTCAAATAACTTCATGCACGTTATACACGATGTATAAACCGTTTTTTTTAAAAGTCTACGAAAAATAGTTTTAAAAACCCTTATTATTCAAGACCTGTGTGGCTTGGCGGGAACTGCTGTATGACCAAAAATAATGAATTTTATCATATTTACCCATAATACTTATGAATCATTTTTAAAAAATACTGGCTTTAATCCGATTATGTATGCTACTTTTGCGCAGTAAAAAGTAAATAAAAAATAATCATAATTAGGATGCGTTCATGATTTTTGTAACAGGTTGCGCGGGTTTTATTGGTTTTCATATGTGTCGCAAATTGCTTGAAGATGGTTATACCGTTTTAGGCGTTGACAACATGTCTGATTATTACGATGTATCTCTTAAGCGAGCGCGTCTTGATATTTTACTCGCTCATAAGAATTTCACATACCGCAAAAACGATATCTCTAACAAAGAAGCAATGACCATCTTAGGGCAAGATTTCAATGATATTACCCATATTATTCATTTAGCTGCACAGGCAGGCGTTCGTTATTCACTTATTAACCCCTACACGTACGTACAAACAAATGTGATGGGGCAATTATGCATGCTCGAGCTTGCACGTTCATTGCCACATCTAAAACATATGATTTATGCCAGCACATCTTCCGTTTATGGCGCGAATGAGAAAATGCCCTTTTCAATCACAGACCGCACCGATACACCAATTTCGCTTTATGCTGCAACAAAGAAAAGTTGCGAAGTAATGTCAGAAAGTTATGCGCGCATGTACCAGCTCCCCCTAACGGGACTTCGTTATTTTACCGTATATGGCCCATGGGGACGTCCTGACATGGCTTTATTTATGTTTACACGTGCTATTCTAAATGATGAAGAAATTCCTGTGTTTAACAATGGCAATATGCAGCGAAATTTCTCATACATTGATGATATTGTAGCTGGAACACTCCACTGCGTGTTATCACCGCGCGATAATGGCACGCATAAACTCTACAATATTGGCAATAATAAATCTGAAACATTGATGGATTACATTCAAACACTCGAAATGGTTGTAGGCAAAAAAGCCAAAATTCGTTTTGAACCCATGCAAAACGGTGATGTGAAAGAAACCATTGCCGATATCAGTGAAACGATTGCTGATTTTGCTTTTGCCCCTCAAACCGATATAAAAGATGGCGTGCCTAATTTCGTCAACTGGTATCGTCAATACTATAACGTTTAGTAATGGATTAAGATATGTGTGGATTTGCAGGGCTGTTTTTACGTAGCCCTTTTTCTATTAATCAAAATGTGTTTCAATGTATGGTTGACTCTATTACGCATCGCGGACTCGACGATGTTGGATTTTACCAAACGCCATCAGGTGTTATGCCATCAGTATTTTTAGGCTTTCGAAGGCTTGCTCTGGTTGATTTAACCCACACAGGCGCACAGCCCATGACATCATCGTGTGGTCGTTACGTTATGGTTTATAATGGCGAAACCTATAGCAATGATGAACTGCGTCCTTTGTTAGAGTCAAAAGGCATCATATTTCGGGGACATTCAGATACCGAAGTTATTTTAGAGGCCATTGCTGTTCTAGGACTTGAAGCTACCTTGCAACACTTAAATGGCATGTTTGCCATTGCCCTGTATGACAAACGTGAACAATCAATGACACTCATACGGGATCGTGTTGGGGTCAAACCCTTGTATTGGATGAACTATCAATCGGGTATTGCTTTTGCATCCGAATTAAAGGCACTGATGCCTTTACTTGATACACGTCCAGCAATGAACCAGAAAGCCACCACAGCCTTCCTTCGTTATGGGTACGTTCCAGCCCCACTCACCATTTATGATGGTATTTTTAAGTTAATGCCAGGTACCTTTCTAACCGTCAAAGATGGCACTATTACCCATAAAAAATACTGGTCAATGGACGATGTATCGCGCCAAAGAAAATTGACAGGCTCACTGAATGATCATGTTGACGAACTCCACGAGCTATTACGTGATTCAGTCTATCGGTGTATGCACGCTGATGTTCCTATTGGCTCACTACTATCTGGTGGAATTGATTCATCATTAGTAACAGCATTGATGCAAAGCCAATCCACGCAACCCATTGCAACGTTTACAATTGGTTTTCATGAAAAACATTTTAATGAAGCCGAAGAAGCAAAGAAAATAGCAGCACATCTGGGAACAGATCATCATGAACTCTATGTAACAACCAAAGAAACTCAAGATGTCATTCCTCTATTAGGTGCCATGTATGATGAACCTTTTGCGGATCCATCAGCTATACCAACCTTTTTAGTATCAAAACTGGCTGGCAGCAAACGAAAAGCCGTTTTATCAGGCGATGGTGGAGACGAGTTATTCGCAGGCTATAAACGCTATTTTATTCTCCATCAATTATGGAATGCTAAAAAACGCCTACCTTTATCAGGGTGCTTTGGCAGTTTAATCGCAAGCCTTTCTCCACGTCTCATGGATCGTCTAGTAAAAATTATGCCACCATCATTCCGTGTACAGAACTTTGGGCAACGTGTTAATACACTTGGCCGATTACTGAAAAGCGATTCTATACAAGAATGTTACCAGTCCTTTGTTGGTTTATGGAATGATCAATCTCGCCTGCGGCCAATGTATGAAGACAAGCGCTTAGAAACCTACTTTGCATCAAACCCAAATCTTGATGTAATGGAACAAATGCAATTCATCGACACAAACACATATCTACCCGACGATATTTTAACGAAAGTTGATCGTGCATCCATGCGTGTTAGCCTTGAAGGGCGCGTGCCTTTACTGGATCATCGTCTAATTGAAATGGCCTGGCGCATGCCAACGAAATGGAAAATTGCAAAAAGCGGTGGTTCTCGCGGTTTTGGCGAGCGAATACAAGGTAAATTACCCCTTCGCGCTGTCTTAGAAAAATACATTCCAAAAGAAATGTTCGACCGCCCCAAAATGGGCTTTGGCGTACCATTACACGATTGGTTACGCGGTGATTTAGTTGAATGGGCAGAAGATTTACTATTCGACCCTAGTTTAGCAGACATCTGCGATACGGATGTGATTCATCATATATGGCGCTTACACAAATCAGGTGCTGTCAACGAACAAGCACGTCTTTGGGCGATATTAATGTTGCAAAGTTGGCGACGGTTATAATGATTAAATTATGGGGTGATGGTAAGATTAATCGCCATTACAACACATAAAATGATCGAAAAACCAAATCTTCCATGCAAAACACCCCCTTGACTCCATAAATCCATGGAAGAATTAATAGAAATCGGATATAATTTAACCATAAAACACTGAATTAGAAGCCAGTTCTTATGGCAATTATTCTGCACATACCATAGCTAAGGGATAAGGTCCCTTTTAACGGATACCACTCTCCATAAAAAATTATTTTATGAAACTAATTTTTGTATATGAAACCATTTTGTGTTAACCTTGTTTCATATCATATTTTAAAAAGATAATCTATGGATTGGCAAACCTTTGGTTTTAAAGATGATCCTTTAAAAACATCACCAATTACACGCTCAACACTTGATCTTTTTACAGGACATAAAGAAGAGGTATCTCTTTGTCAGCGGGTTTTATCCAGTCGTAATGTTAGACTTGTTATTGAAGGCGCTCGTGGGGTAGGGACGACATCATTCGCTAATTATTTACGTTTTAATGCAGAAGCAAAAAAACTTTATTTTACACCGCGTATTGAAATTAAAGTAGAACAAGGATGGCGTTTGGAAACATTGCTTTCAGCCATTATTAGTAATTTTATACGAGGTATTGAACTTTTAGAAAATAATGAAAGCATTATATCAGATAAGCGTTTTATTGAAGCAAAGGCTCTTTCATCACGTATAGCAGAAACCTATCGCTCCTTTGGTATTGATGTATTTGGATTTGGTGGCAGTTATGGTCAGCAAGAAGGGGTTACGCAGCCAATCATTGTTTCCTCATCAACACTTGGGCATCACCTTGAAGATCTTATCCATCTTGTTCAAAAAGCTGGTTATATCCATGGCGCTTTGTTTCAGTTAAATAATTTAGACGTTGGCGAAATTCATAATGAATCCGAGATGAAATACATATTAAATGCTTTACGTGATTATACACAAATTGACGGAAGTAATTGGATTTTTGTAGGGGATAAAGGATTAAGGAAATTCATAGCTCAGCACGTCGATCGTTTAGATGATATTATTTCACATGAAGTAACATTAAATCCCATTGCTGTAGATGATCTTCCTGAAATGATTGAGCGTCGCGTTAAATTTTTCAGAGAATCCCCCAAAGTCGAACTTCCTATTGAAAATGAAGTATTTACATATCTTTATCACATAACGCAAGGTCGCCTTCGTTACGTATTTGGTCTTGTGTCACGTTTATTGAATCGTTTATATGTAGGTGAATTAACGGATAAAATTACAGTCGATCTTGCTAAACCAATGCTTGCTATGTTAGGACGTGATCGTGTTAAACGTGCTGATATTACTGAAAATGAAGAAAATATTTTGAGTTATGTGGTTAACAACGTACCAATGACAGCATCACAAATAGCTAAAGTTGTTGATAAAAGTTCGCAATATGTGGGACGTGTTATGACAAGCCTTGTTGAAAAAAAACTCGTGTCTGTTCAACGCGACGGACGCGATAAATTTTATCATCCATCAATTGATGCGGTGATTGCCTATAGTAAGAATCTTTAAGAAGGACTTTTAAATATGTTACATGCTTATACAGAGTGGAAAAATTTATCGATCCGGATAAAATCATTATTGCAAACGTGTGAACGTTTGTTTGGAGCACTTCAAATCAATAATCAAAATAGTTATGGAGCTTCAGATGAAATTGTAAAGGATGCTAAAAAAATATTTTCTTGTATTCAATTATTTAAAAGTAATTATGAAGTAATATTACCTGATAATGTCAAAAATTGTTTAGAAGAATTTATAAGAGATAAAAATGGAAGATTTACCCCTATACAACCAGATCAACGGAAAAAAAATTCTTTAGAGGAAATAAAAATTCTTTTAGTTATTTTATCAAATTTTGAATCAGAAATATCTTATTACTTTAGCGATACACAATCCTATATACGTAAAACCGTTGAAATAGCTTTTGCGCATTTACAGCGAAGTTTGGTCGTTGATAAATCACTAAATTTAAGTAATCCTTGGAAAGAACAAAAGAAAAATAAAAAGGGTGAATTCGTAAACTTAATAGAACCAGATTATGAAAAACTTGGTGCCGCGCATTTACTCCTCCATAAAATATGGGCGTTTAAATCACATGCCGATGGAGAAAGAACGGATTTAATACTTTCAGAACCTGAAAATCCTATATTTATTGATAAAAATGATCCTTTATATAAAAGCATAGATGGTTTGGTTTTAACTGAATGGAAAGTTGCCACGCCAAAAACATATCAAACTAAGCTTAAAGAAGCAAAAGATCAAGCTGTACGTTATAAATTTAGTTCACTTTATCCTTTAGAACTTTCAAAGTATTGTTATTTGATCCTTGTATCTGAAAAACGTATAAAAGCTATAAAAGCGGATGAGCAATTCACAGAAGATGATATAATTTATCGCGTTATTAATATTGCTTATAACCCAGATCTACCAAGTCAGGAATCACGCGAAAAATAGTATGATTATAACGAATTATACACCCATAATTACGTTTCTTGCCCTGACAAAAGTCGTTTAATATTTTCATGATGCGTTCCCAAAATAAAAACACTCATAACCACCATAAAATACACCATGTGCATCGTTTGAAAACCTTGGTTTGGGTAGGTCTCTGGCATACCCATCATAAAAAAATAAGCAAGAACAGGCGATGACACCGATGCAATGAGCGCTGACAACGACGAAAGTTTTGTAAGCTTAACAGCAATAAGCCACACACCAAGAATACTAAGCGCAAGCCATGGATTAAGAGCAAGATATACACCCAGTGTTGTCGCAACCCCTTTCCCCCCTTTAAAACGCAGCCAAATTGGAAAAATGTGACCAAGGATAGCAACAAACGAAGCGATTAGAATACAAGATGCGCTGCTATAATCGGTGTGAATAAGCACAAAAATGGGCAAATATCCTTTAAGGGCATCGCACAATAACGTGGCCATAGCCACTTTCTTATTACCCGTACGTAACGCATTTGTCGCACCAATATTACCCGAACCAATCGTACGTATATCACCCAACCCTGCCCATTTTGTAAATATAAGACCAAATGGTATTGAACCAATCAGATAACAAATAAGTAAAATCGAATAAAAATTCATTACACACACAATCTCTTAGACATTCGATTAAAATTACGTTATACATCCATTAGCAGTCAAGTTATTTTTGTGTGAGAAGATGGATATGTTAATCGTTGCTGTTGATGGACCTGCAGGGGCAGGAAAAGGCACATTATCACGTGCACTTGCGCACCATTTTTCATTTAAGCATATTGATACAGGGCTCATTTACCGTGCACTCGCTCACAAAGCACTTATCGAAAAAATTGATTTCTCCAATAGAGACGCGCTTATACAAATAGCAGAGTCACTTGTAGCAAATGATTTACTTAATCCATGTTTAAGACAAGAAGCAATAGGTAATGCTGCTTCTAAAATAGCTATTATCCCCATGATCCGCGAACAATTAAACCAACATATTCGTCGCTTTTGTTTTGAGGTGAAAGCTCCTTATAAGGGCATTGTCCTTGATGGGAGAGATATTGGCACAGTGGTCTTCACAGATGCCCATATCAAGATTTTTGTGACGGCGAGCCCTGACATACGTGCACAACGACGTTCAGCTGAAACAACCATATCTGGACAGCCTACAACAACGGACATGTTGGCTCAAATTCATGAGCGCGACCAACGCGATCAAAGTCGAACAATCGCCCCTTTAATGCCCGCCAAAGACGCCATTGTTATCGACACCAGCAAACTAAGTATTGATGAGGCACGTCAACACGTATTAGTTATTATATCAAGCTACCAACAAGATCACAGACAAAATCGGTTAGAGGCTATTTAAATTCATCACACCATGCATGTGTAGCCATTCAATTATAAATTGATTTTATACTCAAATTATCCTTGAACAGCTATACTACTCATAGAAACACGGTGCTTACGTAATCTGTTCTAATGTTTCTATTAAATAATGCGATCGATCAGCGATATGAGCTGAAAACGTCTGAGTTTGCTGTATACCATCGTCTGTTGCCCGTGACAAATCACCCAATTGATTAGTAAACTGCATAAGCGCCAAACTTACCTCATTAATCTTTTCTATATTTTTAAGTGTATCTTGTGCCATTTTTTCTTGCTCATTAATAGCGGAGGATATTTCAATCGTCCCTTCATTTATTCGACGTATCGTAACCGACATTTCATGAATAGATACAACAACATGATTTGTTTCATTTTGCATCGCTTTAATTTGTTTGGTAATTTCTTCCGTTGCTTTTGCCGTTTGTCCTGCCAAACTTTTGACTTCAGATGCAACAACTGAAAAGCCCTTTCCTGCATTCCCTGCACGCGCAGCTTCAATCGTCGCATTCAAGGCAAGCAAATTTGTTTGATTGGCGATCTCATTAATAATTTTAACAACTTCGCCAATTTTATTCGCTGCATGGGATAGACTTTGCACAACCTCTTGTGCCTGCTCTGCCTCTAATGCACTTTTTTGAGTAACACTCACACCATTTGCAATCCGATCAGAAATATGATCGATTGCGCATGATAAACGTTGTGTTGTTCGTGAAGCCCCCGATAATTCTTCAGAAAATAACATTGAGAGTGATGCGATCGATCCAACTTGTTCATCAATCCGATGCGCT
Organism: Alphaproteobacteria bacterium; assembly: GCA_947490395.1. Taxonomy (GTDB): domain Bacteria; phylum Pseudomonadota; class Alphaproteobacteria; order Paracaedibacterales; family CAIOTO01; genus CAIOTO01. Next base: position 7,901 of record CANLGW010000044.1, read on the forward strand.
GTTTGTGAAACATCACATGTCACCTTAACAAGATCACTCGCTGATTCAGCAACGCCTTTAAGAATAGAAGTAATCGTGCGTTGCAAAAATTGACTGACTTTTATTCGTTCATCTCCACTTGTTTGCTGAGCAGGGTTTAATGGAAATGTATAAAAACAAAAAAGATCATCCATAATAAGGTTCATTAACGCATGGATCTTATCATCTCGACGATATCCCCATCGCGTTTGCTTCTTAATAGCATTTTCGGACAAACGATTAAGTATAAATTTTTGTGCATCATATAGCCATTTAATAGGCAGACCGAGTTGATAAAAATGCGCATGCGACTGTACATTTCTAGATGGTTTATCTACCACTAATTGTGAAACCAACACCCCCCAATGCATATGTAAGAAATGCCGAAAAACCATCACTTGCTCATCAATAGGCATGCTCGTCTCAGATGACACCTGCACTACAAGATCACGGCAAAAATCATCAATGATCCCCGTGATATCGTCTTCTCTCTCTAATTTAGCCTGCCATGTCATATCTTCTATCAATGAGTGCACTCTTTAAAAATTGTTAAATGTAAAATAAGATCTATTTATGTATTGATAACACACTAATTATTGATTATGTGTTAAGAGACGACAAAATTGTATGTTAGGATTTTCTTTATGCTTTTCATCTGTGATGACCAGGACTTAACATGTCAAAAATAATGAATACATTGCTTCATCATAGTCACGAACGCATGATTAATATTTATGCGGCACGCCACAAAATTGTTTTATGGCTACCTTACATGTGGCTGTCACTTTTCTTTTTAGTTCCTTTTTTACTAATTTTTAAAATCAGCTTTTCTAAGGCAATGATTGGCATGCCTCCCTTTGAAGCCGTATTTGAATGGTTGCAAGGACATATGTTGCACATCAACTTAAATTTCTCAAATTACCAAGCCCTATTCCAAGAGCATTTCTATGTATCAACGTTTGTATCATCATTATGGACAGCGGGATCTTCAACACTTATCTGCCTTGCCCTTGGGTATATGATGGCGTATGGCATTGCACGCTCCTCCCCCCGTTTACGTATGTTTTATTTATTATTGGTTGTGTTACCATTTTGGACGTCTTTTTTAATCCGTGTATATGCCTGGATGTCTCTGCTCAGTGCAAAAGGGATTATCAACACAACCTTATTATATGTTGGGTTAATTTCAGAACCTTTATTGCTTCTTGATAATCGTTATGCTGTTTGTGTAGGTATTGTTTATTGCTATTTGCCATTTATGGTTCTCCCCATTTATTCAGCACTTGAAAAAATTGATAAAACCTTAATTGAAGCAGCTTTTGACTTAGGCAGCACGCCGTGGCGGACATTTTGGCGTATTACAGTACCATTAACACTGCCAGGAATAGCCGCAGGTTGCATTCTTGTTTTTGTGCCTGCTGTCGGAGAATTTGTGATTCCTGAATTACTTGGTGGCCCTGATACACTCATGATTGGTCGCGTTCTATGGTGGGAATTTTTCAATAACCGTAATTGGCCACAAGCCTGTGCCCTAGCGGTTCTTATGGTCTTTATTTTTGTGTTGCCCATCATGTTTTTTCAGCGGCAACAACAAAAAATTGAATTAACAAATTAATAATTACAACATATATTAGTACTTGTATTTATTTATTAATAATGTTTATGATATCCATATTAACGAGTCATTAATGAGCATCCATTGATCGAGCGACGTAAATTTCTAAACATGGTGATAAAAGCAGGTTTGATGGTACCGTTCTTACGTACCTTCTCACCTAAACACTCTTGGCATGAATTTTTACCTGATGACCTTATTGAAACGTTAAAACAAACATCTTCCGAAAAGCCAAAAATAATTACCCCAGCCAAAACGCTTACCATCTATAATACACACACAGGCGAGTGGTTAAAAAAGTGTACATTTCACGCCAATGGTCTATTTATTCCGGAATCAATCACAATGATTAACCAACTGTTTCGTGACCACCGAACAGGAAATGCACATCTAATTGATGAGAAACTGCTGCTTTTATTGCACAGTCTAATCCATAAACTTGATACACACAAACCCATTCATCTGGTATCGGGCTATCGTTCACAGGCAACCAATACATGCTTACATGAAAACAGTTCTGGCGTCGCAAAGAAAAGCCTTCATTGCAAAGGCATGGCTGCAGATCTTTTTATCGAAGGTGTAAGTCATAAGCACATCCAAAAAACGGCATTAGCGCTCAAAGCAGGTGGTGTCGGACGTTATGCACAGTTTGTTCATGTTGACACAGGTCGTGTGCGTCGCTGGGGAATGCCTGCAACTTAATACTATGCCTTATCAATCACATGTTCAAAATAACGAATAAAATAAGCCATAAACCCAAGATCATGCATAATCGTCTGATTTTGAATACGTGCCAGCACCTGTACTGGCTCAATTTCACTGACCGATTTTTGCATAATATCAGTAAACCATGCACGACCAGCTTCTGTTTCGTAAATAAATAGAATCAAAGATGCCTGAAGTTTCGTCCAATCATTCAATAATAATGCTTTTGTTTGACGTTGCCACGATGTTGTGAACTTAAGTTTCGTTGATAACGCCGTAAATGTACTAAAGCAAAGAAAATCATTTAACTGCTTATAAATGTTCGCTAATTCTTTTATATTTACCTTCCTTGCACCCGTCTTTTGCGTTGCCATACTACACAATTCAAATGTTTCAGCTAGTGCATGCACAGGCATGTGCGGCGTCCATAATTTTAAGGTTTTAACATAATCAGCTAATGATTCACGATGGGACGAATGGATAAAAGTCATTACCAGTTGCCGTGTAAGCTGTATATTCTCTTGATGAGACAGCCGAACAAGCTGCTCACCGCATAATTGACAAATGTTGTAATAGGCATCAACAACAACCCATACCTCATTGTTATTTAGTTGAATGAGTTCAAAGACAGTAACTGGCCCTAAATGATTAAGGATTCTATTTGCTAAAACCGTTGCTATAATTTCACGAGCAAGAGGATGTTGTTTAATTGCTTCACCATAACGTTTTTGAAGTTCTTTTGGAAAATACGCCAATAAAACATCATCATACTGTGCATACTGATGTGTACCCGTATTTAAAAGCTGCTTAAACAAAATAATCTTACTATACGCTAAAATCACGGCAAGTTCAGGGCGTGTCAGACTCAGCATGTCATGGGAACGTTGATCAATTTCCTTATCACCTGGCAATGATTCCAGCTTCAAATCAAGAGGTTGATAAAAATCATTGCAAAGTACTGTAAGCAACGTCTTGTAGGCGTCTAAATCATCCTCAGCATCACTTTTTAAATGCGATAAAACAACATTTTGCTGCCTATTATCAGCAAGCACCAGATCAGCGACATCTTCTGTCATTTCTTTAAGTAACTGATTACGTTCTTCACGTGTAACGTGTCCCGATTGCATAAGTTTACTAAATAAAATCTTAATATTAACCTCATGGTCAGAACAACTAACACCACCCGAATTATCGATTGCATCCGTGTTAATGCACCCACCTAATAGGGCATATTCAATACGTGCTTTTTGGGTCATCGCCAAATTAGCACCTTCACCAATAACACGCGCATTCAATTCCGTTGCATCAATACGAAGAGCATCATTATTACTATCACGAACATCAAAATCTGTTTCGTAACTTGCACGGACATATGTCCCAATACCACCAAACCACAACAAATCAACATTGGCTTTTAATAAATACTGAATAAGCTGCTCTGGTGTCACGTGCGTTAATTCATCAGGCAATGATAAAGCTTGTTTGATTTCATTCGACACAAGAATTATTTTTGCATCACGTTTAAAAATTCCACCCCCAACCGATATACAATCGACATTATAATCAGCCCATGATGAGGTTGGCAGTTTAAACAAACGTTGTCGTTCAGCATAACTTTTCTCACAACTTGGATTCGGATCAAGAAAGATATGGCTATGGTTAAAAGCGCCAATAAGTTTAATAAAAGGTGAACGTAGCATACCATTGCCAAAAATATCCCCAGCCATATCACCCACACCAATAACATTAAAAGGCGCCTGCTCGTTAACACCTAAATCAGCAAAGTGTTTTTGCACAGAAATCCACGCCCCACGCGATGTAATTGCCATTTTTTTGTGATCGTACCCTTGCGACCCACCCGAAGCAAATGCATCATCAAGCCAGAAATTATACTCTTTGGATAAATCATTTGCATAATCGGAAAAACTTGCTGTCCCCTTATCCGCCGCAACAACAAGATAGGGATCATAATCATCATGACACACAACGTTATCTGGATGAACATGAGCACCCTTTACTTGATTATCAGTCACATCAAGTAATCCACGAATAAATGTTTGATAACAGTAGATAATTTCCTCTTTCAATACCTTTGATGACGCTCCTGCATGCAACATATCTTCATAACGTCTACAAATAAAACCACCCTTGGCACCAAGTGGTACAATAATTGAATTTTTCACCATTTGCGCTTTAGCAAGACCTAATACTTCTTGCCTAAAATCCTCAAGACGTTCAGACCAACGAATACCTCCTCTCGCTACTTTTCCACCACGCAAATGCGCGCCTTCCATAAAAGGTGTATACACAAAGATCTCAAATAACGGCACCGGCTTTGGCAAATCAGGAATATGCTTCGCATCAAACTTAAAAGATACATAGTCTTTATTTTGATATGCGTTAGTTCGAACGCACGCCTTCATCATTGAAAAGAGATGCCTAATGATTAAATCATGATCATTTCGTATAATTGTTTGGAAAATCACATTCAATTTTTGCTCACCCTCATCCATTAACACTTTACGTTTAGATGACGCTATTGCAGGATTAAAACGAGCATCAAAATAAGCAAAAAGCTGTTGGATAATCTGCGGGTAAATAAGAAGCGCATTCGTAATATAACTAATTGAGAATGAGAATTGCATTTGTCGCATCGCACGTATAAAAGCACGCAACAAGGTGATATGACGTGCCGTTAACGTTGATTGTAAAATGAGAGCATTTAATGAATCATTTTCCAATAACTGATAACGAAGCTCTAAAAAGGCCTCAATTAAACGATTCGCGGCATCTTGATCAAAACCTGACGGAGCAACACACTCAAAATTATGCATATACAAAACGTTACCCGATAAAGACAATCGATAATCGGACTCACTCAATACCTTCAAATTTAAATTCTGAAAATACGGCATTAATTCGGATAGGGACGCTTTTTCATCCCTGTTGAAAATCTGAAGTGTAAATGTATTATGCGTATTAAAACATATCGCTGCACTATGATAACGCGGATTCGTAATAGCGAGCAATGCTTGTTTAAAATCACGCGCACCTTCTTCGGTTGAGAAAAATTTCTGATAAACATCAGGAAACACAGAAAGCGTTTCTTTGGTACTTCCAAAGCTAATAGGCGCATCTACTATTACGTGCTGACTCAACTCCCTTTCAAGACGCTCTTCCCATGTTTTACAAAGAATATTAAGATCACTTTCAATTTTATTAAGATCAAACGTTATTGCTCGTGCTGTATCGTATCCAATAACAACTTGAAGATGAGAAAAAAACTGTTCGGTTACAAATGCATGTTCCGTTTTAACAGGCCCATCAAACACGCGACTTAAATAAGCTTTTACACGCTCTTTAAAATCAGGGTTATATTTCTCACGTGGTAAAAAAATAAGTGCTGTCACGAAATATCCCAAAGGATCAGGCGTTATGTGCACTGCAAGCCGTTGTTTTTGATAGAGTACTTTTTCACAAAAATTATGTAAAGAATTGCGGTCAAAATGGAAAAGTTCATCATGTGGAATTGCCGATAGAATTGATATTAATACTTTCCCGTCATAACCAGCTGAATCGAGTCCAAAAAGATCAAAAGCACATTGTACTTTATGACGCAAAAGAGGAAGATTAAAGGGAGATGTCTTAAAAAATTGCCGTGTAAAAATACCAACAAATTGGTAAATACCGCATAACGTTCCATGTTCATCAATATCCATTACTTCAACACAATCCAATCGTGAATTTTTATGGACGGTGGATCGAACGGGACTTTTTGAAATTGAAATAAAGGGAAGAACGCGATTTGTTATGTTATTCCCACTTGCCGCTTTTTCTAGCACCACTTTTTCAGCATGATTAACAATATTCGTCCGTCGTTTTTCAATAGGAAACAAATCAGGTGTTGCTTGAAAAAATGCATGATTAAACAAACCGCATCCATTATCACTCAGCCCAACATGCGCCGTTGGTGTAAAGATTAACGGGGTATCTTTACCTTGATCAGAAACTTGGGTTGCAAAATAACGTGCGCCAAGAAAAACAAAATGACCATCTTTCAACCATTCAAGAAAAAGACCTATCTCAGAAAAAGACGACTGATTGTGAATACGCGTTAATTCAGATTTTTTTGTCTTTTCTTCTGTTGTTTTATGTAAATATTCAGAATTACTTGATGATTTATAGAGTTCACTCACATGATGCAATGTACGCGTACATAACGAAAAATCATTCACAACCGACGTGACATGTTCAATACGTTCGTGTAAAAGCTGCTTGATATTTGCTTGGTATGGATTCGCATCATCCGGTGTAATCACCATTGAAATAAGTGACTCAACTGGACTATTTTTAGACGTTATAAAATCACTATTGTGAATTTGTTCTAAACAGCCTTCATTACTACGCATCACGCGAAAAACAGGATGCACAATAAGTTCAGCCTTTTGATCCGTGCTTTTTAAAAGAGCGTATAAACTATCTAGCAAAAATGGGCGATTATTTGTAATGATTGTCACAACAATCGAACGGCGGTGAATTGTATTTGATGCGTCATTACACACATTCTCATGTGCCTGAAATGGAATTTCGATCACATCAATCAGCGATGTATCTTTATGATGAATATACATAATCTGCCATGCACGCATAACAAATGCAGCCAGAAATTCAATATTAGACCTACTGCGTAAGTGGAATTAGAGCTAAACTTTTACGGAAAACGCTTCAAATTTTAAGCAAGATATACTAAAAAAGGGTATTCACCGACTAAAATGGATACCCTATGTCTCTAAAATACACGAAAATCAAAAAAAGACCA
>CANLGW010000045.1 GCA_947490395.1 Alphaproteobacteria bacterium
TTTAACTTAAATAATTTATTATATAATCCTTTCAGATCATTTTGCGAAAAAAACAATCATCCGCCGCCATCACGAATTGGGGTTATTGTTTTTTTTCAAATTTTTTCATGCGCTCTTTCACAGAAAGTCCGCTACCAAGCACAGCATCAACACGTGAAGCGACGGCAGCTGATTTACCCACGGGATCTTCATTCCTTTCTGTAGCTTGGACAGCAAATTGCTGATGTCTATGCGCTAATTCACCAACAGTTGTTTCACGTTTAATACCATCATATTCATATTTTGCAGCTACTTCTGAACATGCATCCCTTAAAGATGCACTATGCGCTGCTTGCGCATCTATAACAGATCGGCGTAACTGACTGTCATCTATTGAACGCGCATCAACATCTAAAATATTCCCTTCTTGAACGATGCGATCAATATCACCCGCGTTTCGTATGACATAGCCTTTTGCATCAGATGCATGCTTTGGTACAGATTCTCTCGCTACAATTTCCCTCTGATCCTGCAGAACAGCACGCATATCATTAAACAATTCACGCACACCTGCAGATGCGCCACGCGCCAGCTCAGCATCCAACAAATGATTTTCACCCATCAATCGAAAAACATCTGCTTCATTGTGTACCAACAATGCAGGGTTTACCAAAAGATCTGGTTCTACAGCAGCGTCACGTGTAGGCAATGACGCCCCCCTATAAGATGATGAGCTCTCAAACTCAGAAGCATCTAAAAATCGTGCTTTTTGATGAAGAGCAGTGCGTTCGTCACGTTCACGTTGTTGACGATTACGCTCATCAAGGACACTACCATACAAAAATGCAAACTCATTTTTCACTCTCTCCGTTGCCCGTGAATCCAGCTTGGCTTCTAATATTGTTCCAGCGGCAGTTACCCGATCAAGATCATCAAGCGTCAACACAACATCATGCCCTACCGCACGATCCATCGTATATCCGTCCGTCATAACACAACCCATTGCAGCAATTAACAACAAAGCACTCAATAAAATATTTTTCATACAGATATCCATTTTTTAATAAAATACAACATATATATTATAAAATACAATATTATAATAATTAATTAATATAACTTTATATTATAAATAAAATCCAACAAAAGCTACTGACCGGCGCACCCCTTAGCGTTTATCATACTACCCGTTACTTTTTATCATCCTCGTGCTTGACCCGAAGATCTTCTATAGGTAAATCGACCTATCGTTCATTGTCTGGTTATAAAATCAATCAATTTTCGTTGAAAGAACATAACTTTAAATCCCCTTATTATAATTTCGCTTAAAATTAACTTATACCTTACGGAACTTACAAATATGAAATTGATTCAAAAATGTATCAGCATACAACGCTATCTCCTTGACAATTTAACCAGCTTTCAACTATGTTTTACTATGTAAAATGGTTTTTATATCTATAAAATAAACTGTGATGATTTTTGGAATTCTTTCGTGTCTAACCCCTCTATCTTTTCTGCCCTCAAAAAAATAAGATCACTCTTCACCTACACAGAAAAGTTAAAGTGGATTGGAATTTTTGCATTCGCTTTTTGCACGTCTGTTTTAGAAATGATAACAGCGCTTGTGATTGTTCTGTTTGCACAAGTGATCAATCAGCCTGAAACGGGACAGCGTTACATGCAAAAATTAGGATTTAGCAGTCTGTCGCCCAGCCGTGTTGTCTTTATTATGGCGATTGCCTGTGGTCTGATTTATCTCATCAAAAACATTATTGCTGGCATTGAAGTCCTTTACCAAAATTTCACCATTCAAAAAATGCATTATCAATTTAAAAATAAACTGCTGCATCGCTATGCTGCTGCCGATTACGAATTCTATTTAACACGTAATTCAGCGTTAGGACTCAATGTAATCGGCATAGATGCAGAACAAATGTTTTCAAATGGCATCATTTATATGGCAAGTATTCTGTCTGAAAGCACTGTCTTCCTGTTTTTAATTGGTGTGATTATTTACATGAACCCGTCTCTAGCATTAGCTATCTTTTGCATTGGCGGGTTGCTGAGCGTTGTTATCACAAAGGTTTTACTCCCCCATTTTTATCGCTTTGGTCAACGCTCTCAAGAATCAGCGCTTCACAGTAATCAGGCGTTATTACAATTCTTTCATGGGTTTAAAGAAATTGTATTGCTTGGCAAACGCGAAGCCTTTATTGATGCCTATCGCTTTCATTCCCGAAAAAAGGCCCGCGTACAAGCTATCCAAAAAGCCGTTGATTCATTACCCCGCATGGTAATTGAAGTTCTGTTTGTTGGCTTATTCGTCGCAACAATTGCCGTTTTATGCCTAGAAAATGAAAGCCCCTCCCAGATGATTGGCATTTTAGGGGGGTATTTATATGTAGGGTTTCGCCTGATGCCAGGCCTTAACCGTGTGATCAATCATTTAAATGCATTTAAAGCTGCTATTCCATCCATTGAACGCATTTATGATGAATATCATTCTATTGGCGGACGTGAAAATTACGTAGATGTCCCTAATTTTACATTTAATGAGTCAATCACATTCAAAGATGTTGATTTTGCCTATCACGCTGCTGAAAAAAACGCGTTGTCTGCGATTAACCTAACCATTCACAAAGGACAATGTATTGGTATTGTCGGCGAAACAGGTTCTGGTAAATCAACGATGGTTGATCTGTTACTGGGACTTTTAAAGCCAAAAGCGGGCACGATTTTAGTGGATGGACAGTACCCTGTTTGTTCTTACCAATGGCATCAACACATTGGTTACGTGCCGCAATCTATTTATTTGACGGACGATACAATTGCCGCTAATATTGCGTTCGGCGTGCCCATTGATACTATAAACGAGGCTCAATTACAGATTGCTATTGATGCCGCGCAATTGCGTAAGTTTGTTGAGCAACTACCGATGGGTGTACAAACAATGACAGGTGAACGGGGTGTTCGCCTATCAGGGGGAGAGCGTCAGCGTATCGCAATTGCACGTGCGCTGTATCGAAACCCAGATGTGCTCGTTTTTGACGAAGCAACGTCTGCGTTAGACAATGAAACAGAGGCAAAGCTGATGGAAACAATCCATGCGGTGAGCCAAAATCGAACCGTGATCATGATCGCGCATCGGTTGACAACGTTAAAAGATTGCGATCGCATCGTGAAGATGGATGGCGGCGTGTTAAGGGAAGTTAAGGCGAAGTAATTTTAATTTTATCGTTTTACAAATCAACAAGGAAATATAATGAAATTTAATTTGAAAAAAATACACATAGGCGTCACAATTCTCGTTTGTTTGATTGCAGTAGAATCTATTTTCTTTTTATTCAATCGTCATAAAAAAAATAATATTATAACGCAATTAACACAAGAACGCGATTTATTAAGTAATGAATTACAATTAAACATTTTAGCATCAAAACTTAAGGTTTATGATGTTGAGGATACTAATGGATCCCTCAAAATGATTAGGCATGGTCGCGAGGGTGATGGTGGATATGTGGTGCCCGAAGTTGCCTTTTATAAAGCTGATGTTCTATTGGGGTATGGTATTTGTGATGATATTTCTTTTGAAGAGCAATTTTCCGATAACTATAAGAAACCATCCTTTGGATTTGATTGCGCTGTAGAAACCATTACCATAAAAAACCCATTATGTACATTAATTAGGGAATGTATAACTAATACTGCAAACATCTACCACTATCAAAAAATGGTACAAGCTTTTTCTACCTATCCAGAGCAAATAAAGAAATTAAAACTTGAAGGTAAAAAAGTTTTTATAAAAATGGATGTGGAAGGTGCTGAATATGAAGCATTTAAGGATATATATTCACATGCTCACAATATTACAGGTATCGTACTTGAGATGCATTTTGTACGACATAAAGAAGTAGTATTAGCCAATCAATTATTGACTGAATTAAGTAAATATTTTTATCTAGTGCATATCCATGGAAATAATTGTGTACCTGAAAATTTTGAAGCTATTTCTGCTACTGGAAAGATCCCCAAGGCACTTGAGTTAACATTTATTAATAAATCATTGGTTACTAAAGCTAAGATAGCCCAAAATCAAAAACATCCATTACCAATTGACAAGGAAAACTGCCCTACGAAGAAACCATATGATTTTGAGATAATAGCACATAAATAAACCTTTATATGGGAATTTTATTCCAAATTAATAAAAACTGAGTAAAGATCATAATCGCGTATCGGTTATCAAAATTAAAAGACTGTAGTCACATTATAAAAATGGATGGCGGTATACTGAAAGAAGTTGAACGACTTAGGTGAATCGACTCCCTTGTTTTGAGAGTAAAAAAAGGATTTTTTAGAATGTTTTTTAGAAGTATATTGATTATTACAGTTGTTTTATTTTCATTTAATATTCATTTATTTGCTAATGAGCAAAAACCAATTTACCCAAATGTTTATATTGATAACTGTCAGCATGTTTTATTTCAAAAATCTGTAGATCCAGAAATCTTTTATTCACAAGTTGGTGAAGATGCTATTTTAGCCTCTGTTTTCTCAAAAGAAGTAGGCGAAGGTAAAGGATTTTATATTGATGTAGGTGCCCATGAACCTAAAACCATAAACGTATCATACTACTTTTATAAAAAAGGTTGGAAAGGTATTTCAATTGAACCAATTAAGCGCTATTTTGATAAACTTCAATCGATTAGACCGAATGATATAAACCTAAATATTCTTGTTGGAAAAGAAGATGGGGAAGAAACCTTAAATGAAGTCGTACCTGAAAAAGGGCAAGAATGGGCTTCTGCATTATCAACAACCAAAAAGGACCAAAAAGAAACCTTAGAAAAGCAGAATTATAAGATGACATCTTATAAGGTACCTGTCACAACCATGAATAAGGTTTTTGAAAAGCATGTTCCAAAAGATCAAGATGTTCATTTTCTAAAAATTGATGTCGAAGGTTCTGAAAAAGATGTATTACTCGGTCTTGACCTTAAAAAACATCGCCCGTTTGTTATTTGTATTGAGGTTATGAGTCCAAGCGCTATCGATGGTTCAAAAGAATGGGGATCGATCTTGCGTGATGCAGATTATACCCTAGTACTTTTTGATGGATTAAATAATTATTATGTTCGAAAAGAAAGTCCTGATATTATTGCCCGTTTTGCCTACACGGCGGATTTATTGAACTTCTTAAGACAAACAGCAACGCCCAATGAACCCATCAAAGAGCCTTCAAAGCCTGGCTTTTTGAAAAGAATAAGAAATTTTATTCGTTCCGTATTTTAAAAATAAATAACTCGTGAAAATGGTATCTTGTTAAAATGAAAATCAGTTTGAAGAAAATAGTAGTAATCGTATTTTCGTTAATCCTAACACACAGTTTATGTGCATTTTTGACAGGAAAGTATGTCTTTTTGAAAAAAGATATCTCACTTGTTCAACCAATTAAGCCTGAATTTAAAACAAAAAATTGGATGATTAGTTTTGCCAAGGGCGATGTTTATGAGGCTGGGCAAAATTTTAATGCCCAAAATTCAATTAACAGAGGATTTGATGTTATTATCAATTATAAAAAAAGGGATATTGACAATGAATTTTACCAAAAAAATAAAGAACTATTGGACCAAAAACGCGGTGTAGGTTACTGGCTATGGAAACCTTACTTTATTTTAAAAACCCTCAATATGATGCAAGAAGACGATGTCCTCATGTATTTAGATGCAGGTGTTATGTTCTTGGGCTGCATTTATCCATATATTGACAAAATGATAAAGAATAATAAAGATGTAATTCTTTATCAAAATAGCCACACAAATAGAATTTATACAAAAAAAGATACATTTGCCTTCATGGAAATGGATGAGAAATATCGTGATTATCCACAAATGGCTGGAGGCCTTTTGATTATTAGAAACACGCTAAAATCACGTGCCTTTATCAAGAAATGGCTTGAATATTGTCAAGACAAACGTATTCTTACAGATCAAAAGAGTGTAAATGGTGAGTTTTCTGATTTCAAGGATCATCGACATGACCAGGCTGTGTTAACGCTCCTTTATTACAAAGAGCCCGATGATGTCATTATTGCAGATAATGATCACAATTTTATGATTCATCAGCGCCGTGATATCAATATTTCACTTGCTTGGCTAGCATTAAAACATCGAATCATGAAACACTTCAACTAGTACTTTGTCAAATTTTTATGCAGGAATAAATTACGTTTTGAGAAAAAATGATGAAGAATAAACTCTTTAATTTTAGAAATATATTAATTTTGTTGCTAACTTTATTAATAACGCATAGTCTATGCTTATTTTTAGTTGGTAAATATTTTCTTTTAAAAAATGATATCTCGCTAGAACAGCCCGTAACATCCACAGCTCCTTCGCAAAACTGGTTAATTTCATTTGGTGATGGTGGTGTTTATGAGGCTAATCAAAACTTTCTAACCTATATTACACTCAATAAAGGATTCGATGCCGTCATCAATTATAAGAAACGGCATATCGATCGTGCATTCTACGAACAGCATAAAAAAATACTGGATCAAAAACGTGGTTCAGGCTATTGGCTATGGAAACCCTATTTTATTTTAAAAACATTGACTAAAATAGAAGAGGGTGACTTTCTCTTTTATATGGATTCTGGTGTTATATTTTTAGGAAAACCCGAAACATATATAAAAAAATTAAATAGCGCTAAGAAAGATATTCTTTTATTTGATAATTGTCCGAATCGATTTTACGTAAAAAAAGATGTTTATGTCATCATGAACATGGATGAAAAGTATCGGGATGAAACCCATATTGATGCGGGTTTGGGAATTATTATTCGCAATACAAAAGAATCACGAAAATTTATAAGTGAGTGGCTAACTTACTGCACTGATGAACGTTTAATAACAGATATACCAAGCATACATGGTGAATTTCCCGATTTTAAAGATCATCGTCATGACCAAGCAATTTTATCAATGCTTTATCATAAACATCCATCTGAGATATTGCTAATAGGTGACGACAAAGATAGAGGCGCCGATTTTATCCACCATAGACGTCGTGAATTGAGTGTTTCACTGAGGTGCGACTTATTAAAATTAAAGGCATCTCGTTTCGTCAATAACTTTTTTAAAAGAAATGCAAGCTCTAAATGAAAAAAATTATTCTTTATTCCCTCTTAACCTTATCGATTGCATTTAATATACTGCTGTCAAAAGACCGTATTACACATGTTTATAAAAAACGTGTTATGCCCCTTATCAGCACGCAATACAAAGCCGATAAAAAATTAATCGAACCTTATTTTGATGAAGAATTTTATAGAAAAAATTACGCTCGTGCGTTGCATGAAACAAATCTAAAACCCATTGATCATTTCATGCAGCATGGATGGAAGGGCGACTACAAACAACACTGTGATCCAAATGACTGGTTTAATGTCACCCTTTATAAAGATCGTCTGTGGCCATGCAAGGGAAATCCTTTCGTTGATTTTCTACATCAACCCGCACATACGATTAAAGTAGATGCAAAGAATGCTGAGATTTTTGTAAAAAATGAATCTGAAGTTTACCGTGCCTGGATAGCAGCGGAAGCTTTCTTACGGCAAAATAAACATAATGTTCATATCGTGCTATCATCAATTAGTTTCAAAACTATTCCTACTTGTTTTAAACCAATGATGGCGCGCGGACTAAAAGTGATCTTAAAAGATGGAGACATTCCTAGTTTTTATAGAAGCCCATTTTTAAAGTCACCTGCTGATTTTGATGTAACTATGTCATATGAAAAAAAGAAATTTATGCCTATGGACATTAAAGGGCAAGAATTTCATTATATTTGGCACGCCTTATACAGTTACAATAATTATCCAACAGAAGGTAGGGTCAACCCACTCATGTTAAATTTTGCGAATTATACAGATGAACCTCTTTTTACGTGCCCCTATGGTCACACAAGCAGTGAGTATCAAGCGTATATGAAACGCATTGCATCAGGCTATGATTTATTCTTTACGGGCATTAAAATTGACACACCAAATGAACGGATTATTCCAGGATTTATGTGCACCTTTTTAGACGAAAGTGAAATAAAAGAAATTGCACCTGAAAAAACATTCAGTGTGAGCTTCTTACTCAGTTTCGGTGGGGCGGGCAATAAAGCGTACCATTCAAAAACAACAGAAAACTATTATATGCGTGAGCTTTTGTGGCAAAATAAAGACGCTATTAAAACCCCCAAAGAATTCTATGTTTCAAAATCAGACATTGCAAACTACACTGCCGAATATCAACCCCATGTCATGCCAACACGTTCAAAAAAATGGATTTTTGGTAGCCAATTTAATATCGCCATTGAAAATTGTAAACAGACTAATTATTTCACGGAAAAAATTATTGGTTGTTTTGCATCCATGGTTATTCCCATTTACATCGGTTGCCCGAATATAACGGATTATTTTGATGAACGTGGCATGTTTATTGCTAAAGATATTGATGATGTGATTCGAATTTGCAATTCCTTAACACCGGAAACATATAAGAAAATGCTGCCTTATTTAATTGAAAATAAAAAACGAGCTGAGGCTTTACTGGTATTAAAAAACAAACAAATCCAAGAATTCTATGAAAGTCATATGAAATGAAAAAATCTCATATAATGTATTATATAATAGCGTTTGTTATCTCCTTTTTCATATGGAGATCAGAAAGTGCCGCTGAAGAAAGGATTAACAATACATTAAATATTTTAATTATCATTCCTGAAGAAGCTACAGGAAATGATATAGAAAAGTATTACTATTATCTTTCAACCTTTTTAAAACAACAAGGACATAACGTTGATTTTCTCTATGTTGATGAAAAAAATAAGAATAATAATAAAGAAAAAAAAGCCTTATACCATAGCATGAATTCTCTTTCATTACCTGCGTGGACAGACGTTCCTATTATTAATCAAACAAATGTAGCGCGATCTTTTGAAATCTATCGCTTTCTCAACAATAAACCGTATGATGTAATTTTTTATAGTGATTACAATGGATTAGGTTTTTACGTAACAGAAGCAAAACGTCAAGGGTATGCTTTTGACAAAACACTTTTAATTGGGACAATGCACCGACCTATGGAATGGGTATGGGATATGTCTAATAACGTTGATTCTAATATTGAAAATTATATAACAGCGCATATTGCAGAAAAATCATTAACACATGCCAATATTCTTTTGACGCATTCACGCTATTCTTTTGATTTATTTTTAAAAAAAGGATGGACATACCCCAAGGATACAAACGTAATTCCCGCTCCTTATTTGGCAAAAACACGATCTGGCGATAACACGGAAAAGTCCGTTTCCATTAATGAAATTATCTATATCGGAAATTTAGATTTTCATAATGGATATGATATTTTTTCCAAAATGCTAAGAGCAGCATATGTAAAGAATCCAACTTTTTTTGATAATATGACAATTACCTTTATTGGTGAAGGTTCAATAGATGAATTCAAAGCATTTAATCCAGAGCTTGCTACTAAAGTAAATCATATTAAAACTTTTGATGAAGCCTATATTGATCGCTATATACAAGATCCAAATCGACTTGTTATCTATACATCACGTGCTGATTTATTAAATTATACACAAGAAAAATTGATTTATAATAAAGTCAATTTTATTGGATGCAAAAATGGCTCTTTTGAAGAAAAAATTGAAACTGAAGACATTGATTGCGTCTTAACACCTGCTTTAAATATACGCAGCTTAGCTGATAAATTATGCACTGTGCTTGAGCAGAAAAAGCTTTCTCATATTAGACCGCGCTATAAAGTGACTGAAATTAATGAATTTTGGGAAAAATTTAATACAGATATAATTGCGAGAGTAAAAGCAATTAAGACGACAGAAGAAATTATCGATAATTCAATGCCACTTGTTAGTGTTTGCATGGCGCATTATAATCGACCTGATCAATTAATGGATGCTTTAAAAAGCCTTGAACAGCAGACTTATAAAAATTTTGAAGTTTTAATTATGGATGATGGTTCATCTGAAGAAACGCGGGCACGTTTAAAACAAGATGTAGAGCCCTATTTAAAAGAAAAGGGATGGCGCATTTTCTATCAAAAAAATCAATATCCAGATGTAGCACGTAATAACCTTGTTCTTCATGCTAAAGGCGAATGGTTAATGTTTATGGATGACGATAATATTGCTTTGAAAGATGAAATTAGTCGATTTATCAGAATTGCCAAAAAGACAAAAGCAGATATTGTCCTTACCAATTATTTAATTGCAAATAAAAATAAATTTGAATTCGATATGTTGAAGTTAACTTTTGGAAATGCTTTAATGCCAACGATAATAGGTGATAATTATCTCGGCGATACTAATTTACTTATTAATAAAAAATCATTAGAAAAATTAGGCGGATGGCATGAGTTATATGGTCTTGTATGTTCAGATCAAAAATTGCTTATTGATGCCGTAAAAAAAGGCATTAAAGTTGAAGTTTCTATTGAACCTACTTTTATTTATAACCAAGTAGGCCAGGCACATATTATGAACAATGTTGGTAATACAACACATTTTCAGCATAATACCGTATCACAATCTTATGAACAAATGCTCCCCCATGAATTGCGTCACCTCCCCTTTTTAGCGTACTCACTTCATCAAAAAGCTGAGCGTAGTAAAATAGAGTATGTTTCTGCAAAAGAGGTTATTTTGTATCGTATCAAGGTAAGATTGAAACAACTTATAGATAGTATTAAATCGATATTCAAATGAAATTAATGATGAAAAAACAAATTCTTATTATTGCTGATGAACTTTATGGTGTTTCTGAATTTACAGAGGCAAGTGTATATAATTATTTTTTGTCTCAATTTTTACGGGATGAAGGGCATGCGGTCACACTTCTGACGCTTAATGAAGCAGATGCCCGCACGGCACAAAAAACACAAGATTATCACGGTATATCAATTATTACCTTGCCTGAATGGCAGGGGCAAGCCTTTGGCCGTGATGCACCAAATCTGTATAAAGCGTTCGAAATCTACCGATGGGCAAAAAATCAAGACGCTGACATTATTTTCTATAATGATGCAATGGGATATGGGTATTATCTAACAGAAGCAAAACGCCAAGGCTACGGATTTCAAAATACACTGCTTGTTGGCACGCTGATACGCCCACAAGAATTACTGTGGGATGTTAGCAACACAAGTGTACCTGAAATTCAGCCTTATATAACGACGCATATTGAACAAAAATCAATAGAGCAAGCCGATGCCGTCGTAACATTCACCCAAGATATGCATGATCTGTTGGCAAAAAAGGGATGGAGTTACCCTGATTCTTCCTACGTAATGCCACCACTTTATTGGAGCAAAACCAGTATAGTTTCACAGATGAATTCCTTTATTAATGAACTGGTCTTTATGGGTGATTTGATCACACTTAATGGATGTGACATTTTTTCAAGCACCATAAAACGGGCATACGCACAAAAGCCCGATCTGTTTAAGGATATTTCAATTACATTTATCGGACATGGTTCAATAGATCCTTTTTTACAGGAAAATCCAACCTTTTTAGGGCGTGTGATGCACCTTGCCATGCCGAATCTTACGGATTTAATAGATTACATAGCAGCGCCCAATCGCCTTGTTATACGGACAAGCCGTGCATGTTCTTTTTATCATGATCTTATGGCTACGCACAATGGTATCCGCTTTATTGGGCAAAAAAATGGCACGTTAGAAACCTTTATTCATGAATCTGATGTCGATTTAGTGCTCTCTTCTGTATTAAACCCTTCCCCACTCGCTTCAAAATTAATTGAGGCGCTTGAAATATCCTCCATCACCTCTATACGCCCACGTTTTTCCCAACACGACATTCAGAATAAATGGAAAAATTTTATACGAGATCTGGTGGGACGCTTAAACCCAACGACAATGACGCCTATCGAGACAGATCAACCAAGTGTCATTGCACAACCTTTTGTAAGCGTATGCATATCGCATTATAACCGCCCTGACCAACTGATTGAGGCATTAAAAAGTCTTGAAGTACAAGATTACCCACACTTCGAAGTGCTCGTCATGGATGATGGATCAACGGATCAAAACAAAGAAATCTTAAAACAAACGATTGAACCATTCATGCATAAACATGGATGGCACTTATTTTATCAAGACAATCAATTCATGAATGCGGCACGGAATAATCTCGTCCCCCATGCAAATGGCGAATGGCTGATGTTTATGGATGATGATGATACAGCGATGCCTGATGAAATTTCGCGCTTTGTCACAATTGCCCACAAAACACGCGCTGACATCATAAGTACAAATTTTTATGTAGCATATCACGATAAAAACGTACCGAATGTTCTTTCATTGACACTTGGTGATGCGTTGTTGCCATCACTTTTTGGTCTAAACTATTTGGGTGGGACAAATATTTTAATAACGAAAGACAATTTTATCAAAATTGGTGGCTGGTACGATCATTATGGTTTTTCATTCACAGATCAATATCTCCCCGTTGCTGCAATCTTAAATAATTTAAAACTGGTTGTATCGGTAGAGCCCACATTTATCTATAATTTAGTCGGTACAAATCATATTGGCCATACCGATCAGCAAATTTTACCGTTCCAATACCGTATTATTTCCGAATGCTATGCCAAAATGTTACCAAAAGAATTTCGTAACCTTCCATTTTTGACCTATTCACTGGCATCGCAATGTATTAGTTTGAAAATTGAAAATATATCTGCAAAAGAAATAATCAAACACCGTGTAAAGAAAAAAATCAGTCAACTCATAGCCGTTTTTAAAAAGCTATTTTAACGTTAACGCTTATTTTTCTTATAAATGTTAAAATAATTAACGTATATCTTAACAGCAGTTCCCGCCAAGCCACACAGGTCTTGAATAATAAGGGTTTTTAAAACTATTTTTCGTAGACTTTTAAAAAAAACGGTTTATACATCGTGTATAACGTGCATGAAGTTATTTGAATCATGAATCAAACACGAAAGTATTTTAG
>CANLGW010000046.1 GCA_947490395.1 Alphaproteobacteria bacterium
AAACGTTATGGCATTAAATTCCATATTATTGCAGGGATTGTGAATCTGAAAAATGGATTTGCTACGGCATAAAAAATAAAATGGGTTGGGGGCGCTTTGACAACTCATTCATCAGAGGAGGCGGAAAGACTTACGCAGTAGGTCTATTGCATCAATTTTGATGTCAATGGGTATGATGATGCTACCGCCAGTGATGATTTCATTACCGTTTAAGCTTATCTTTTTTGTGCTTGTGGACGGGTGGCATTTACTATGCGGTAGCCTTGTCAATAGTTTTAGATGAAAGTATATGTTTAAAGGATAATCTTTAAAAATCATCCAATGAGGTTTGATTAAGACGTGCACCAAGACGGATTGGTTTTATAGCCTTTGCAAGACCCGTTACATCATCTGTTTCAACAAAAACGCCACATAAAGTGCCAATTCCTGTTGCAGGTTGCATACGCGCTGGTGGCGGTGTTTTACGGGTAAACTTATAAAGGGGTATATCCTTTTCCATCCCCACGACCGAATTATAATCCCCGCACATACCTGCATCTGTCATATAAGCTGTGCCATTCGGTAAAATTTGACAATCAGCTGTTGGTATATGGGTGTGTGTGCCAACAACTAAACTGGCTCTGCCATCACAAAAATGTCCCATGGCCATTTTCTCAGATGTTGCTTCAGCATGTATATCAATAACAATGGCGTCGACGAGACCACCAAGGGTATATGTCTTAAATACATCTTCAATGGCAGCGAATGGATCATCGAGTGCATCCATAAAAAGACGCCCCATTACATTCACGACCAGCACCTTTTTTCCTCTTGGTGTTGTAAAGACTGTGTAACCGCGCCCTGGTGTTGCTGCAGGATAATTAATGGGACGAATGATGTTTTTATCAGAACTCATATGCGCCATAATATCACGATGATCAAACGCATGATTGCCTGTTGATATCACATGCGTTCCTGCTTTGTAGAGATCACGACAAATACCTGGCGTAATACCAAATCCATGCGCTGCGTTTTCAGCATTCACAATAACACAATCAAGTTTTAGTTTATCATTCAGAATAGGAAGGTTTCTGACAACAACATCGCGACCACTTTGACCAACGACGTCTCCACAAAAAAGGATACGCATTAAAATTTTCTTTCATCATTAGCTAATTGGCGCCATCATACCCTTTTAAAGGGAATTAAAAAACCCTTGTGTTTGAAACAAGGGTTAAAAATAAGGAAACCTATCACCTAAAACGAAACAGCACCATGGCAATATTTGTATTTCTTACCAGAACTACATGGGCAATCAGCATTTCGTGGTACACGTCCCCATGTTTCAGGATTTGCAGGGTCAAATTCTAACGCTGACTGACGTGTTTGCAATGTATTGAACTTTGGTGGAACAGGCATCGCTTCATTATCATCTGATAACCAATTTGGCAACATTTCATCCATATCATCAAAATTAATCTCTGGCATTAATGCGCGTTCAATTGACATACCAGATGATACTGAAAATTCAAAATGAGAGAGTGTTGATACAAGTTCAGCCTTAACACGTCCTAACATAAATTGGAATAAATTATAGGCTTCACGTTTATATTCATTCAGCGGATTACCTTGCGCATACGCACGAAGATTAATTCCCTGACGCAAATGATCAAGTGATAGTAGGTGATCTTTCCAAGCTTGATCCAGTAAACGCAACAATAATGTTTTTTCAGCAACACGGATTGTTTGACTGGTAAATTCCTCTTCCTTTTTTGTCATCAACTCAGCGAGCAATTTATGAATACGACGTTTTATTTCAAAGGCTGTAATTTCTTCATCATCAATCCATGCTTTAATCGGAATATCAAAAGCAAATAATCGAATAACTTCAGCATGTAATCCTATTGTATTCCATTGCTCTGGTAATGTATTTTCTGGAATATGAGCATCAACACAATCATGAATCACCTCTTCACGCATATTTGCAACCATTTCAGAAATATCTTCTGAATTCATCAACTCTTTACGTTGTTCATAAATAATTTTACGTTGGTCGTTCATTACGTCATCATAACGTAATAGATGTTTACGAATATCAAAGTTTCGGGCTTCAACTTTATGTTGTGCACGTTCTAATGCTTTGTTGATCCATTGGTGCGAAATGGCTTCACCGTCTTCAACACCAAGCTTGCGAAGCATCACATCTAATTTTTGCGAACCAAAAATACGCATTAAATCATCTTCAAGTGAAATATAGAAACGTGACGCGCCTGGATCCCCTTGACGCCCTGACCTACCACGTAATTGATTGTCAATACGTCGGCTTTCATGACGTTCTGTGCCAATTACAAAAAGACCACCTGCTTCTTTTACACGTTTTTGATCAGCTTCAACATCAAGGCGAATCGCTTCGATTAAACGATCTCGTTCCGCACCTTCCGGTACATCAGCAAGCTCACGTTCAATACGCATCTCAACGTTACCACCAAGTTTAATGTCCGTACCACGACCCGCCATGTTTGTTGCAATCGTAACGGCACCATAACGACCTGCGTCGGCAATAATGTAAGCTTCTTGTTCATGATAACGCGCATTTAGCACTTGATGAGGAATCTTATTTTTTTTAAGCAGACTTGCAATAAATTCTGATTTTTCAATGCTGGTTGTTCCCACAAGAACAGGTTGATTACGCGCATAACATTCACGAATTTGTTTCAAAACGGCGTCATATTTTTCAATTGCTGTTAAGAATATCTCATCATCATAGTCAATACGCGAAATTGGCAAATTAGTAGGCACTTCAATGGGGCACAAATTATAAATTTCTTCAAACTCGGTCGCTTCTGTTATCGCTGTGCCCGTCATACCTGACATTTTTGGATAAAGGCGGAAAAAATTCTGATATGTGACGGAAGCCAATGTTTGGTTTTCCATTTCAACCTGAACACCTTCTTTTGCTTCCAAAGCTTGGTGCAGGCCATCTGAATAACGACGTCCATCCATCATACGGCCTGTAAATTCATCAATAATGACGACTTTACCGTCTTTTACAATGTAATCCACATCACGTACAAATATCTTATGTGCTTTTAAGGCTGCATTGACATGGTGCACAATCGCGATGTTTTGCACATCATAAAGACCATTACCTTTTATTAAATTATTAGCAAAAAGCAATTTCTCAATTTTTTCAACACCACTATCCGTTAATGTTACTGAACGTTGTTTTTCATCCTTTTCAAAATCTTCATCCAAAAGGGAAGGGATCAAAGCATTAATTGCATTATAGTTTTCAGATGAATCTTCAGCAGAACCTGAAATAATAAGCGGCGTACGCGCTTCATCAATAAGGATACTGTCACATTCGTCAACAATCGCAAAATTGAAAGGACGCATGACCATTTCTTCTAAACGGAATTTCATATTATCACGCAGATAATCAAAACCAAATTCATGGTTTGTTCCGTATGTAATATCGCAAGCATACATCTGACGGCGTTGGCTATCATTCAATCCATGAATAATACACCCTGTTGATAGTCCCAAATAACGATACAAAATCCCCATTTCATCAGAGTCACGTTTTGCTAGATAATCGTTCACCGTTACAACATGCACACCTTTTTCTGTTAAGGCGTTCAAATAAACGGGCAGGGTGGCAACAAGTGTTTTTCCTTCACCAGTGCGCATTTCTGTAATCATACCCTGATTCAAAATCATGCCACCAATAAGCTGCACATCAAACGGACGCATTTTAAGTGCACGCCTTGAGGCTTCACGAACTGTTGCAAACGCATCTGGTAAAATATCGCTTAACGTTTCACCATTCTTTAATCTCAGTTTGAATTCAGAGGTTTTTGCTTTTAGTTGATCATCTGTCAATGCAATAAAATCATTTTCAAGCTGATTAATCTGCTGGGCTAGGCGTGCGTATTTTTTAATGGTTCGTTCATTTGCAGAACCAAAAACTTTTTGCACTAACGTTTTAATCATCATATTAACCTCAAAATTTATCTCTGTTTATAGAGTCTATCATTTATAAAACACATCCGATGCTCATTAAAATATGAGCACTCAGTAGGCGTAAAAATTTACTTCTTGATCAAGGTTAACCTAAATACATAAAAAATTCTAGCATTTACGCAAATTTGACTCGCAGAAAAGGACATTGCGTTGCTATAATCCAAGACATGAACAATTTAGACTTAAAAGGATATTGTCTATGATGGCAAAAACTTCATTATTAAAAGCATTGTTAATGCTTTCGATAGGTGCCTCTGTCAATTTGGTGAGTGACATAAAAGCAGGCGTAAAAGTAGAGGAAGCAAAAGTAGAAACAAAATTTGCTGATGCAAAATCCACAACAGCAGAATCAATAGGAACTGCTAAGGCTGATACAAATTTAAGCGATACAAGCCGTGTTGTTGCTGAGTTTTTAGATGGTAGTAAAATTACACTTGGTCAAGTTCAAGCGCTTTTAATGGAATTACCTGCAAAAATGCGTGAAGCACCTTTTTCAAAACTTTACGTTAGTTTATTAAATCGCTTGGTTAACAGCAAAATCTTATTAGATGCTGCTATGACGGCAGGATTCGATCGAGATGCAGATGTTCAAAAGCGTATTCTTGATGCAAAAGAGTTATTACTACAACGCGCATTCCTTGATAAAGAATCAGCAAAGCTTATTAACGATGACATTTTGCGTGCTGAGTATGATAAATTATTAAAATTGATTCCAAAAGATGAAATGGAATGCGAAGTACAGCATATTTTGTTTAAGACAAAAGAAGAAGCACAAAAAGCACTTAAAGAACTAACAGCGACACGTGGCAATTTAGAGGCGCGTTTTACGGCTGCAGTCACAGCTAAATCAGTTGATGAAACAACGAAGCCCAATAAGGGGTATCTTGGTTGGATTCGAAAGACGGATCTTAAGAATGAAGCCTTATATCAAACTGAAAAAGGCGCTGTAGTTCCTGAGGTTATACAAATTCCAGATCAAGGATATAGCGTATTCTTTATTAAAGATAAACGCCCATTACAACCAGCACCTTTTGAAGCGATTAAACCACAAATTGAAAAAGGTATAACTCCGCAGTATGCAGCAAAAGTACTTGAAGGCTTACGTAAAGAGTCTGGCTTGCAATTAACAGGGCTTGATGCTAAGCCAATGCCTCTCCCTGAAATGCCCCCAATGCCAGGTCTTGTTCCTGATAAAGATGCGCCAAAACCAGCTGAGCGCAAAGACTTCTCAGCCGTTAATGAAAAGGCACTTGATAACTCAATGGTCGTTGGTGTATTTACAAACGGTGACAAAATTACCCTTGGGCAAGTTCGCGAAAGCTTAACAACATTGCCGGAGCAATTAAAAGGTGCCCCATTCCATCAATTATTTGAGCCACTATTGATGCGTGTAGCCGATACAAAGCTGCTGATCGAAGCGGCGAAAAAGGCTGGGTTGGAAACATCTGCAGATTTACTAAAAAAACAAGAAGAATTACGCAAAGGATTAATTCAACGCGCTTACCTTGATAAGCAACTCGCACAAGTAATCACACCTGAAATGCTCAGCGAAGCGTATAAGGAATTCCTTAAAATTTATCCAAAAGATGATATGGAAATTCGCATACGCCACGTCATGCTCAAAACAAAAGAAGAAGCGGAAGCTGTTATTAAAGAAATCAAAGCTGGTAAGAAATTTGATGACTGTGTTAAAGAGAAATCAATTGATACAAACACCAAAGAAACAAATGGCGATTTAGGGTATATTCCTAAAAAAGAAATGCCTACAGATTTAGCAGATGTCTTATTTAAAGCAACAAAAGCAACACTTATTCCTGAACCTGTTGTGCTTGGAAAAGCAGGTGAAAATGGTGATGCTGTGTATAGTGTTATTCGTGTTGAAGACAAACGTGTTGTGCAACCACCAGCGCTTGAGGATATCAAAGCTGAACTTGTTCGTGCGGTATCAACACGTGAAGCGGCTAAGATTGTGATGCAGTTACGGGAACAATCAAAGGTTGTGATGCGTGATATTGATGGTAATGTTATGCCAAACACACCACCAAAAACAGCATTATCAGGAACGGCAGTCGCTGCCGCTGGTTAAATAATTATCAAGCAAATGGTTATCAAAAGCGGGACACACGTTGTTCCGTTTTTTAACATATTTGGCTCTTAATACACCATAATTAAGAAAGAATCGTATGAATCAAAAATTTATTGGTGCGACACTTCTTATCGCGGGCACAACAATTGGTGCAGGTATGCTTGCTTTACCAATGACATCAGCTCAATTTGGTTTTTCCAACAGTCTTTTTTTATTAATTGGTATGTGGCTTTACATGATGTGTGCAGCCTATATTATGGTTGAGATTAGTCATGGTAAAGGGAAAAGCATTGCCATCATTGTAGAAGAGCGCTTTGGGCTCTTTGCAAAGAACATAGCAGCATTCAGTCTTCTTATGCTCTTTTGGTCATTATTGTCTGCCTATATTTCGGGAAGCAGTTCCATTGTACATCGCGATCTCCATATAAATCAATCGTTACTTGCTATTGGCTATACATGTATATTTGGACTTTTTGTTGCCACATGCACAAAGATAGTGGATTATGCGAATCGGTTCTTGTTTATCGCAAAATGCATCGCATTTCTTACAATTGTTATTATTATATTACCTTTTGTAACGCTAAAAAATCTAACGGATCAACACACATTAACAAGCATGTCACTCCATTATATGATTCCTATTTTTTTCGCTTCATTTGGATTCCACGGAAGTCTGCCAAGTTTAATTAATTACTTAGATGGCGACAAAAAAAGCATTTATAAAAGTATTTTTATTGGCAGTGTCATACCACTCCTCGTTTATGGTGTTTGGCAGGCATTAACGCTCGGTATTTTAGGTATAACTTTTGAAAACACAGGTGATGTAGGATTTTTTATTGCTCAGTTAGCGACAAAGACAGGACATCCTTATTTCGCTCTATTAATGAATGTTTTTACATTTTTAGTAATCACAACATCTTTTTTAGGTGTCGCTATGGGATTATTTGATTATATATCAGAATGGTTTTCTAACGAAAATCAAATATCAACACACGCATCGACTTTAACGTGCCATAAACGCCTGATTGTTACCTTACTTACATTTTCAATGCCACTTATTTTTTCCCTTTTCTACCCAGAGGGTTTCGTGTTTGCTTTAGGGTTTTCAGCTATTGCTCTGAGCATCCTTGCTATTATTTTGCCTTGTTTGGTTGCCCTTGGTGAACAATCATCTTCCTTTTTTATGAAAAAATGGTTTGTTTCACTTATTCTACTTGGTGGGATTGCCATCATTATTATTGAGGTTATGAGTAAACTTTAATTTGAGACTTTTGCATGATCGTCCTTTCAGGTTATTTTCGCGTCAAATCTTACATAGCCTTCCTCAACTATATTTAAGTATTCTGTTGCGATTTTCCTAAAACTCCCTCTAAAAATCTAAGCCATACAAAGATCTCAAACTATAAAAAATAGTGTGTAAAGGATTGACAAATTCCAAGGAATACGTTACAAATGAAGAACAATTCGGCGGAGTAGCTCAGCTGGTTAGAGCAGCGGAATCATAATCCGCGTGTCGGGGGTTCGAGTCCCTCCTCCGCTACCAAGTTCTTTGAATCCATCATCCTTAGGAAATTTAGACGTGAAAATAAGCGGAAATGAAATTCGCGTTGGTAATATTATTAATTATCAAGGCAAGCTTTGGGCAGTAACAAAAACGCAACATGTGCAACCTGGTAAAGGTGGTGCATATATGCAAGCCGAAATGAAGAGCCTTGTTGAAGGTACTAAATTAAACGAACGTTTCCGTTCTGCTGAATCTGTTGAACGTGTTTACCTGGATGAAATGCCACACCAATTTCTCTATGCAGAAGGTGACGATTTGGTATTTATGGATCAAGAAACGTTTGAGCAAATTAGTATTTCCCGTGATTTTGTTGGCGATTCAGCTATTTTTTTACAAGATGGCATGATTGTTAATCTTTCAATGTATGAAGGCAGACCGATTAGCGTTCAATTGCCAGATACCGTTATTGTTGAAATTGTTGATGCTGAACCTGTTGTAAAGGGTCAAACCGCTTCATCATCTTTTAAACCAGCGACGTTAGCAAATGGTCAACGTGTTATGGTGCCTCCACATATTGGTTCTGGCGTACGTATTGTTGTGAATACAGCAGATGCGACTTATGTTGAAAGAGCCAAAAATTAATGCATGTTTCATCACGTTTTACAACACGTTCCGCCCTTGTTAATGTAATGACAGCTGCTGTTGAAAAAGCAGCACGTGGCTTGATTCGCGACTTCGGCGAGCTTGAGCACTTACAAGTTTCCCGTAAAGGGCTTGGTGACTTTGTGTCAACTGCAGATCATCGTTCCGAAGCAATTTTGATTGCAGAGCTAAGGAAGGCGCGCCCCAAATTTGGTTTTATTGCTGAAGAATCAGGCATTATACTGGGCGAAGACCCAACGCAAAGGTGGATTATTGACCCTCTTGATGGAACAACAAATTTCCTGCATAGTATTCCTCAATTTGCAATTACGGTAGCCCTTCAAATGGAAGATGAAATCATTGCAGGTGTAACATACGATCCAATTAAAGACGAAATGTTTTGGGCTGAAAAAGGAAAGGGTGCTTTCCTCAATCAACGTCGTATTCGCGTGTCCGCACGTCGTAATTTTGATGAATCCTTAATTGGTATTGGTGCCCCTTACGGACACCACGGTGATGCTGATATATTCCAAGATCGATTAAAGGCTGTCGTTCCGTATTCAGCAGGTGTGCGCCGCATGGGGGCTGCGTCTCTTGATTTAGCTTATGTTGCCTGTGGTCGTTTTGATATATTTTTTGAAGAGCCTATGAAATTATGGGATTATGCTGCAGGTATTTTGATGATTCAGGAAGCTGGTGGCGCAGTTACGACTATAACAGGGAATAAGAATATTATTGGCTGTAATAGTATCGCCGCTGGTAATGCTGATTTACATGCCGCTTTATTAAAGAAAATTAATTAACACCTCCAATTCGGGTTTAGATTTTATATATTTCCCCCTCTGTCATCACGAGGAAGCATTCTCTATCCAATGTCAGGCGTGAACTTGATCTGGCATTTCTACTATTGAAGCGGCATACAGTTTGTTGTTTTACACTGTGTCTTTTTCTTTGAAATAGGATAGATCTTCGAGGCAAGCCCGAAGATGAAAGGTTGGGAGATTTTTTAATAACGTATAATATACTTCCTTCAGATCATTTTGTTAACTTTTGCCGTCGTCATGTCGAACTACGAAAGGGTGGGTTCATTCAGGTATTCGTGCTCTGACGGCATACGCTTCTCTTCGAACTATGTAAGGGGGGGTAATGGTCAGGAATCTTGCATCAAGACAGTCTTTTTTGGACTTTGATGGTAATGATTTTCATGACCTACCTTAGATACGAGAGTAAACTAATATCTACTGCTTTCATACCTGATAGAGGATGATTATTTTTTCGCAAAATGATTTGCAAGGAGTATACATATCTCTCCACAATACCTATCTTTCAAAAGACTCGGCATATATTTCCCAAGTGTATAAAAAATAATAGGCATTTTTTTCCAATGTTAACGATTTGTTTAAATTTTATAGCGTATTTTAGTATATAGAGATCACTAAAAAGGCTTCCGCGTGGACATCGTTAAGGAATATATTGAAAAACTTGGTTATGCACGTGTTGCCTCGCTTGTTGGCATCATTCTTGCATCAATTTTGTTTTTTATTTTCTTGATGGTTCGTACAACTGAGCCTGAAATGGGGCTATTATTTGCCCAAATTGACCCAAGCGATGGTGGGAAGATTATCGAACGTTTGCGTTCAATGAACATTCCCATGCAGGTAAAAGGCGATGGAAACCAAATTTTTGTTCCTATTGAACATATTTCAAAGCTCCGTATGGAACTAGCCAATGATGGCCTGCCAGCAGGTGGAACCATTGGTTATGAAGTGTTTGACCGTACAGATGTTCTTGGCACGACCCACGCCCTTATGGATATTAATTTTCTACGTGCGACAGAGGGCGAACTTGCCAAATCTGTTCGAACAATTCAGGGAGTTCAATCAGCACGTGTGCATTTGGTTATGCCAAAACGTGAATTATTTTCATCTGAAAAAACAATGCCAAGTGCTTCTATTGTTATAAAGATGAAAGGAACGTCACGCTTATCCGTTAATCAAGTGCTTTCTATTCAGCATCTTGTTGCCTCGGCTGTACCAAGTTTAGCACTTGATAAAATATCGATTATTGATGATAAAGGAACATTACTCGCACGTGGGCATGAATCAACAGATGGTAGAAGTGAACCTGGAACAGGACAACACGACGTTAGACAATCTTATGAAAGTCGCTTAGCACGTTCATTGGAATCATTGCTTGAAAAAACATTGGGGGCTGGCCGCGCACGGGCTGAAATTAACGCTGACATGGATTTTGATAAGGTAACACTTACATCTGTTGAATTTAATCCTGACGGGCAAGTTGCACGATCCATACAAAATTCATCAGAAGGATCAAACGCTAATGAAGGTTCAGCTGCAGACGCCGTGAGTGTACAAAATGCATTGCCTTCTGAAAATACGAATGCCACTTCAGCCAATCAAAGTAAAAACCAGGCAACACGATCAGATGAGAATACAGCATTTGAAATTTCAAACACAACACGTACTCATATAAAGGAAAGCGGCACTATTAAGCGTTTATCAATAGCTGTTTTGATTGATGGTACATATACAAAAAATTCAGAAGGTAAAGAAATATATGCACCGCGATCGGCGGAAGAAATTACTCAAATTACCGATCTTGTAAAAACCGCTGCAGGGTTTCGCGATGATCGCGGTGATACCATTAAAATTGTAAATATGCGTTTTAGCGAAACCGCTGAGCTTGATGAGCAAGTAAGTGCGCTTAATAAACTGATGAATAGTATTTTTAAACCAAAAATTATAGACCTTCTTTTATTGTTAGGCGCGGCTTTATTTGTTTATTTTGTCATGATTCGTCCTCTTATTTTTCGGATTATTGGAGAGAAAAATGAAGCTGTTACCTCTGACTCCAAATACTCAAACCTAACAAATCTTTTAGGAAATGCTGCCCGTGAAGGTGAAAACATAGATGCTAATGAAAATGAATTCGATACAGATGAACAAAAACTAAAATACAAACTTAAATCAGGCAGTGGTTTAAATGACATGGTCAACATTGAAACCATTAATGGTCGAATGAGTGATTCTTCAATTGGTAAAATTAGTGAAATTATTGAAAAACATCCAGAAGAAACCGTTGCGATTTTACGCAACTGGATGTACACGAATTAAAAATAGGACAACAACATCATGGCAGAGCGAGATCGTCGCGATAAATCATACAGAGGTGTTGAAAAGGCAGCCATCATGATGATGTCATTGCCTGAAGAGGTAGCAACTCGACTTTTTAGTCTCATGGTCTCATGGGTACGGAAGAAATACGTGAACTCTCGAGTGCTATGATGAATCTTGGTGCCGTTAAATCCGTTGCTGTTGAAACAACTTTTGTCGACTTTGTTAACGAAATATCATCAACTGGCTCACTGGTTGGATCAATGGAAACAACAGAAAGACTTCTTTCGAAAGTGCTTTCATCAGATCAAGCCGAAGGCATTATGGACGAGATCAGAGGCCCTGCTGGACGAACATTGTGGGATAAATTAGGGAATGTGAGTGAAGAAATGCTCGCGCGTTTTCTAAAAAATGAATACCCTCAAACGGTTGCTGTCGTATTATCACGTATCCGTCCTATTAATTCATCACGCATTTTAGCGCTATTTCCCGAAGATTTTGCCATTGAAGTTGTGATGCGTATGCTCAAAATGGAATCTGTACGAAAAGAAATTATGGAAACGGTTGAAGAAACGTTGCGTCATGAATTTATGAGTAATCTTGCACGTGGTAAAAAATATGATACATACGAAATTGTCGCTGAAATTTATAATAACTTTGACCGTGCAAGTGAAGTGAAATTCTTGAAATCACTTGAAGAACGAAGCGTAGAAGCAGCTGAACGTATTCGATCATTAATGTTTACATTTGAAGATTTAGAACGACTTGATAATTCAAGTATACAAACCCTTTTACGAAGCATTGATAAAAATAAACTTGTGCTTGCTCTAAAAGGAAGTAGCGATGTGATGAAAGATTTATTTTTCTCAAATATGTCAGAAAGAGCTGCAAAATTAATGGAAGAAGATATTAAACAGCTAGGGCTTGTAAGGCTTCGTGATGTCGAGGATGCACAAAGTGCGGTTGCACTTATAACGAAAGAGTTAGCCGCACAAAATGTAATTATTATTGCAAATAGCAAAGATGCTGGCGATCAGCTTATTGGATGATGGATATAAAAATGCAAAATTTTGTTTTTAATTTAAATTTTGATCTACCAGAAACACCGATTGTTATGGAGAAGGATAATGAGCCTCAATTGCCAGCTATCTATACAATTGACGATGTTGAAAGCGCGCGCGTCGCAGGCTATTCACATGGTTTCTCGCGCGGTCTTGAAGAAGGTTTTATTCAAGGTGAATTAAAAGCCGTAACTGAACGTCAACGTAGTATGCAAAGTGCTTTTGTTAAAATTTATGAACATTTAGGAGGTATCCTCGAAAAAGAAAAAAATTACGAAGCATACCTAAATGAAAAAACCCTTGAGTTAACGACATCAATTATTAGACCTACTGCGTAAGTGGAATTAGAGCTAAACTTTTACGGAAAACGCTTCAAATTTTAAGCAAGATATACTAAAAAAGGGTATTCACCGACTAAAATGGATACCCTATGTCTCTAAAATACACGAAAATCAAAAAAAGACCA
>CANLGW010000047.1 GCA_947490395.1 Alphaproteobacteria bacterium
GACATCCGTAAAATAACCCTTTTTCTTATTTTCTTTTCGACCTTGATCCTTCATAAAACCATAAAAATGATTCATCGAAAATCATGGGGGGAGGATTTATCCAGCTTTTAACCGAACTGACAAAATTTATTCAGCGGGAACTGCTGATAAAACATGGCAATGCTTCCAATTCATCATGCTGCATGATATGGTACACCATATCAAATATTCAGATGACATGGTCATGACAGCGATTATTCAGCAAAAAAGTTTATTCGGTGCTAAAGATACACCTATTGGTGGGATTAAAGAAA
Organism: Alphaproteobacteria bacterium; assembly: GCA_947490395.1. GTDB lineage: Bacteria > Pseudomonadota > Alphaproteobacteria > Paracaedibacterales > CAIOTO01 > CAIOTO01. The sequence continues at coordinate 294 of CANLGW010000047.1, forward strand.
AGGCTGTAAAGCCACCCGCAGCCGCGCGCGTACCATTGCCCCCACTTGATCTTTCCAATGGGTTTGATAACACGGAACTACGTGCGGAAGCGGTTTTTTGGCATCGTCTTATTATTAATCAGCAATTGCGGCAAATTCACGATGTTAAATCACGCAAACGTTTTACCCGCGCCGTACTCTCTGAAATGAAAATCAAACAAGGGCGCTTAACACCAGAGATTCTAATGCGTGATATGTTGTTAATGAAAAACTTAGGATAATCCCAGTGCCTTTTTGCTTTAATTATTTTGAACGTTTTCTTGCATTTCGTTATTTATTTTCTGCCAGGCGTGAAGGGTTTGTGTCAGTTATTGCCTGGTTTTCTTTCATTGGAATCGCCCTTGGGGTTGCTACATTGATTGTTGTGATGGCGGTTATGAATGGATTTCGGCAAGAATTATTTGGTGCTTTTGTCAGTATGCGTGGGCATGTATCGATTGTATCGCAGCAAGAAATGCTTTATGAAAATAATGATTTATTAACGATGATTAAAGGTGTGCCAGGTGTAAGGCTTGCCTACCCAATGCTTGATCGTCAAGCAATTGCATTTGTGCGAAGTCAGGCACGCGGGGTTATGGTGCAGGGACTGCCTGATTATGCCATCACGGAACGTAAACGTATTCAGCTGATGCCAACGAATGCTATTCAAACATTTGCTGATGATCATATTTTTATTGGTCGGCGTATGGCTGAAATTTTGCATCTTCAAGTAGGGGATACGTTGCAATTGTTGAGCCCGAAAGGAACATCTACGGCCTTTGGTTCGATTCCACATCAGAAATCATTTATTGTTGCTGGAATCTTTCATGTGGGAATGGGTGAGTTTGATAAGAATGTTATTTTCATGCCTCTTTCGGCAGCGCAGCGTTTTTTTAAAGTACCAGGGCAAATTTCACAAATTGATGTTTTTTCACAGCATGATGATTTGTCAACAAATCTAACGTATGTGTTGCAGCATGCTCTGGATCATGTGACGCCAGACAATGGGAAAAAAGGTCTGCGTGCCCTTGATTGGCGCCATAGTGACGCCAATATATTTCATGCGGTGAAGGTTGAACGGAATGTGATGTTCTTGATCCTAACAATGATTATTTTGATTGCGTCATTTAATATTATTTCAGGTCTTACGATGATGGTAAAAGATAAAACCCGTGATATTGCGATTTTACGCACAATGGGGGCTACAAAAAAGTCCATTCTTCATATCTTTTTTCTAACAGGCGCTTCGATAGGTGGCTTTGGTACGTTGTTAGGTGTGGGGTTGGGCTTATCCTTTGCGCTCAATATTGAACGAATACGTCAATTCATTCAAAATCTTTTAGGGACTGAGCTTTTTTCTGAGGAGATATATTTTATATCTCGTCTACCAGCAAAGGTTGAACTTAATGAAGTATTGCTGATTTGTGCCATGGGTATTGGGTTGTCGTTTTTGGCAACACTTTATCCATCTTGGAAGGCCTCTAGTCTTGACCCGATAGAGGGGCTTAAATCATAAGAACTGCTTTTTTAGGAATATTTGAAATAGGTTCTTATGGTATTATCATCTTCCGCTTTGTCATGCTCGGATCAGTTCGAGGATGATATATATTGAAAAATCTTATAGTAGTTGTCGAATATTATGGAAAAAAACATGATGGAAATAGATAAGAATATGCTTCAATTATTAAATGAGTTAGAAACGGATCTAGAATTATTTTCAAAGCAGTCAATTCTTGAAGAAGGAACAATATATTGCTGGGAAACTTTGAACAAGCAATCGAAAGAGGATGAAAAATTTCTTCGAGCTATTCATTGGTTTTGTTTGATTGCTTTAGCAAAAAATATAAATGGCTCTAGCCAAGATTTTATGAACAAGAACAGACGATTAGAGTTAGCTATAAAACTGATTGATTTTTTAACAAAGGCTATTGACCCACAAAATTGTAGAAAACTTATAGATCCATTCGTGCATGATTTAGATCGTTTAAGTCTTCAATTTTCGAACTATTTAATAGAAAAAAAGACCAGAGATAATTACTTGCAGAATTTGCCTTCTTTATCTAAAGAAGAACGAGTGACAATATTTCAGTGTTTAACGTATGCTTCAGATATAAAAATTAAAAATATGGAAGTCGAATCCAGCTATTATTGGAGTGATCCTGGATTGGCTGTTAAAAAATCATTATTTATTGCAGAAAGATTAGATGCTCAGTTAAATAACGAAAAAATTAGAAAAGAACTGAACAATAAATCTTATGTTGAGATTTTTTGTAATGACAAACTTGGGTGTTCATCCATACTTAAATTTCAAGAAAGGCTTTTTCTTATTTTTGAGATATTTCGTTATAACCAAGGGATTGTAAAAAGTAATGAAATAGCTACTTATTTGAAAAATATTCAAGAAAATAATTTAGATAAAAAGGAAATAGAATTACTCGAAACGGATATTCTTAGGATTATCGTTTGTATTTCTATTACTGAGGGCGATATAAAATCTGCTTATAATGATCATTTCAAAAGAAATTTTTGGGAGAAAGAAACTTTATTCGATAACTAGAATCCATTTTATGATAAACCAATTTTTCAATATGAAGAAGATGAAAGAATAATATTTATTTGCCCATCTCCTTATCTTTTATTGATAAAAATAGGACAGTTATTCTCATTATTGTTTTACCAATATAATCAATCATTATTAAAAAATGCTATAGGAGAAGATGAAAAGAATAATATTGAAAAAGATATTAAAACAGTTAATGATCAAATAGGAAAAGCTTACGAATCTTATATTAATGACTGTCTTGATCATTATTTCAAGAAGGGAAAATCTAAATATTATGATTTAGAAAATGAAGAACGGAGAAAAATTGTATTAAAAAAATACGATAATAATACATCACGTGCTGACTTTTTAATTGAAACAGACAATTACATATTTGTTATTGAATGTAAGAATTCAATTGGCCTGAGAGATCCATTTTATAAATCATATATCCACCCAAAGGAACCCCACCCTTTGTTTTCCACTTGGAATAGACTTACAGGAAGTTTTAATCAGTGTTTCAAAACAGAAAAGAATTTATCGGAAACCTTTTTGAACAAAAAGAAAAAGATATTTTATATGGTTGTTGTGAATGAAATGGTTATAGCAGAACCTGCCGTCTTTGGTATGTGCGTATATTATGCAAAGGATCCATTATTCATTTCGAATTTAAATCTTACGTTTGGAAAATTTAGCATGGTATCACTGCCCGTATTTGATTACCTTATTGCTAGTAATTCATTAGAAGAATTTGCTCAAACATGTGAAGAAAAAGGGCAATTAGTTTACAATGAGAGTGATGAGAATACCTTATTTAACCGTATATGTGCAGCACTTAATATTATGCCTAATGTAAATAAAAGATATGATACTAGTTTTTGGAGTGAAAAAGAGTGGCAATAGAAAAAACTGTGGATATGGTTTTGGTGAATGATATTAAAAATCTAATTCACCAAGCCAAAAATATTGTTGTTATGACAGCAAATTCAACTCTCGTAATAGATAAAATGGTTACCTTTCATTCCTTTTAAATTCTTACGATCATGTTAACTATTTTATTAAGATCTTCTTAATCATTTACTTTCATACTAATTGTAACAAATGAATGAGGGGGGAGATTTATGGCAATATTAACAGATCGCTTAAGCCAGCTCATGAATCAACGTGCGAAATGGCTTAGCAAACGCACGCAGCTCATTGTTGAAAATATTTCTAATTCCGAACTCAAGAATGCAAAACGTAAAGATATTGAACCTTTTACAAAGATCTTAAGCAAGTCTAAGAATGCTCATACATCAACGGGTAGGCGGATTCAAGATGTTAAAGATTTCCAAATTACGGACAATGATATTGTGACAAGTACAACAGAAATTTCACGTGAAATGGAAATGCTGAACCTAACACGTATTACAGCCGATCATGATGGGCTGATGAGTGTAATTAAAAATTTTCATCGCATGTACCGTACGATTTTAGCAAAGGGTGGATAGTATGTGATGCGGCTTAAAAGGAAACTAAAATGACAACAAATGGGATATCACCCCTCACAAAATCAATGCATATTGCAACATCGGCGATTGCGGTGCAAAACCAACGTGTGCTCTTGCTTTCTCAAAACATTGCGAATGCTGATGTAAAGGCAACGCCTGGAGAGGCCGTTTATCAACGTCAGCTTGCCAGTTTTCATAATGTTTTTGATCGTACGATTAAAGCGCCACTCCTTAAGATTAAAAAAGTCATACGGGATAAGTCTGACCCTATTAAGGAGTATAGCCCTGGTGATCCATTAGCCGATAAAGATGGTTACACACGAAAGCCAAACATAAAGGCAACGATGGAAATGGTTGATTGGGGAGAGGCTGGACGCAGTCATGAAGCTTGCCTTCGTGCGTTTGAACGTGTTTTACTGATGCTGCAAAACACAGTAGGACTTTTAAAAACGTAACTGGTTTAAAAAAATAACATGTAGCTTGAAAGATATGGTTCGTAATTTATGTCAATGCCTATCAAACATCCATCTATGATTCAAACGCAAAAAATACCAGGTGCAGACACTGCCTTTGGGATGGGTAGCGCGCAACCAAAAACGACGTTGGAAAGCTTTGGCTCGTTTTTAGGGGATCAGGTATCTGGCTTTTTAACAGAAGTGCGTCAGGTTGAAAAAAAGGTAAGTCATTTCACAAAAGGTAAAATTGATATCGAAGAGGTTGCGCCTGAAGTCAGCGCTATGGGGATAAAAGTTGAAGCTATGTCCCGTATTATTGAAACCGTTAAAACCGCGTTGGATAAATTGCTTAATACGCAAATGTAATATTTTGCACGTGATATTCATCATATGTTATGCTGAGTGCTATAAAAGTCCGTCCATTAATGGTCAGCTAAAATTATGTCACAAAAGCCATCCTTAGAGCGCGCGCAGCAGCTGAGCCTTGGTCAGATTGAAACAAAAAATCTGATGGATGGTCTGGCGATTGATTTTAATGTATTGCTTGGCACAGTTTTTCCAAAGCATACGTTGTCGATTGATAATACGCTCGGCATTACAAAACGTATGCATCATGCAGCACATGTAATTAATGATACAATTGGTTTTGGTTGTTACGATGTGATCAGTCAACATGCATGCGATACCATACGTGGGATTGCAGCTTATTTACTCGCTTTGCAAAACTTGCCGTTGAATGAGCAGTTGTCTTTTGTGCGCTCCTTGGCAGATGACCCGCATTTTGGTGTGCGCGAATGGGCGTGGATTGCACTGCGTCCAGCGATTAATGCATCACTTGATGATGCTATTCAATTGTTGATGCCTTGGGTGATAGATGAATCAATGCTTGTTCAGCGTTTTGCAGTTGAAATCACGCGTCCGCGTGGCGTGTGGTGTGCGCATATTCAACGCCTAAAGGATCAACCATGGCATGGTTTACCTTTGTTGGAATTTAGCTATAATACGCCTCATAAATACTTGCAGGATTCGGTTGCTAATTGGCTGAATGATGCCAGCAAAAGTCAACCAGACTGGGTTGTGCAGGTGTGCGATCGTTGGAAGCAGGTGTCACCAACACCAGCAACATTACGTATATGTAAACGGGCAAGACGGACATTGACCAAAGCTGTTTCTTAAACGATACCCAATCAACGTGAAGTTACTTGTTTCTGCCAACGTCGTTGTCATAGCCGAGCATGACATGGTTATTCAGAAAAATAGATATTTTTGAGGCAATAGTCGCTGGATGGCCATACCTGCTTTGCAGGTTCGTCATGACGGGAAATAGGTATTTATATTAATCATATCAATCGTCTTTACGATTTATTAACGCCTGCTATGTTATAAATTGGGTATAAAAATTTATTGTGGTCGTATTATGCTTAAAATTCTTTTGCTCATTTTGTTGCCAGCTATGTATTGCCATGCGGGTTTTAAGGCTGCCATAGGGCTGGATTTTAAAGCAGATGTGAAAGATATGTTTTATGATTTGATGAGCAAATCGTCTGATCAGTCATTTTCGAATTATCTTTATCAATATAAAACAGTTGTCGATGTGCCTAATAAAAAGAAAAAAGGTACATTTAGCAAAGTAGAAAAAGAGATCTTTAAAAAATTTTCTATTTTTAATGGCCGTTCTTCCAATCAATTAATCAATATTGCACAAAAAGAAATTAAAAAAGATGGTGTAGACTATAGGCTTGTTAAAGAAAAACAAACATCATCACAAGATTTATTATTGGCGCAGGATTCTTCAGATTTAAATAAATTCAGAGAAATTCAACCAGGTGAAATTATAACGACTTATACTACGGGAAATATAAGCAAGCGCAGTGGTATAACGCAAAAAATAAGGAAAGTTGTTGGTATCTACGGAAGAAGTGGCACGCGTTATTTTATTACAGAACAAAAAGACGGAAATTCGGTTGAGCATGTTATAAATGATCGGCAGCCAATAACAATAAATGGAATAAAATACACAACTTATAGAATAAAATTAACATCTAAATTTAATGCCATTCAACAAAAGAAATATAAAAATATCAAAGATGGGTTTCTTAAGCTTAATAACACACAGCAAAAGGAGCTTATGCGCACGCTTTTCATTTTGCTTGATGGTATAGGCGATGATGCTTGGGTTACGCATAATTCAATTCAGGTATCAATGAATATGAATAGTCAAAAATACAGCAAATCAGAATTATTAAATGATATAATTGAAAATCTTAAAAGCGATCCGAAAAAGCACTATCCTGCCTTAATGAAATTTTTTGAATTTTTGAACGTTAATCAATGGAAACGGGACTTAACACACGAAGGTTTGAATGAACGGCTCAACTTAATAAAGATACTAAAGTCTATCTTTTTCATTAAACGCGCTAATCTTAATGATTATCTTAACGTTATGATATCATTTTATGATAAAACGCTCTATGCAAAAACATTGTCCTTAAAAGATAAAATAAACCTTATCGCATGTGAGCAAATTACGAATGTTAATGATTTTAGGAGTTTTTTCCCGCTTATGAGAGGCGTTACAATCCTAAAATACGAAGGAGATGTAAGGCAGCGGCAGGTACACGCTGTTGGAAAGCTTATTCATTATGTGAAACAAATCATTGATGAAAATAACAGGCAGTATGGAACTGGAAAAGTTCCTGTAAAAGTAATCGATGCACACGTTGCTGCGATTTCAAGGGAATGGAAAAGACTTCAACGCGACATGCATGAAAAGCCCGTATTGGCTGAAAATGTGATTGGAGATTTACTCAATAGTGTTGCGTCACACAGTGAACGTGCAATGGAAAAGGGGAAGAAGTTTAATTCTGAAGAAGCTGATCCCGCCGATATAGATGCATTAGCTGAAAAATTCGAAGATGACGATGCATTCCAGGATTGGAAAGCCAGTATTGAAGCCGAACAGAAAGCCGAGAAACCACAGAATAAGACAGCGCAAGAGGCCGCAATTATTGCCCGTATTGAAAATGATGAAAGCGCATCAGCAGATGATATTCAAGCGATGGCAGATAAGACAACATCTTCAAAGGTTAAAAGAAAAATTGAAACATTAGCTGAAGAACGTCTTGAAGAGCAAGAAGAACGAGAAGAAGCCACTGCAAAGAAACGTAATCAGGTAGTTGTTGTGCGGAAGGTTGAAGCAGTTATTGCTGCTGCTATTCAAGATGGTGATGTTGCATTAGAAGATCTTGAAGCCTTAGCAGGTAAGGTAACGTCACCTGTAGCTAAAAGAAAAATCGCTGATGCAATTGTTGATCGCGTGGAAGTTGATGAAGAACGTGAGGTTGAAGAGGCACGAAAACGTAATACGATAGCTGCTGCGCAGAAAGCTGAAACGGCTGCTGTGGCAGCTGTTCAAAATGATGATGTAACATCAGAAGACCTTGAGGCGCTGGCAAGTAAGGCACATTCACAAAAGGCAAAATTGCAGATAGAGGAAGCATTTGCCATCCGTGATGAAGAAAGAGAAGAGGCAAAGAAAAAGCAGCAAATGATGAAGCATCGTCAATATGAATCTCGTGAGATAGCACGCATTGACCAAGATGCAAGTGATCTTGAGATGAGTGATGATGACCTTGAAAATGCTGTAAATAAGGTTCGTTCACCAAAGGTAAAAGCGCAGATAGAGGAAGCACTTGCCGCACGCGCGGAAGAAAAGGCCATAGCTAAGACTGCACATAAATCAACTAAATCAACTAAAGCAAAGAAGCATCATTCGTATGATGACGATGAAACTGATTTTGAAGATAGCGATAGTGATGATGATTGGGGCGCAACGCGCGTCGATAAAAACCTTCCTTTAAGACAAGGAAATAGCAATCAACCCAAGGTAAGAAAACCACGTTCAGAAATGACACGAGAAGAAAAGACTGTCCATAATCGTGAAAAACGACAACGCCAAAAAGAATATAGGCGAAACAGGGTTTCACAAACAATAGGTGGTGAATAGTAGATGGTAAACAGGAAGCTATACCATCGTTCTTGTCCAATTGTATCTCATGCACTCATCATGAATCAAAACATTGAAATAAATGAAACCATGGCGTACTGTATGACCATATAATTAAATGTAATGCCTTTATATAATGCTCGATAAAACCTTTAATCCAAAAGAATATGAACAACGTCTGTATGAAAAAACGGAACCTCTTTTTCCATGCGCAAAAAATGGTAATGTGACTCATAAGGAGTCTGAAACCTACACGATTATGATGCCTCCACCTAATGTGACAGGTAGTCTGCACTTAGGACATGCACTAAACGATACATTGCAAGATATTCTTATTCGCTATCATCGGAAAAAAGGAAAAGATGTCTTATGGCAGCCAGGTACCGACCACGCAGGAATCGCCACGCAAATCGTTGTGGAACGTCAACTGGCTGAGCAAGGAATTACACGCCATGATCTTGGACGTGATGCGTTCATCGATAAAGTGTGGGAATGGAAAGAACAATCAGGCAATACAATCGTTAATCAAAAACGTCGTTTGTGTATTTCACCCGATTGGGGGCGTTCACGCTTTACCATGGATGAAGGGTTGTCCCGTGCCGTTGTTAAGGTGTTCGTTCAATTACATAAAGAAGGGCTGATTTACCGCGCAAAGCGCCTTGTGAATTGGGATACAAAGCTGCAAACAGCGATATCTGATTTAGAAGTTGAATCAGTCGATAAAAAAGGGAACCTTTGGCATATTCGTTATGACATCGATGGCTGTGATGAATTTTTAACTGTTGCAACAACGCGTCCTGAAACACTATTTGGTGACACGGCTGTTGCGGTGCACCCTGAGGATACCCGTTATCAACACTTTATTGGTAAGATGGCGCGCCTCCCCCTAACGGGACGTCTTATACCTATTATTGCTGATACCTACTGTGACCCAACAAAAGGAACGGGTGCCGTTAAAATCACCCCAGGGCATGATATGAATGACTTTGCCGTTGGTCAACGTCATCAACTCCCATTAATTAATATCATGGATGCATCAGGTCTTCTGATTGATCCTGTCCCCCAAGCTTATATTGGGTTAACGTTTGAGACCGCACGAAAGAAAGTGCTTGCGGATCTTGAAGAAAAAGGGCTTTTCATAAAAGCTGAACCAATCACGCATATGGTTCCTTTTAGTGAGCGGAGTCACGTTGAAGTTCAGCCGTGGTTGACGGATCAATGGTTTGTGGATGCCAAAACGCTTGCCGTGCCTGCGTTAAAGGCGGTTGAGGATGGTCGGACAAAATTCTTTCCTGAAAATTGGGAAAATACGTATTTTGAATGGTTGCGCAATATTCAACCCTGGTGTATTTCACGTCAAATTTGGTGGGGGCATCAAATTCCTGCATGGCACAGTGCAGACGGGCAAATCTTTGTTGAAGAATCTGAAGAGGATGCAATAGTAGCTGCCCGTATACATTATGGGCGTGACGTTCCTTTAATGCGTGATACAGATGTGTTGGATACGTGGTTTTCATCGGCGTTATGGCCATTCACGACACTTGGTTGGCCTGATAAAACACCCGAGCTTGATCGTTATTATCCAACGGAATTACTGACAACGGGATTTGATATTATCTTTTTCTGGGTTGCGCGTATGATGATGATGGGGCTTCATTTTATGGGGGATGTTCCCTTTAAGACCGTTTACATCCATGCTTTGGTACGTGATGAAAAAGGACATAAAATGTCAAAATCAAAGGGTAATATTATTGATCCTTTGGTATTAATTGATAAGTTTGGTGCGGATGCATTGCGGTTTTCATTGGCGCAATTGGCTGCCCCTGGGCGTGATGTGAAAATCGGTGAATCCCGTGTTGAAGGTGCCCGTAATTTCATTACAAAAATATGGAATGCGGCGCGCTTTTTAGAGATGAACGAATGCCGTTATGATCCAGCATTTGATCCTCATACGGTTAAAGGTGCTGTTAGTCAGTGGATTATCAATAAGACCGCCACGATGCTGCAGGATGTGTCGCGTGAGATTGAAGAATATCGATTTGATCTTGCGGCCAGCACGCTCTATCATTTCTTGTGGGGAACCTATTGTGATATTTATGTTGAATGTTTGAAGCCTTTGGTTAATGATTCTGAATTGGCAGATGAAACGCGCAAAACAGCAATGTGGGTTTTGGTGCAATTCTTGAAAGTTGCGAATCCTTTTATGCCGATGATAACAGAACGTCTGTGGGAAGCTTTTGTTGGCGCAGATGCTGAAACATTGATGTCAACTGAATGGCCTGTTTTAGATGTGCTTTATTGTAATGAAACGAAAACCGTAGATTGGGCTGTTGCTTTTGTAGATGAAGTACGATCCCTTAAAGGATTGCTTGGTATATCAGGGGGTGTTCGTATTCCACTTGTTAGTCATGGGACGGATGCAGACAATGCAGTATTGAATGAGCACTGGTCCTGGGTTAGTCATCTTGCTCGGCTTGATACGTTATCAAACGTAGGTAAAGGAATCCCTTTTGTAGTAAGTGGTAGCACATTTATGCTCGCCCTTGATGGTGTGGTAAATAACGATGATGTCAAAAAATTATTGAATGATAAATCAAATAAGTTAGAGGCTGAGGCCGCACATTTAGCCAAAAAGCTATTGAATGATGCTTTTAAAATGGCAAAACCTGATGCTTGGCAAGTTGATTATGATTTGCATGCGTTAAAAATAATAGAAGTTGAAAAAATAAAAGGGATATTATCATCTTGGAACTAGTTAGACGTATTTTAATAATTGTGATATTTGTATTACCTGTTTATGTATCTTATGGTGATGTGCCAGCATTGCCTTCGATGGAAATGACGCTCGATCAATCGATTGATCCGACATTATCTTTGCCTGACGATTCAAAAGAGACGGGGCTTAATCCTATTCGGAAAATGGCAAAAGATTTTCGTTCCACAATCCAAATGTATCGGGAGCAGCGTGTGTTAGCGCAAAAACGTGGTGAAGTAAGTCAATATGATGAATTGTTAAAGGAAGCAGAGGTTATTACAAAAGAAATAGAGGTGGCTTCCATGCAGCACGATGCGTATATGGCAAAGTACCAAGATGGTGACACAACTTCTGGTGAACAGGCTATTCGTCTAACGGCTATTATTCAGGCACAAAGCCAGCCTTTTAAAAACATTTTGATGCGTATGAATAGTGTTATCACACAGCAAATAGATGCAAGTATTCCTCAGCGTCCTTATCATAAAAAATTTGCGCCTACAGCGCATTCAGCTCCGCCTACGCGTTATTTACAGGGAAAAACAACAGAGGTATCTAAAGGCTTCAGTCGAAGTGAGGTTACCGAGGATGCGGATCAGCCTATTCCTATGACTGAGGGTCGTCCAAGGTCAACAGCTGAAGAAGAAATTGATCCGATTCATTAAAGTCTTAATTATGTGTTTGTCATCTTCGGACTTGATCCGAAGATTTTTTCTGTTTTAAAGACAAACAGGGGATGTAACTTACAATGGCGAGTCAGCGTAAGCTGATATGGCCACTGTAGTTATTTTTATGGAATAGCTACGCTCTTCGGGCTCTCGACCCGGTGGTTGTTACTGAATAGAGCCGCGTGCTTCGTTCGCCATTGTATCTTATTTGTTATTAATTTTTGCCCCCCCTGCGAACTTTAGTCTGGGGGTGTGTAACGACAATTACTTTGACACCCAGTGACAATTACTTTTGACACAAAAAGGAGTCCAAGGTTACTGCGTAATCTTACTCCATTTTAGCCTCCGATACATCACAAATTTCCCTCTCTGTTTGCTCTTCATTTTTTGCTTTTTT
>CANLGW010000048.1 GCA_947490395.1 Alphaproteobacteria bacterium
AAAGCTGTTGAAAAAAATGAAGAAAAAACTTAGGGAAACTGCGGGTTACTAAAATTGTATATATAATTTATGTTGGACCGAGAGCTCTAGAGAAATATAGCTTTATAGACATTTCTGGAACTTTTCTATCATTCCTATTATCGGAACCATATAGCTACTTCATCTGAAAGATCCACAAATTCAACTTTTTCAAATGAATATTTGCATCCAAAAAGAACAAAGACAACGCTTTCTAAAAAAGATGTGGGTGGTTGTGCAGATGAATATACTGTCGAAGAAAGAAAGTTATTTGAAATTTGGGGTGAAATTAGAAATGAGTATAAGCTTCCGGACATAAATGAGTCATATAATATTGAAAATATAATACATAACTCCATAAAATTAATAAACAATTCAAAAAATGAACAATTAATTAAAGATATACATAAAAAATTACAAAAATTTAGAAAACATGATTTTTTATCAATTAAAAGATTTGATAATATAGAAGAGGATAATACTAAAAACGAACTAGAAGATGAAAAACTTATTACTAATTTTGCCAGATGTTATATTTACAAAACAATACTAAAAAACCTAGGAGACCAAAAAGCGGAGGCTGATTTGCGATACGTTATAAAAGAAAAGGAATATTCACTCGATTCCATTATATTTAACCTTCCTAAAGCTTTGCATGAAAAGGGAATACTTTTTTACGTTCGTCAATTAGCATTGATTTCAAATGAAACGGGCAAACAGTGGAAAAAAAACTACGACGAAATGAATTCAAAAATTCAGAAAGAAGGAAAAGATTTTCTTTTCAAGGATCTTTCTTAGCTTTACACTATTAATAAGGTGTAGTTCCTAGAAGACGTTTTACTGTTATGAAACTAACAAAAAATATAATTATTTTATTTTTTATGCCTATATTTATTGTTAGTAAAGCCAGTGCCTCACTAGAGGACTGTGAGCGTGCTTTGGCTGTCATTCAAACCCTTACAGCTGATTTTCAAAAAAAAGAAAGTCTCGTTCAAAAAATATTTGCTTTTCATATAACTGAATTAGACGATATTGAAACAGTTGGTCCAAATGGCATAGTTAGATTGATAAAAGGTGTGGACAATACTAAATCTTACTTCAATACAAAAAGCCCAATTTATATTAGGCACTGTATAAGCTATGTGCTTAATAGTGCCATACAAGCTCTTCAACAACGTATTCAAGATTTAAGTCAAAACCTAAACACCCCTTTATCAGATGATGCAGAATCTATTATATCTTATAGTGGTAATTTTATTACTATTGTATGTGACTTTTCTCATTCTTTCGTAGATCGAGAAGAAGATTATCTTGGTATAGATGTATCCTTACCAAAAAGAATGACGGCATTTAAGTTTAAAATTGGCATACAAGCTAGACTAAAAAAAGGTAATTGTAAATGGAATTTTGCAACCGCTTACCCAATTGATACTGTGCAAAATTATGACATTGAAAGCCGCATTTCGTAAAAAATGAGCAAACCATGAGCTATCTGAGGAGCGAATGACATCGTATGGTTCTGTCGCAAATTTTTAGTAATAATAATTTTATGTTAAAACAATGTGTTTAAACACGAAAAATTTAGGATTAGTAGATATTTTTATCCTTAAAAAAATATTTTTCGTATGAAAATTACTTAAAGTTTTAACATGCGACAGAACCACAGGACTTACACCTACAAGATATGTGCAGCTTTTCTTGGCGCACGAGCTTTTTCTATCATTCCTATTATCGGAACCAATATAATAAATTCTCATGGCCCAAAATGCACGATCCTTAAGAGCCCCCTAGTCAGCCAACCGCCCTTCATTTTTATTATATCTATCGATATTTTCGAAGGCTTTTTTTAAATATTCTTTTAAGGCGTCTGTTTTGCCTTCTTTAATATTTAGGCGTAATTTTATAATATTTCTTTCATTAATAAGGTAGATTGATTCCAAAATATCATCGTGCGACAATTTTTTAATATTATGTTTTACGGCGGCATTTCCGGCCTGAGAAGTATCATTTACGCAATTTTCTAGATCCTTTACAAAACCTTGGACGTCATCACAAATCTCGTTTAGAAGATGTTCGCTAGTTTGATTGCTAAAAAATTTAATTGCATTTGATGCTTGAGGGGTATGTATATCTGTTTTCGTTGCTAATTCTCGGGTCGGAAAATCTACAAGCTCCGTTTTGTTTTTCTTAGATGGCTGTACGTCAGGAGCATCTGTCGCATAAAGCGCACAAATATTAGTAACAAATAAAATTGTTTTAATGGAGAGTGAATAGCTATGATTGACTTTCATTTTGGGATTTTCCAATCAGATAAATAACTTAAAATAACAATTTTTGTACTATAGTGTCAACGATTAATATCGAATTAATAAAGCTAACTTATTATGACTAGCATCAGGCATAATATCATTTATTCGTGCTACAAGGGCATTTGCATGAGCACTATGAATAATATGAGGGTTTTGTACAATAAATTCTTGAAACATTGCATGAGACATTACGATTATATTTTGAATCATACTTCTTCTATGATTCAAAATATCTAATAATAATCGTGCGCAACAGTGGCACATTGGTTTTCGTGAAATAAGCAAAGCATTTATAAAAGGAAGATCGCCAGGAAATTGAGTATTATCTATCTGATCTAGTAGCTCACTGATTGCTTTAGGCTCCGTGTGATAAAGAAGAAAGCCGTTATCTATAATAAACTGACCTTGATCACTATTTAAATTGGTTTGGCTGTACCCATACTGTACCGAAGTCCTGTTGTTTGCATTACAAACAGATAACCTATCGGCATCATTGTTATTTCCTGATATGTAAGCGTCTATTGTTGTAGAACCCACTTGAGGAATAGCCATCATTCCAGTCGGTGGATTTAAAATATTATTTAATTTATCAACAAGTGTATTTCTTAATGCGAGGCTGCCTAATTGCCCAGGTGTGCCATGTAAAAGAAAAATAAGTTTCGTTTGAGCTCCTCCGAGTGCATCTATTTGCATTCGGGCATTATCCTCATCAATAATTGTCCTATTATTATTTGGTTCAATTTGTTTTGTATAGGCAACAACAGAAGCGTTTGCGATTGAAATAATTGCATGTGTTGAAAAAGTTAAAAATAAAATACACATAATTTTTAATAAGTATAATTTATTTTTAGCCATAATTTAATCCTTTTTTATGTATATCATTATCGAGTTAATCTTTTTAATATGTTAAACACTAGCATGCTCGTGTCGTACAAAAATAAAAATTTAGTAGTGCATGTAAAATTCTAAAGGTACAAAAAAGAAAGTCATCGGCGCCTCTTCCAAATGTCCCTTCCTAGTGCTGGGTATGTCTAAATGTTAGATTAATGCGCGGTGATTTGACACTCATCATTTTAGGAAGACTGTGCTGCCAATATTGCTGGCATCCCTCGTGCATGAGTAAAAGACTTCCCGAGTTTAATATTATTTCATGTTTTACATCCGACAGAATATGCCTAAATATAAACCGACGTGGCTCCCCTAAACTGACGGATGCAATGATGGGATCACTTCCAAGCTCGGGCTCATTGTCACGGTGCCAACCCATGTAATTCTTACCATCGTTATATAAATTGCATAAAACACCATTAAATTTAAGGGAACGCTCAACCTCAAGTTTTTGTTGGAGAATATGAAGAGCTCTTATCCATGGCAACGGTTTATGAGTTAACCCGCTGTATCGATACGTGGCATCTGCATCACCAAACCATGCAATTTTACGAGGAACTATTATGGAATTATCAAACATCTTAACGATTTCATATTGCCAATCAATGGTTGTTAAAAGTTCAGTGAAAAGTTCTTCTGATCCTGTTTGATCAAGCCAATTATCGATCAGTGTAATTGGTGGTTTAAGCATATTTGCAATCTTTTAACCTTTTATATATCATCAAAATCTTTTTGAATGGCCCTTGCCACCATTGCACTCGCTCCTTTTTTAGACAAGCGTTCTAAATCTTCTTGATTTAAGTTTTTGGGTAATTGTTCAATGACGGACATCAACACACCCATGACAATTTTTGACTTACTCTTAGCTTTCTCATCAAGTTGTAAATCATCCCCCAGTGCAATATCAAATCGCTCTAAAAGACCTGATATGGATACCAACCCCCCAACTTGTATCAGCGTTCGTGTTCGCAGCATACGTTCACTCTTAGTGTGCATTTTTTGTTTATGCTCAAGCGAGGCTTTTTGTGATTTGAGACGATTTATTCTTGCTTCAAGATCACTGACCTTGGCTGTTGGCCGTATCGGTTGTTGTGCCTCTAATTCTTGGGTCATGTGTGTTAATTTCGCAAATATATCATTAAAGATTCAGATAGTATGATTAAACCGCATTTGTATCGATTGATGTTATACTTTTTTTTCTTGGCCCAAAATAACCTGACCCAAATTTCTTCCAATTTTGTTTTTGGTGTGTAGAATCTTTATCATCCTTTTTTAAGGTTTCAATGACAAATATAATTCCGCCTACCAGTGTTTCAAAATCATGTCTCATTGCATTTTTTTGGTTAAGTAATTTTGTTATTTCAAGAGATAAGCTTTCTTTTAAGAGGTTGTGCTCTTGGCTCATTTTTTCGATTTGACTCGCTAGACTTTCGATTTTTTTAAGTTTTTGTGTAAGCATATTTGTATCCTCATTACCTTATCTTAATCACGCCGTAGGCAACCATCTATTCGTTCATTAGACCATATTTTTGATAAATGTTCCAGTGTCTTATTAAATGAACGGGGGGAAATAAAAAAGCATGAGGCGACAGCCGAATTCAATCTCATGCAGACAAATTTGTCAAATGCGCACATACGCGCTACTTGCGCTCTTGAGCCTACGGCGTTATACTTAATTTGGAGAGGAGTTTTATGGCAATCTATCACCTGAATATGGGTCATGTAAGTCGAAGTACTGGACGTAGTTCAGTGCAAAGTGCGGCCTATATAACTGGCTCCTCTTTGTATGAAACACGCCGCGATATAGCCGCCAATTATGAAAACCGATCCTCTGATATTGTGTGGTCACAAACCATTGCTCCCGAATGGTCGCCACTGAAGTATCATGAACTTTCTGTATGGGATAAGATCGAATCCTTTGAAGATGAATACGCCATTGAACGCTTTCCCAAAAGTCTTGAGTACCGCGAAAAATATATGGATTCCGCGCGCGTTGCGATGACTGTTGTGGTCGCTCTCCCACGTGAACTTTCCTCCGATGTTTCAATTGAACTGGTTAAAGAATTTATCGATTCGCGCTACACGTCACAAGGATTGATTGTCACAGCTGCCATGCATGATGATGAAGGAAACCCGCATGCCCATATTCAAGTATCACGTCGCTGCGTCAATGAAGATGGATCCTTTTCATGGGCTAAGAATCGAACTATTTGCACAAAGAAAGAACTGATTGCTACGCGTAAATCCTGGGCAGATTTGACCAACCGTTTTCTTGAACGAGAAGGTTTTGAGGCGCGGATAACCGAGAAAAGTTTTGCTGATTTAGGCGTGAATTTAATTCCATCACAGCATCGTGGATGGATTTCAGATAAGCTTGCAGCAATGGGCGTTCAATCTCGCATTGTATCTGAAAACGAGCAGATTTTTAAATCCAACAGAGAACGTATTCTCGAAAATCCTGAGCTTATTTTAAACGAAATTACATCGAAACAAGCAACGTTTACCCAACTCGATATGCTTAAAACCATTCAAAAACGCATGGGTGATGATAGCGAATGTGTAGGGAAAGTTTTTGAACAAGCTTTAAGTAAAGCTGTTGTTTTAGGAGATGGGATTGATGGGATTACCCGTTATACGTCCGCTCACTACAAGGCACGTGAAGATCAAGCTTTGGTTCATTTGGATGATATTATTGGTGTTGGCCGTGACGTAAAAAGCAGTCATTCAGTCTCATCTATTCGAGTAGATGCGTATCTTAGTGATAAATTTCCACACATGAGTGCAGAGCAGCATAGCGCCACCTTAGGGTTGATTCAAGATAATCAATTCGCGGTTTTGATTGGACGTGCTGGAACGGGTAAAACGACCACCACGATGAAGGCAACTGCTGATATTTATAAAATGTGCGGTTATACCGTTTTAGGGACATCTCTCTCGGCTTTGGCTTCTGAAAACCTGGGGCTTGAGACTAATATTACCTCCAAAACGATTGCGTCATGGCTATCCAGTTGGGACCGTTTAGCGGAGGCTGAAGAAAAGTTTTTGGCCTTTGATTCCGTTGTTAACGAAGGCGTCCTGAAGCAATTTGAGTGGTATAACGATTTGATGCGCTTAAGCGGTCTTAAGCTAACGGCTAAATCGGTTTTAATTGTTGATGAAGCAGGCATGATCGGCACGGAATCGTGGAATCGCTTATTGGCACATGCAACTAAAGCGGGTGCAAAGGTCATTGCAGTTGGTGACGATCATCAATACAAAGCCATTGAAGCGGGTGATTTTTTCCGTGAATTGAAAGATAAGGCGCAGCAACATCATCGTTTGTTTACGCTCAATACCATATGGCGTCAACGCGTTGACTGGATGCGTCAAGCGTCCCATTGTTTTGCTGAGCTCACTATTCAAGAAGGGCTGTCTCGTTATGAACATAACGGACGCATTCATCAAACCGATAAAGCTCATCTCGAGGTAGATATTGCAAAAGCTTATATCGAAAAACTTAAAGACGAACAACCCGGTCTAGTACTTGCGTTTAGTAACGCGCAAGTGGATGCGATTAATACGGCGATCCGGTCCGAGCTTCGATGGAAGATGGTTAAAGAGCATACCTTATCCGATAAGGATGTGTTGTTCATTGATAGCCAACAGCGTGAACCTGAAACAAATAAACCTATCCAAAAGGGCTTTGCCATTGGCGACAAAATTGTCTTTTTGAAAAATGATAAACATATTATATCGATTGTGGATAAATATGGTGAATGTTTACCCAATCAATCGATTAAGAATGGCACCATCGGTTTTCTGGAAAAGGTATCCGCTTCAGGTGATGTTGTGGTTAGGCTCGGCCTCAAAGGTGATGGTGAGAGTGATTTAAGGGCGCAGTTTAACATTAAGGATTATAGCCATATCAATCATGGCTATGCGCTCACAACCCATAAATCGCAAGGACAAACGGTTGATTTTACCCTTGTTGCGGCATCAAAGGCGATGGATGCCAAGAGTTTGTATGTTTCGATGACGCGGCACCGTGATGATGCGCAATTGTTTTATTGCAGAGAGGATTTTGCGGATTTTAAAGCCTTATCGCTGCACATGAGCCGTTTTCAAAACAAAGATTTAGCGAAGGATTATACGATTCGCCCCGAGAACACCGATGCGTGGCAGCGGGTGCAGGATTATCAGCATTGTGTGTACGATGCGGCGGCGATTTTGAAGGAGTTGCATGCAGAGGAGGATACGGATTTAACGCCCTATCTGACTATCAAAAAAGATCAAATTGCACTGGGGCGGGAGATTTTGATGAATTATGACGCGCATAAGCTTTATTTGAATCAAGCCAGTATTACCGAAGAGATGATTCATATTTCAACGGGGTCAAAATCACGTCCCCTCTCTATTGCGGAAGAGCGCGCAAAAATGACGGTGGAGCTGTATGGTGAAGCGGCGCAATTGTCGAAAGAACTCTGGCACACCGTTCGAGCAACGACGCCATCTCATAATCATCCGGATTATGCTAAGTTTCAAGAGGTGCGCTTGGACCGTGATGATTTAGCCAAACGCATTTTGGACAATTACCCGCTGCACCGTGAGTTTGTGAAACTTTATGCACAGGAGTATTTCATCAGCAAGCGTACCATGGAAGGTCAGGTTGCGTATCGCGAGAAGATGGAAGCCAAACAGAATGATAGAGTCAAATCACCCATTCAAAATCAGAAAATTGAATTTACCTTCAATAATCCGTCAAAAGAGATTACCCCGCCTATCCAAGAAACTATGGATTCAATTAAACATCTATTTTCTATACCGGATGATATACATCAAGGCGATCAGACATCTGAGTCGAGCCCAACACGCAATTACCCCATAACCAAAAAGAGTTATCAAAAACCCACCTTTGAAAAGACGGCGATTGAGATAAGGCAAGAGCTTACCCAAAATGTGGCGGACATTGCGGTTCATTTCTTAGGACAGCCTAAACAAAAGACCAGTCGTGAATGGCGTTATGGAAGCAAAGGATCAATTTCAATTCATGTACAGGGCCATAAAAAAGGGTTGTACTGTAATTTTGAATCCGGGGTTTCAGGGAATGTGATGAAGCTGATTGAAGATCAGTTGGGTGTGGATCACAAAGAGGCGTTTAAATGGGGCGTGAACTTCCTTGGCTATGGGCTGAAGACATCCGACAATCACAGCCTAATCGCACAAAAATTACAGCAGACGCCTCTTCAGCTTGAACCCGTCACCGAATCACACACTGAACAGTCCTGGACGCCAATCTATCCAGCACCTGAAGCGTATCCTGATTTAAGGAACACGCCCCAGTTGCGGTCTATGATGAAAGGTCGCTCTGAAGTTTCGCGTTTCTCTTATAAAGATGCTGACGAACACGTGCTTGGTTATGTGGTTCGTCTGGAAGATAAGAAAGGCAATAAGATCACCCCTACCCTCACCTATTGCGTTAATGAAAAGGGTGAGCAGCAGTGGCGCTGGAAGGGCTTTGGCAATGATCGTCCGCTGTATGGGTTAGAACAATTGAAACAAAAGCCAAATGCCCCAGTTCTCGTTGTCGAGGGTGAAAAGACCTGTGAAGCTGCCCGCACACTCTTCCCGGATCATGCGGTTGTCACGTGGAGCGGCGGCTGTGGTAGTGTGCAAAAATCCGATTGGTCGGTGCTAAGCGAGCGAGAGGTTACTATTTGGCCTGATCATGATAAAGCGGGTGTAAATGCCGCGCTTAAGATTGGGAAAATCCTTGAAGAGCATGGCAATAAAAATGTGGCTTGTGTTGATTTGCCCTCCACCCTGCCCCACAAGTGGGATTTGGCGGATGCGATTCCAACGGGTGTAAAAATTGATGCATTGCTGGAAAAAGCGCCCACACATCAGCGCTTCAGTAACATAATCGAAGAGCAACGATCACCGCGGTATTTAAAGACATTTACTTATGAAGAGATTAGAGAATGTGCCCAAAAAAATAATAACGCTTACTTAATTTCTGAAGATAACGCACCCTTTATGGAACATATTGCCAATGAAACGTGTAAAGAAATTAGAGAATGGAGCCAAATCACAGGCAAAAACATTTCTGATGAAAAAATGCAACTGCAGGCCGCATTGACAAGTATTTATACAGTTCGAACCAAAGAACTTCTAGATCAAGAAAAAGATCCTCATGCGCTTAATAAAGCGCTAATGATTGGTATCATTGCGGGTAAGATGCGCATGACGTCAAAGTTAAAAGATGATTACGCACTAATTCGTCAAGCAACAGGCGTTTATAAGGATACAGAAGACAAGATTCAACAACAAATGCTTTTACCATCACACCTCTTGAAAAATTCATCGCCGATTATTCGTGAAGAAATTATTAGAATCGCCCACAGATGTAATTTTATAACAGGCAAGCCTTTATCTGCAGAGCCCTTAGGCGAATTTATAACAGGTCTAGAAAAAACCATACATAACGATACAAGCCATAGGCACGTGGTGGGTATGATTAATCGAATGCGAGAATTAAAAAGTAAAACGAATACGCCGATCACACCAGATCTTTTACATGGTGCCATTGATATTCAAAAACATCATGATCAGGAGTTGATTAAATCGATTCAAATGAGTAAAGATAAATCTCTCCATATGGAACATCAGCTGCAACTTCAACGAGAGAAAGGTCTTGGATTATCTTTATGACATAAACACATTCTATGACCAACATGTGGCAGTTTTAAAGTTTAATAATCCCGCCGAAACGTTTGATTTGGCTAAAAAAAAGAAAGAATAACTATGTTTATTTTTATTGATGAATCCGGAGATTTGGGGTGCGATTTTTCCAAAAAAGGCACTTCCAAAAAATTTACAATCGCTATGTTGGTGTGTTATTCTAATGATACTCAGCATAAGATAATGAATGCTGTTAAAAAGACAATTAGACGCAAACTAAATCATGGGAAAAAACAAGACATTGTTCATGAACTGAAAGGCTCAGGCACTACGCTTCAAATAAAAGAGTATTTTTTTAACTTATTGCCTGATTCTGGTTGGGAGATTTATTCGATAACGGCAGATAAAGAAAAATTAAAACAATATCTGGAGAAAAAAACCGGTAAAAACAAGATTTATAACTTTCTAACGAGCGAGCTTTTGAAATCATTTTCGCCTCCCAAAGATATAAAAAATGTTTCTGTGATTGTGGATGCTTCAAAAAACAGTAATGACCGCAAAGATTTTGATGTTTATATAAAAACGCACCTCGAGGTAATATTTGGATTAGACGTTGATCTTTACATCAGCCATGAAAATTCACAAGCTAACTTTGGATTGCAAGCTATTGACTTATTTTGTTGGGGAATTCAAAGAAGTAAGAATTTAGGAAAAAACGAGTGGATATCCGTTTTTCAACATAAAATCGTTAAAAATATCGACTACACACCAATACGTGCGCCCTATACATAACAAAATGGAGCCTGTTTCGCCTAATTCCCAAAGCTCAAATCCAACAGATAGAAGGAAGCACGATGGGCACGAAACACGGACTTATCCAATTATCACAATATAACATACGAACTTAGATTGCAAGAAAATAAAAAATGAATACAAAATTGTTGGTCGATTGTCTAAAAGGACACCTCTTTTTCATCATCTCTTATCAAATCAATTTCTGAATTTTGATCTGACACCCTATTTTCAACGCTCATAAATAAAGCTTCCGCGGAGGTTTGCATAAGTTGTTCTTCTTCATCACCAGCGCATTCCTCTTTTGTTTCACTCACGGTTGTATCGGCGTGATTCATTTGATTATCTTTAAATTTTAATGAAATGACATTACCCGCGCCCTGAATTACTGTCTGTGCATTAATTATTTCTTTTTTTTATTCTTTTTTTTTCAAAGGCTTTGCTATGAACGCCAGATTTTTTATGGAACACTTAAGATAACTAAACGATACTTTTGACACCGGAAACAGTCCAGGATACTTTAAATACGCTTCAAGATTTTGAAGCTGCATTATTTGACTTACAGAAACCACAGGTTTTGTTTGAACTTGATTGCTTAAGTTGACACCATCACGCATCTGATGAGCACCAAATGAAATGCTCTCCGAAGCAACTTCTTTTTCTTGCTCGCCCATATAACGAGCAACACGAACAGCTACTTCGGTATCAACTGCCCTAAACAAAACTTTGGTTCCCGTAAGGTTCGATAAAGTTTTTGCGTCCAAATTTCCATAAATCTTTTCAACTTGGCTGATGTCTTGAAACCCTAAGACAAAACATCCTCCGTATTTACGTATTTCCGATAGTCCGGTCATCAAAGCCGGCAAACGATTGAGTGACGCCAACTCATCAATTATAATCCACGTTCTGGATCCATTATTTTCAAAACGTTTCATCGTGCCTTTAATGATCAATGATAACCATAAGGAAAAAACAGGCCTTAAAAACGCGCGTTGATCCGTTTCACAGCTTAAAAAAAGCCAATTTTTGTGATTATTTTTCGTAAAATTAATTAAGGATATGCCCTCATCGGTTTCATCTAAATGTTCCAAGACACGAAAATAATTAGATAGAGAAGCTCGAACGCTTAAGGCTGTTTTTTCAATTGATGGTTCAAGCATGCTGGCAACGACCGTATGTCCAATGCGTTTTTTAAGTTCCTTTAGATCGATCTTTAAGGACATATCGAGTAAAGCTTTATACGATTTATCGTTGGTATCACGCAAAAATCGAAACGACTCACCAAATAATTGCCGGGCTGACTGGCTCCAAAAAGACTCAATGGATTTGCTATCTGGAATAATTGCTTCTGCAATCTCATCAATTACATAATCAGTTTGTGCTTCATCCCACATATTCCACTTAGCCGAACGCACATCAAGCGGGTTCAAATACACATCCCTGCCCTCGTCAAAAAATCGTGCAAAAATTCCCCCAGTTGTATCGACAACAATCGCTTGATCCCCTTGGTCTCGAATTTGTTGGAGTAGTTGATGAATCATATTGGATTTACCAGCACCCGTTGTCCCTGTCACCATCATGTGCTGATATTCAGCATCTTTTGGAATCGGAACGCCCGCAATTACATAGGGTGAAGCGCCCTTTTTCAAAACGTGTTTTTTCAAAACCTTGGGCGTGACTGTGTAACGACAATTACTTTGACACTCAGTGACAATTAAAAATGAGACATGAATTGGGTCTAAAATTCTTGTAAAACAGGGATACATGAATCTCTTAATTTGCGGGAAAATATCATTGACCATAACATCCAGACAGGTGAAAAAATT
>CANLGW010000049.1 GCA_947490395.1 Alphaproteobacteria bacterium
ATTTTTTCACCTGTCTGGATGTTATGGTCAATGATATTTTCCCGCAAATTAAGAGATTCATGTATCCCTGTTTTACAAGAATTTTAGACCCAATTCATGTCTCATTTTTAATTGTCACTGAGTGTCAAAGTAATTGTCGTTACACAACATCAGTAAAGAAGTTGGTATTATACATATATTCCATTCATTAGAGTATAAAATGATTGTTGAAAATTTGGTGACAATAACGGAAATTGAAGAATATTTGTCCTTTAGAGAAAAGTTGATAAACCAACATCAAAAGCTCATTTCGAGTATCTTTGAAGAAGCTATTATTGGGCAGTTCTTATCGAAAGAACATGAAGAGCCACCATCTAATGATTACATCATATATTTTAAATCGTTAAAGCAAGAATTTAGTGATTGGGATGTCATGGGCATTTTGTATACATTTAAAGATAAAATCATTAAAAGCGATAAAGAATGTGATTATTATTATATTTTTAAGGAAATAGCCAAACTTACAAGAGGCGAATTACAGGTTTTTAAAGAACGATATATGTTTTCCATGAATATTGCATTAAATTTTGAAGACGCTTCGCCACGCACAATGGTTATAGCGAGAACAGGATGCGGATTTGTTTCCTATACATGTCCAAAAGAAGATATTAATAAGGCTCGGGATATAATAAATAGGTTAACTCAGCAATATAAGTATGATCAAAAATTAGAAAAATGTATAGGCGTCATTTTTGTAGGGTATGAACAGCACTATTGTGATGCATTCTGGTGTTATATAAATGATCCTTTTGTATATAATCAAAATCTAGAACAAGAGCTTTTAGAGCATTACCCATTTCATAAGCAGAAAAAAGTGCAAGAAAAACAATACATTTTTAATGATATAATTATAATGTATGATGGAGAACGGTCTTTGTCTGAAGGTTTCACTATTAGTTTTTAAATATTTCACGTCTATGATGCATTGTCCAACGGTTTAAAAAGGCTATCATATAGTTATCGTGCCCTTTGCCTATAAAAGGGGTGTCAACGAAAAGCACCCGTAGTACTCTTTGTGCGCCTCTCTATACTCCACATGTGCGATTGCTGTCATAGCCCGCTTGGTATGTGCATAATTGATACTAAGCCTTTCTTAGAAAACAGGCTTTGAGCATAAATTGCCCAAGATCTGTTTTGTAATCGACTTCGTGATCGCCGCCAACAATTCGGATACTTTTGATTTTAGTGCCTACTTTAAGAATGATGGATGATCCTTTGACTTTAAGATCTTTAATAATAACGACAGAATCACCGTCGGATAGAACGTTGCCATTGGCATCCCTTACGATGTTCTCCTCCTCATGCGTTTCAACGAATGATTGCATAGACCATTCATACCCACAATCGGCACATATGAATACATCCCCATCGGGGTAGGTGTTTGGCATGCCACATTGGGGGCAGGGGGGGATTGTTGTCATGGAATTTCCTAACAGAGAGTTGAATCGTCATTATAGCAAATAGGTGCGGTATGTGCGAATGGTATGTGCTGGCGCTTGGGGGTTCTGGTGTTTGGTGAAATGGGGATCAGTTAAAACACTTTATTTTTGATGGGTGGCAGAGGAAAGAATAACACTAATTGCCTTTCAAATTAAGATGATCTTTTAAAAAGAACCGTCTCTTTTTACACGTAACTTAACAAAAGAACCTGTTCTTTTTATAGGCTGCTTATAAAAAAAGACGGTTGTTTGTTGATTCTGGGATTGCTTTGTGTGGAGCCATTTTTTATTGCCATAATTTGTTGATAGATCACAACGATTAGGACTTTTTGCTGAGGTCATTCTGGGTGCGTAATAAATAAGATGGGTCATGCCGCGTGTATTGAATCAAAAGGCAAGCGCCTAAAATCAAAATGCCACCAATAATTACATGAAATGATAATATTTCCCCAAACCAAAAGCTACCTATAAGCATGGCGAGTGGAAATCGGATGAATTTAAAAGGGGCTAAGTATCCTGCATGGGCGTGTGCATAAGCATGAATCAATGCCCATTGGACAACGCAATAAAGCCCTGCAATCGTAATGATTTTTGCACTATCAATGAGGGTTAGGGGAATCCAGGATACGAGAGCGAAGGGAGCACTAAGAAGCGCCATACCGCCAAGTAAATAAAATAACGTCACATAGGTTGTATCGATAATAGATACTTTTTTAACAAAGAGAGATGATGCTGAATAACATGCGGCTGACATAAGAGGCAGTATTGTGAGCCAAGAAAAGATAGAGAGTGATGGTGCGAGTGTTAGAATAACACCAATGCCGCCTAGAATGAGTGCAATAAGTGTGATAAAGCGAAGGCGTTCACCAAAAAAGAGAGCGGCTCCAAGTGTTGTTAACAGCGCGCTGGCAAGCGATAATGTGGTTGCATCGGCGAGTGGCAGTTCTTGTAAAGCTTTTAGCCAACAAGCATTGCCAATAGCACCAATGATAATTTTTTGCGTGTGCCAATGTTTATTTGGGGTTTGCCGTATTGCAACCCAGTAACGTGAAAGCCAGGGGAGGCATAGGATAAAACCAATTCCTGCCTTTAAAAACAATAGCTGGCTGGTGGGGATGGGGGGTTTTAGGCTGTGCACAAGGCTATTACTAAGGCTGACCAATAAGGCCGATGATGCGATGAGTAAAGCGCCTTTTTTATTCCATAGGGATGCAGCCGCATTGATTGATGAAAAAGTGATAGGTGATCTTGATGTTAGCTTTTTGCTGAATAATGCATCAAAAGCCCACCATCCCATGTGGACTAATCCGCTAATTTTTCGACAAGATCATCCGATAATTCAATGTTTGTGTACACATTTTGAACGTCATCGTTATCGTCGAGAGTATCAATCATTTTAATGAGCGTTTTTGCTGTATCAACATCACATGCCAAGGTGTTGAGTGGGCGCCAGATCACTTTTGCATCGATTGCATCGCCTAGTTTGTGGCTGACATGATCACGAACAATGGCAAAATTATCCATTGAACACGTAATTTCAAAGGCATCTTCTGTATCATCGACATTGTCCGCATCTGCCTCGACTGCGGCTTCAAAAACTGTATCAAATCCTTTGTCGCGATTAAAACGGATGAGGCCAATACGTTCAAACTGAAAGGCAACACCGCCTGTTTCACCTAAATTACCACCATGTTTTGAGAAAATGGAACGTACTTCCGATGCGGTGCGATTTCTGTTGTCTGTCAGCCCTTCGACAATGACAGCGATTCCACCTGGGCCATATCCTTCGTAGCGTACTTCATCGTAAACCGTGTTATCTTCACCGCCGACAACTTTTTTTATAGCACGATCAATGTTATCTTTTGGCATGTTGGCTGAACGAGCAGCGGCAAGAGCGGAACGAAGGCGTGGATTTGTCGCAGGGTCTGGTAAACCTGATTTTGCAGCGACAATAATTTCGCGTGTCAGTTTTGCGAAGGTACGTGCGCGTTTAATGTCTTGAGCACCCTTGCGATGCATGATGTTCTTAAATTGGGAATGGCCAGCCATGAGGACTCTTTCGAGAGGTGTTGGAAATGTGTAACGGTATGGCGGATGGGGTGGGATTCGAACCCACGGAGGAGTTTCCCCCTCGCCGGTTTTCAAGACCGGTGCCTTCAACCGCTCGGCCACCCATCCGTTACTCCAGTATACTATTCAAAAACTTACCTGAAGATCAAGCTTTTTATGAGGAAAGGATGAAAATAATCATAATTACTCGCCTTTCCTCATGTCATACTCGGATTTGATCCAAGCATCTTTACTGTTGATGCGGTATATTTCAAATATAAAAAAACCTGAGGTAAAAACCTCAGGGTACAAAAAAGATAAGTAATTATAAATTTTACTTTATTTTTGTTTCACGAAATACAACATGTTTACGAACAACAGGGTCATATTTACGGAATTCTAATTTTTCTGGTTTTTTACGTGGATTCTTACGTGCAACATAAAAAAAACCAGTTTCTGCGCTACTCAAAAGCTTAACGGTTATGGTTGCTGATTTCTTGGCCATGCTAAATTCTTTCAACTAATTTGACTAGAAGTCTATACGAGAAATCGAAATAAATCAATTTAAATAAACATTGGAGCGGGCGAAGGGATTCGAACCCTCGACCCCAACCTTGGCAAGGTTGTGCTCTACCCCTGAGCTACGCCCGCGCTCCTTATGTTTGGTATAATAGCTAATTTACTGGTTTTTGCAAGTGTTTTTTAAGACAATGTTTAAATTTATTTTTATACCTTGAAATTCATTTCTGTAATGAACGAAAAAGTGATGCATAGCCTTGACGAGTAGGAGGACAAAAACTATCATTATAATCATCTCGTGTGGTTCATTGTTTGATACACTGAATTTGGATGGATGCAACAAACAGAAAGGGACACGTAATATGTCAATTACAATTACTGGTAAACACATGGATGTTGGCGATAGTTTAAAGACGCACATGACAACTGAAATTCAAACAGTTGTGACGCGTTATATGGATGAGGCTCATGAAGCGGCTGTAACCATTGCGAAGGATGCACATCATCAGTTTAAAGTTGATATTCAACTTCATGTTGGGCGTAGTTTTTTGGTGCATTGTGTCGCAAGTGATGCGGATGCGTATAAGGCTGTTCATCATGCTGTTGAAAAGCTTGCATCACAAATGCGGCGTTATAAAACACGGTTGCGGGATAAAAAGCGTCATGCTGCAAATCATGAATATCGGGCAGAACTTGTTCAGAAATTTATTATTAAACCACAAGAAGAAGATACGGGTGATGATAATCCATTGATCATTGCCGAAGCAACCAGTGAAATTCATACACTCAGTGTTGGCGATGCTGTTATGCGAATGGATTTGTCATCATTACCTGTTGTGTTTTTTAGGAATGCTGCTAATGGAGAGCTTAATGTGGTGTTTCGTCGCTCAGATGGGCATGTTGGGTGGATTGATCCTACCCGTAAGCTTGCGTGAGGGGTGATAATAGGCTCCTTTCAGATTAGTTTGTGAACTTTTGTTAGAGTCATGGCGAGCCAGCGTAAGCTGGTGTGGCCATCCAGCAAAATAGGTATCTCTGCATGAATAGGCATTTTTACATGAGCAACCACTGGATATTAGCAGCCACTGAATCACTACAGAAGCGAGCG
Source organism: Alphaproteobacteria bacterium (assembly GCA_947490395.1). Taxonomy (GTDB): domain Bacteria; phylum Pseudomonadota; class Alphaproteobacteria; order Paracaedibacterales; family CAIOTO01; genus CAIOTO01. The sequence continues at coordinate 5,155 of CANLGW010000049.1, forward strand.
CATTTTCGTGATGACGGTGGGTAACGGATGATTATTTTTTTATTCTTTTATCAGGTTCATCCATGCGGTACTGTTTGATGTGTCCAGGAAATTATTAAATGTCGATGCTAATGTGCTTAATCGTTCCTGAACCCAACTGTCAATGTCCGTTCGTTTGAAATTTGATAAAACATATCCTGTTACGGCATCTTTATGACCTGGATGCCCGATGCCAATGCGTACACGCCAGTAGTTAGCGCCAATTGCCTGGTCAAGACTTTTGAGTCCGTTGTGGCCGCCGCTACTGCCTCCACATTTGATCTTAATACGCCCTTCTTCTAAATCGAGTTCATCATGAAAGACAACAAGGTGATCGAGTGGAATCTTATAGAATGCCATAAAAGGTGTAATCGCACGCGCTGATAAATTCATAAATGTTTGAGGTTTGATTAGGTGGAGTCGATGTGGTTCTGGTACACCTGAAAGCGTTGCCTCAGATACGGCGCTATTGGATTTGATTCTAAAGGCAGGTGCTCGAATATGGTCAGCAATCACGTCAATAGCCATAAAGCCAATATTATGACGATGGAGGGCATATTGTGTGCCTGGATTACCTAAACCAACGAAAAGCCATGCTGCCATTTAAAGTAGTCTCCTGTTTATACGATTGTGTTGCGTTTAGTTAGACCTAATTTTGAGATTGGATTCTATATATTTAGCCCAATCATTATCACGAGAAGCCTTTAGGTGACGCGGTGATCCATGCTATTTTCTGGATGGTCACATCTCTTCGAGGTTTGCCATGACGACAGAAATTCGTAAAATCATTTGAAAGAAGTGTAGATTAAAAAATAGCGCATCAACTCTTAAAAGCAGACACGCTATTCTTGTATAATAACAATTATATGTAATTTACCCATATGTGTGGCTGGGTGAGGGAATGCTGATTACTCAGCCTCTTTTGCCTCTTCCTTGCCACCAACAAGTGTCGCAATTACATGATCACGTGTCTTGTTTGCAGGTTTCACATTTTCAGGTAGTGTAACGGCATCAAGTGTGATATTTCCACCCATGTCAAGCTTGATGAGATCAATTGTGACACTGTCAGGAATTTCACTTGGTGAACAAATAACTTCAAGGGAATACACAATAATGTTCAATGTGCCACCGCGCTTTATACCTGGCGCTTTATCTTCATTAAGGAAATGAATTGGCACGTGTACATGTACGCGTGAATCTTTGTCAATACGTTGAAAATCAACATGTAAAGGATGATCTGTAACAGGGTGTAACTGTAGATCTTTCGCAAGAACTTGATGATCTTTACCGTTGACTTTAAGAACGAAGATGCGACTAAAAAAGCCAGCAACCATGCATTCGCGTAAAAGTTGCTTTTCATTTACTGCGATCATTAAGGGAGCTGAATCTCCACCATAAACAATTGCAGGAATGAGGTCTGCACGGCGGATTGCGCGTGAGGCACCTGTACCAGCGGCTGTGCGCTCTTGTGCGTCAAGAACATGCGTTGTAGACATTCGTTACTCCCAATAATATATATAAGCATTCATTTTTTTACTTTATACACTCTTTTTTGTGTAAATTCAATGATTCGTTTTTTGATTTTATTAAAAAGGATTCATTATTACGTGTATGGTGTTTAAGGTAAGGTATTTTATAAATAACTTATTCTACAATAACCAACTTGGGGTTGTTTGTCGATTATTCTATCAAATTTTTTGTAATACACCTATAATTAATGAAGTTTTTGCAGGGGATGTTAGGTAGTGGTTCAGTTTGACGTCATTGTCGTTGGTGCAGGTCTCGTAGGGCGATTATTTGCTGTTGGTTTAGCGCAGAATGGATTGAATGTTGCCTTGGTTGATCGTGATGATACGTCGCGCATGTTGGATGCCACACATGACGGTCGTACAACCGCTATTTCTCTTGGTTCACAGAAGATATTCGCCCGTTTTGGTTTGTGGGATGCAATTGCTCCGCACGCGCAGCCCATTGATTACATTCGTGTCCTTGAAGATGGTTCGCCATGGACGCTTGATTATGATGCGAAAGAGGTGAGTCATGAACCAATGGGTTATATCGTTGAAAACGTTTATATCCGTGCGTCACTTTACCAAGCCACGTCTAGTACGCTAACAGTCTTTGCGCCAGAGGTTATGGAATCAGTCGTGCGTGCTGATGATGGTGTGACGGTTATGTTGCAATCAAAGCAGGCATTAAAAGCGCCACTTATTGTTGCAGCAGATGGGCGTCATTCAGCACTTCGCGCGCAAACAAACATTTGTGTGCAAACAAAAGATTATGATCAGAAAGCTTTTGTTGCACATATTTTGCATGATAAGTCACACAATAATACAGCATTTGAGATTTTTTTTAAGGATGGGCCATTGGCTGTCTTGCCATTGACGAATGATCCTATTACAAACGCCTATCGATCTGGACTGGTGTGGTGTAAGCCACGTTGTTTTGATTGGGATATGTACAGTGATGATGGGCTTAGTGAGTTTTTTAAAACCTGTTTTCCCTATTATGGTGATGTGACGTTTCAGCCAAGACGATGGCATTATCCATTATCTTATACCAAAGTGAATTCAATGATTGATAGACGAATTGCATTGATTGGTGATGCGGGGCATGTAATTCATCCGATTGCAGGGCAGGGGGTGAACCTTGGGTGGCGTGATGCTGTTGTGCTCATCGAAACCTTAAGCATTGCCAAAGCACAAGGGATTGATTTAGGGAATCCTTTCCTGCTAAAACAATATGAGAAACAACGCAAATATGACCGTCTGGGGTTATTATGGACGACAGATGGGATTAATTGCCTTTATCAGTCTCAATTGCCACCTGTGCGTTTTGCACGAAATGCAGCCTTTGCGGTTTTAAATTATATTAAACCTTTTAAACGTGCGGTAATGCGTCGTGCGATGGGCATGATGTGATTGATATATATGGCAATGAATGCAACAATTAGTGTTATTGAATTTAAAATCAATATGTATACCAACTTTTTTTTGAGAAATGGAGAATTTTACGAATGACAGAGACAACAACGCCAGTTGAAACAAATGAAACACAAAACGTTGCTTTTGGGATTGTAACGCAATATATCAAGGATCAATCGTTTGAAAATCCTAATCCTGTTCAGGCTTTTTTGGATACACCCGAAGAACAACCATCGATTAGCATCGATATATCGGCCAAAGCATCAAAAGTGCGTGATGGTTTGTATGAAGTCATTTTAGATATTCACACAAAAGGTGAGTTTGATGCGGAGAATACACTATTCATCGCTGAGCTTAGTTATGGCGCTATTGTTGCGTTGGATGAAGCGCAAGTACCAAAAGAAGCGGTGGCTCCTCTTTTGATGGTGCATTTCCCTACATTGATGTTCCCGTTTGCACGTGCGATTATATCAGACATGACACGGGATGGCGGCTTTCCAGCCTTATTATTGAATCCTGTTGATTTTGGTGCGTTGTATCAATCCCAACAGCAAGGTCAAACAGAGGCGGCATAGTTCTTTTGTCATGGCGAGCCAGTGTAAGCTGGTGTGGCCATTCAGTCATTGTTTTTTACATTATTCCTGGATCATCACGTTACCTAGAAAATTTGCGTGATGATACCATTCTTCTAAGTACATGATAACACTATGATTGATTATAAAGATTTTTTCGCACAAAAAATTCAAAATCTGCACGATGAACATCGTTATCGTATTTTTATTGATCTTGAACGGTTTCAGGATAATCCGCCATTTGCTTTATGGCATCCTACGGCACAGTCAGGGCTTGATGATCTATCGCCACGCAAAGTAGCTGTGTGGTGTTCGAATGATTATTTGGGCTTAAGCCATCACCCTAGTATTATACGGGCACAAATAAAGGCGACGTCACTTTATGGAACAAGTTCAGGCGGGACACGTAATATATCAGGAACAGGGCATTTGCATAATCTTCTTGAGGCGCGTATTGCAAAGCTTCACCAGAAAGAGAATGCGCTTCTTTTTAGTTCAGGTTATGTAGCGAATGAAGCAACGTTAACAACTCTTGGGGATCAAATTTCAGACCTCGTTTTTTTAAGCGATGAAAAAGTACATGCATCAATGATTCAAGGCATGCGCCACAGTCGTGCTGAACGTATTATATTTAAGCATAGTGATTTGGCTGATCTTGAGGATAAGCTTAAAACGCTTGATCCTATGCGACCAAAAATAATTGTTTTTGTTTCTGTTTATTCGATGGATGGTGACCGTGCGCCTATTGAAGCTATTGCCGATCTTGCCAGAAAATATAATGCGTTGACATATCTTGATGAGGTGCATGGTGTTGGTGTTTATGGGGCAGGCGGTGCAGGTGTTGCTGCTGAATTGGGGTTACTCGATCGCATTGACATTATACAAGGAAATTTTGCAAAGGGATTTGGGGGATTTGGTGGCTATATTGCGGGGACGCGTGAATGTATTGATTTTGTGCGCTCATATGCCTCTGGTTTTATCTTCACAACATCGCTTCCACCTGCCGTTACAGCGGCGGCCTTAACAGCGATTGATGTTCTTGAAAAGGATGTGAGTATTCAGGCAAGCTTTCATGAACGTGTTGCCTATTTAAAAAGACGCTTATCCTACAGCATCATCCCCTTTATTGATTCGGGAAGTCACATTATTCCGATTCGCGTCGGTGATGCTGCGCATTGTCATTTGTTGTCGCAGCGTTTGCTCAATCAAAATAATATGTACGTGCAACCGATTAATTTTCCAACAGTTCCACGTGGAGGAGAACGTTTACGCATTACCCTTACACCGCATCATACCTTTGATTTGATTGATGATTTTGTTGATGCTCTTTCAAAATTATGGTCTGAATTTAAGTTAAGACAAGCGGCGTAGAATGAGGTGTGGAACCATTCAGTTATAAATTAATTTTATATTCAAAGTATTTTTGAATGGTTCTATTATCTTGACGAGGCACAACTCTATATAAGAACCTAAATAAGAACCTAAACCAATAAATGAATTTATAGATGAACGAGAAGCTATATCGTACCCATACATATTTGCTGGATAGGCTTCCATATTTATTAAAAAAGTTTTCAACTTAATTTCTTTCGCCCATTGCTATCCAGCTATCAAGTAATTGACGAGCTTGTTCTCGGTCTTGTTGATATCCATAACCCTCGCCCCACATAAGTCCTTTAAATCGAGCCTCTCTTGCTTATTGATAACCAAAAGGTTCCTCTGAATAGATATCGATATACTGCCATTTTTTATCTTCATTTAAAGCAGGCTCTACGTCAGCAATTTCATGTTGAGCAGTAACAGCCGCCGAAGCTGGCGTATCATTTCTATCTTCCAGCGTATTGCCAGGCGCATTAAATAAGGTTACTAGAATTGAAAAACATGCTGTGTGTAATATAAATTTCGTAAAATAATTTACTCTGTAATAGTTGTTAATTAATGATATAATCACTGATAAATACTATTCTAATAGGATTCAAACAAAAAATTATTGGATTACCATCAAAATAAACGGTATCAATGCTCTTTTTTTTCGCGCTTGAATTTAAATCGAATAGCCTATACCATTCATGTATAATTGATTTCTGTTGAGTTCTTGTATGAGCCGTACTGCTGTTGCTATTTTATCGACTGAGAATTTGCTCCATAATTTACGTGTGCTTAAACAATGTACGCACCCTGCAAAAATTATAGCAATGGTTAAGGCGAATGCTTATGGCCATGGCATTCGTTCTGTTTCACAGCGCCTTGATGGGCATGTGGATATGCTTGGTGTGGCCTCTATTGACGAGGCAATTGCTCTTCGAAAAGCGGGGGTTAAAGCCGCAATTCTCCTTGTTGAAGGTGTTTTTGAGGCGAATGAATTGTTGATTGCTTCAACAGAAAACTTTCAGGTTGTTTTTCATAATGAAAAGCAAATGGAGTGGCTTTCCAAATGTACGTTGCCACGCCCACTTCATGCGTGGCTTAAGATTAATACAGGGATGGGACGTTTAGGTTTTCATGTTGATGCAGCCGTGGCAGCTTATACGGATCTATTGAATCATAAATATGTAGCAAAACCTGTTCGTGTGATGTCACATTTTGGCTGTGCAGATGAAAAAGCCCATGTTTTTAATCAAAAGCAAAAAACTACTTTTAATTATTTTCTAGATATTACATCACATGAAACGATCTGTTTGAACGCAAATCAAGAGCAATCGTTTTGTAATTCAGCCGCTCTTTTTAATTTTCCTGAATGTCATTATGATTTTGTGCGTCCTGGCATTGCTTTATATGGGGTGAGTCCTATTCAAGGTGTTTCGGCGGCAGAATTGGGGTTAAAGCCAGTGATGACCCTGCAAACTAGTATTATTTCAATTCAGCATATGCAAAAAGGTAATTCAATAGGATATGGGGGACGTTATGTGTGCCCAGTTGATATGCCAGTTGGTATTATTGCGTTTGGTTATGGTGATGGTTATCCCATTACAGCCAAGGATGGTACGCCTATTTTGGTAAATAATGTTGAATGCCCACTTGTTGGACGAGTGTCAATGGATATGATTGCGGTTGATTTGCGTGGGGTGTCTGCACACGTTGGTGATACAGTTGTGTTATGGGGTGATGGTTTGCCGATTGAACGTGTGATGTCCCATACGATGAATATTAGTTATGATATGTTAACGGGGGTTCAGCATCGTGTGAAGTTTTTATGGACACAAGTCTGAAATTACGGGGAGATTTAATGGGAGGAAATCCTTGTGATTTCTTGCTTATCGCTTTAAAAAATGTTTGAAAAATTGGGGGATATGAAAAAAAGCGTAAAGAGGATAAAAAAGGTATTGACGGTTGAGGAGTTGGGTGCTATATCTATTTACACGCTGATGGCGACGGAAGCTTGAGAGGCGGCAGAAATGCTGGTTTTTTAGTTTTAAAGAGTCTACGGCAATGATCTTTGAGAAG
>CANLGW010000050.1 GCA_947490395.1 Alphaproteobacteria bacterium
ATGGCAATCGCCGCTTCAAATTTTGTTTTACTGGTATGTTTTTTTCGAATCTGTGCCATTGTTTTTATACCTCCTTGATGGGTTAATTTAACACAATCTCAAGGAAAAAACTCTTTTAGCTACCTGTCCAGTTTTTGGGGGTCATTTCAGTTTCGGCTGAAAATGGTAGTGGTTCCACCGTGCGTCATGCAATGCTTTGCGTGAAGAACTCTGATAATACGTGGTATTTATTGGATCCAAATAATGAAATGAATCCACGTTCGCTTTTGGAAGATGCAGAAGATATTGTGGCTGCAAGTATACGTAACTTAACAGGTAAAGATTCAAATCAATATAGCTGTGAATTGCGCCCTTTAAGGAAAGGGGGTCAAAATATTGAAATGGAATTAGTATAGACGATCGAAAGCTATAAAAAGCTTTAATGGAGAGATAGTGTCGAATTAAACTTATGTAGTTGTTAACTATGATACTATGAGATCTTTATATGACCGTCTTTTAATGTAATTATTTAGAAAATGTATTGTTAGGTGTTTCGTGCTCTTTTGTTTTTTTGTGTGATAAACAATCCTTCAAAAGGGTGTCCAAATTTAAAAATGTCTTGATTTATTTGCAAAAACAAGGCATAATGCGAAACTAAGAATCCAATTTGTTCTCAAGATTGAGAGAGGTTATAACATGGCAGTTCCAAAGAAAAAAACATCCGTTTCCCGTCGTGGTATGCGTCGTTCGCATCATCACTTAGCTCCAATTAATACGACAGAATGTTCAAACTGTGGTGCACGTAAGCTTCCTCATCATGTTTGCCAAAGCTGTGGTCATTATAATGGTCGCCAAGTGTTGAAATTAAAGGCATCCTCAACTGAAGAGAACTAATTGTCTTTTATCCTTGCAATTGATGCCATGGGTGGGGATCTTGGTGCGTCTATTGTTATCCCCGGCATAGAGCTTGCGTTGAAAAAATCGCACGTAGAGGGGCTTTTTTTTCTCCTTTATGGTGATGCAGATGTTATTAATGCTGAGCTTGATACTGCACCGTTATTGAAAGCGTGTTGTGATGTTATTCACACAGACGTTATTGTAACAAATTATACAAAGCCAGCCGTTGCTGTTCGCAGCGGTCGAAAATCTAATTTAGGTATGGCAATTGATGCTGTTCGTGAAGGACGTGCGCATGCTGTTGTGTCAGCAGGAAATACGGGCGCATACATGGCGCTCTCTAAAGTATTATTGAAGACACTCGATGGCATTAATCGTCCAGCAATTCCTGCCGTTATGCCAACGATGCGTGGGCATGGTCGCACGGTTGTTCTTGATCTTGGCGCCAATATTGAATGTTCTCCCCTTAATTTATTGCAATTTGCCTTGATGGGAGAAGCATTTGCTTCTCGTGCGCTTAATATTGATCGCCCAAGCGTTGGTCTTCTTAATATTGGTTCGGAAGAAGTTAAAGGTCATGCAGGCGTTCAGGAAGCTTTTCAATTATTAAAGAATACTACTGATTTAAATTTCCATGGGTTTGTTGAAGGAAATGATATTATGGAAGGCACGACAGATGTTGTGGTGACCGATGGATTTTCAGGTAATATTGCCCTAAAAGCGATTGAGGGAACGACACGTTTTGTGCGTCAGTTACTTAAAGAAAGTTTAGCATCGTCATGGCGTGGTAAGTTAGGTTACTTAATTGCTAAACCAGCATTTGCCCGTGTTCAGCAGGTGAGTGATGCACGTTTTTATAATGGAGCTGTCTTTTTAGGTTTGCGTCACATTGCTGTTAAAAGTCATGGCGGCACGGATGCGATTGGTTTTGCGAATGCGGTTGGTGTTGCTATTAATATGGTAAAAAGCAATTTTATTGAAAGAGTTCAAGAGCGTCTCACGCTCGCTCAGCGCCATCAGGAACAGCAAGCGAATACAAAGAATGCAGATAATATGCAGGAAAATTCTCCCCAGTAGGAAATAAAGAAGATGTTTTTTCGATCAACAGTTGCCGCTATTGGTAAGTATCTGCCTGATAATTGTGTTCAAAATGCCGATTTGCCTCAGCAGCTCGAAACATCTGATGAATGGATCCGTGAACGAACAGGAATTGCGCAGCGTCATATAGCGGCTCCTCATGAAACAACGGCTTTTATGGCGACGGAGGCTGCAAAGCAGGCACTTTTAGCAGCAGGTATTGCCATTGATCAGGTTGATGCGATCATTTTGGCAACAACTACGCCTGATAATGGTTTTCCCGCAACAGCGACGCGTGTGCAAGCGCTGCTTGGCATGAAGCGTGGTTTTGCCTTTGATGTGCAAGCTGTATGTTCTGGGTTTGTGTATGCTTTAGCGATTGCTGATAATTTTATTAAAACAGGCCAGGTAAAAACAGTGCTGCTCATTGGGGCAGAGGCATTTTCCCGCATTGTTGACTGGAATGACCGTGGCACTTGTGTGTTGTTTGGTGATGGTGCGGCAGCACTCGTGCTTACGGCAGCTGATTGTGCTTCCTTAAATGGGAAGATCGCATCTAAAGAACAGGGCATTTTATCAACGCATCTGTATTCGGATGGCACAGGGTATGATTTACTTTATATTGATCATACTATTGATACACCGACAAAACGTGGTGCTGTTGTTATGCATGGTCGTGAAATTTTTAAAAGTGCTGTTCAAAAAATTGGTGAGGCTGTTGAAAAGGCGCTCGAAGCAAATGCGCTCACCATTCCTGATATTGATTGGTTTGTCCCTCATCAGGCAAATGCCCGTATTATTAAGGGTGTGATTGATCGATTTAATTTGCCATCTGAAAAAGTAGTTGTAACCGTCGATAAACACGCAAACACATCAGCGGCATCGATTCCTCTTGCGTTATGCGAGGCGGTGCATGATGGACGTATTCAAAAGGGACAACTCGTTTTGATTGAGGCTATGGGTGGGGGATTAACCTGGGCATCCGCTGTTATTCGTTGGTAGTGTCGGGGGGCTACCCGTTGTTCACTTTCTTTCGTCATCTTCGGACTTGATCCGAAGATCTCCTATGTTAAAAACAAAGATTTGATAATTTTATAACCAAACAATGAATGATATGGTGCCTCACCTATGGAGATCCTCGTGTCAAGCACGAGGATGACAAAAAGTAGCGGGGTAGTATAATTAGTAAAATGTTTTCGTCGATGGCTATTTCAATGCTTGTTGATCAAGAAAAATTGAACCAGGATAATCGTTTACTTAATATTTTCTAATAAATAATTATTATAAAAACAGAGGTTAATTATGCCATTTCCTGTAATATTATTTGATAAATCTTTTCTTCATGGACTTAATCCAAAAGAAGCTAAAATATTAAATTATTTATTCATAACTAATATTACTTCTGAACTTTTTATGGAAGTCTTAGGTGATTTAGAACAAAAAAATATTGCTATGAATGAATGTGAAAAAAGCGTGGCATCATTGTCATATAAAATGCCAAAGTTCAATTCATATTTAAATATTCCATATAATTTATTATGTATTAGTGAATTACTTGGAAATTCAGTTGAATTAAATAATGTTCCTTTGATAAAAGAAGGTGACGAAACTGAGAAGAGTATAGTTTTTGAGGAGCCATATGAATTAAGCCTTTTTAAAGAGTGGTTAAATGGTGATTTTACCGAAGCACATAAACAAGCAGCAAAGGCTTATCGTCATAATTTAACATTAATCTCTCAAGTACATGAGCCTATTCTAGAAAAACAGATTTTACAGTTTGCTGGAGATCAAATTTTTAATGATATGAACGTTGATAAATTAGACAAATCAATAGCAAAAGGGAAAATAAAAGAATTTGTTAATTTAATTCTATACAAGAATTCTAGACATAATTTAATTAAATTTTGTATGGATATTTTGGGTGTTATCTCAGAACATCGTGAAGAAATAATGAAGAGATGGAGAGCAGGAGGAGGTGTTTCACTTTCTGAGTTTGCTCCTTATACAACGTATGTTTTATCTGTATATTTATATTTTTATATGATAATGAGGTATGAAATTAGTCATAAGGGAAAACGCCCAAAATTAAATGACCCAGCAAATTGGATGGATCTTTCTTATTTCTTTTATTTGCCTTTTACCAATATTTTTATATCTAAAGATAACTTCCATATAGATAACATTGACTATTTTATACAAACAGGGCAACTATTCATTTCTGGAAAAAATATGAAACAAGAACTTTCCAGCTTAGTTGCTTATTATTCTGCCAAAGAAAAAACACCTTCTCAAAGTTTATTTCAATTAATTTGTTTCCCCCCAATTGAAGGTGATTTTTTAGCATCAGAACTTTATGATCAATTTTATCCAGATTGGAGAGAGCATGCTCGTAATCCTATAGAAATTACTCCAGAGTTGAATCAAGCTGTAAACTCTCAATTAAATATACCTTATAAAGATCCAGATGGAACTTTAAGAAAACCTATGGTTTTTGAAAGAAATAATATATCAGAAGATTGGTTAAGATTTGAAAAATAACCTAATAGCTTAGCGTGCATTTATGCGTAAATCTCCTTGGTACCACTCTAAATATTTATTTTTCTGGATGGTCTTATCAGTTTACGATGAATTATAATGACGGTGGTGTATTCGCAAGTTATGTGAAAGTTAATGTACAGTTAATTTTTATACTTAAATTATTCCTGAACGGCTTCTATATGACCGATATAATTGATGGATAAGTCATCTGAAAATGCCCATTGCCGATTCAGTATATTTAATGACATTCCCCGAAGTGTGCGCCATGCAAATGCTTCGTTGCTCATGTTTTCTTTCACATTTTCACGTAGTATTGCATCGATATCGCTTGGTTTTAAAAAGCGGTTCCATTCATGTGTTCCGCGCGGTACCCATCTTAGTATATATTCTGCACCTAAAATTGCGCCTAGATATGATTTTGGTGTTCGATTAATTGTGGATAAGATAATGCCTTTATTTTTGGATTTTAGTTTTTGGCAACAGCTTGCTAGGAAATCTTTTGGATCAGGCACATGTTCGATAATTTCAGATGCAATGACAAGATCAAAATCATTATCAATTAAATCACCAAGTGTCGTGTGCACATAAGTAATGGTCAGTGCCATCATTTCAGCATGATTGGTTGCTGCTGTTATGGCACCAAAACTGGCATCAATACCCGTTACGTGCGCACCAAGACGAGCAAGAGGTTCAGCTAGAATGCCGCCACCACAACCAACATCAAGGATTTTCATTCCCCTTACATCGCCAATGCATTCAGAAATAAAGGATAGACGAAGTGGGTTCATAGCATGCAATAAATCAAAAGGGCCACCTTCTTTCCACCAATAAGCACTATCGCTATCAAATAGACTAATCTGATCAGAAAATATGGCGTGTGTCATAAATGTATGCCTACTAGCATCAGGTGAATTGCATTTAACTATACCTAAGTTGAGTGTTTGGTCAAAGAGGTTATTCTAAGGCGCGCTGAACAATTTGTCTTTGAAACATTGAAGCTGCTCGAACCAAGTCCGAGCAGGATAAAACAAGGAATCACAGATTAATTCTTTTATTATATAATGCGACAGGCTCTTCTATTCGCTTTTGCTTCCTTTTGTCTTTCTGAATAGGAAGAAAAATCTTCGTCGCGCTTCATGCTGCTGAACCAACAATCACAGTATTGGCCTTCTTTTATTTTATCTTTTGTCCAGCGGCAACTGTTATTGTGATTGCATTTACTAATTTTTGTTAGCTTACTGCAATCAAATGTTTCTTCAGCTGGAGCCTCTTCTTCAGTGCGAGTGCGTTTTGAATTATTATCATAATCAGTCCCAAATCCCTCATCTCGATCGCGTTTTTGCGCTGATGACTCTGGATCATTATAATCAGAAGATTGTTTATCGTTACTTCGACCATTGTAACTATCATCATTGGTGTAACCGTCATTACTTGCCTGTACAATCCCAATGCCTAAAATCGTGGTGATGAGCGCATATTTAAAAAACCAATTTTTCATTCGTACTCTCCATGTTTAGAGGAAAAACTATATTTCCATATATTTATATAAATTATTATGAAATTTAAAAGTAAATAAAGTATGAATAAATATTATTTATTATGAAAAGTGGGAGATGATGATAAAATGAGGCGTTTGGCGATGTCATAATAGTTACTAAAAACGTACTCATTTAGTTTGCATAGAACCAAAATCCGCGGGTTGTGTAAGGCCTGTAATGCTCGCGGAAAATTACGGTATTTGACTTAAAAGAAAGTAGGCTTTTATTTACCGTCCCTAAAGTCACCATCTCGTGGTTCATCGCTTATTGATTCATCACTCCAGGATCTTTTTTTGCTAAAGATTTTTCGTGCAGCATCTTCACGTCCCCGTGCAGCGCATTCATCACCACCTCGTCGCCTTTGAATACCCTCAGGGACATTCATTCCTTCTTCAGCACTACTGCATGCAGACATCTCATTGCCTGAGCAAATTGATTTTTTTCGATCAGCTTTGTCAGCGGGTGTTTCAACGGTATCGCGCCAGCTAGGGGCAGCAATTTTACACCATGGGATGAGTTTATCATGTCCACTGCAACCCATCATTGAACGTCCTGTTTTTTGGTTGAATGGATCACGTTTGGCGGCAACGCATGCCATGAGTTGGGCACTATTTTGGGCATCAAGAGCATGATCTGTATTGCGTTTAAGAAGAGCATCTTCTTCTCTGTGGGCATTGTTATTAGCGGCTCTGTCTTCTTCATTTAGATCTTCATCTTCTGTGGTAGGTTGTTCATTATCGCTATTTCGTTTTTTCGCTGCTAAGCGTGCTGAATTTAAATCTAGCACACAAAGGGCGTCGACATCACAGCGTTCCATTCTTTTTATTTCACAATATTTTGGTGCTGTTACCTGTTTACAGTGATTAATAATGACAGGTTCGCAAAAAGCTGTTGCTTCCTTTACAGTCATTTCCCCTAAACACACATTATAAAATGGGTTTCTGTTGGCTGTTCGGGTTCTTTCAAGCCATTCTTCTGTTTTCGCCTGTTTCCAATTAGTTGATCCGCTTTCGCATACCTTTATTTGTTTCGTATTAAGATCAGTTAATAAAACCTCACCACTTTCAGGCGAACATAAACGACGGCAATCACAATCAGCTTTTTCAATACCTTTTAAGTTACAGTAATCATTGCATGTATTAAATTGACAATATTCTTTGACTTTTTTGCCACATGACGATGCAGCATGTACCATGTTCCCCACTATTAAGGTTAAAGTTAACGCTATTAATAGATTCCATTTAGAGATAACACGCATAAGGCAACCTTTTGCAGGGGATATTTTATGGGGTCATTTTACTACAAAAATGATTAAGAATTCGTTAATATCACGCGCGATTTTTTTCAATTTTTTGTTAAAAACCCTAATTTGGGATTAGATTTTATATAGTTTAACTCTTCGTCATCACGAATTTGCGTAGCACATGTGGTGATCCAGCGACTGCTCATATAGGAATACTTGTTTTTTTGGATGGCCGCACCAGCTTACGCTGGCTCGCCATGACGCACATGCTGTCATTGGGATTTGGTTTTGAATGTTTCTTTATCGTTTTAATCCCGAATTGGGGTTAAAATGGTAATACCTTATTCATAATTTGTTGCCCCCATGGGAAGGCCTGCATGTCCGTCAATTCCCCACGACCGCCGTAGGAAATGCGTAACTCTGAAATTTTCTCCCAATTAATGACATTTGATGCAGATACATCTTCACGTCGCACAATGCCTTTTACTTGTACTTCACGGACTTCGTTGACCAATCGTATTTCTTGGCGACCATGGATAACCATATTACCGTTTGGTAGCACTTGAATAACTGTCGCTGCAATTTTAAAATTAATTTTGTCATTTACATTATATTTAGCTGAACCTGATAAACTAGGGTTTGAATTGACATCTAACCATTTTGAATTTGCATCAATGCCATTATTTTGCTTTTTGGGAAAGAATTTTTCAGCCTTTCTTTCAAACCCAAGGGCACTTGGTACATTTGCCGTACTTTTATTGTTACGATTAATTGATGGTGTCATTTCAATCGATTCTGATTGATCAATGCTGACGACAACTGTCATGACATCGCCCACTTTACCTGCACGTTGATCCTTGAAAAAGGCGCGCGCCCCTGTTTCCCACAAAGACGGACCGCGTTCTGATTTAGCGGCATACGCCGTTGGCATGGGCATTGTGATGGGCTGATAGCCTTTAATTTGTGTTGGATCCTGGATTTGGCTTAGCTCAGGTGCCTCGCCAATGGTCGACAATTTTTCTGCAAGATTACACCCTGTTAGGCACATAATGCTGAACAATCCTAAGACATTATATAAGTTCTTCCGTTTCATAATCATACGTTTGCCCGAATCTCCGCTTGTCCTTCACGGGTAACCATTGCTTGAACTGTTTTTTTGGAACCAACTTCAAACATAATTTTATCCCCAACGCTTGCGTTATTACGTGCAATGGCAACGGTTGTTACCTCAAACGATGGATCAACGTAGATTAAATTAACTTTATCCCCTTTGTGAATAACAATTGGGCGTTCAAAGTCTGATATACGAAGGGGCTCCTCAGCTTTTAATGCACGCCCTTTTTGTGGGCTTTTGCCAATAATGTCCTCTTTTTTTAAGGCGATACCCATATTTATTTGCGTATCTGGAAAGCGCACATAAGATAAATGAGATTCGTGAATGATATCTTTATCCGAAACCGTTGTCGCTAAAACGGGAAGCGTTGTAAATTTCTGGATTTTCCCTTTAACCTTTGTTGAGATGTTTCCCCACATAACGGTGGCATCAAATCCTTTTTGATCAGGGGTGATTGTTAACTCTACAACTGCTAACGGTTTATTCTCAACTTTTGCCTAAGCCGTTTCCCATGTATCAATAGATGCCTCAAAGTCGTTGAATGTTACCTTTTGCCGAATTTCTGCCCCTATTGATTTTTCCAATTGAATTTTGGTGAAAGGCTCAGCTTCGACATCAATCTCAACTTCCGCTAAATAACAAAGTGAAAAGCAAATAAAACGTAAAAATTGGCGCATAATTATCGTCCTACTTGTGTGGCTGCAGTCATCATTGCATCGCCTGTTTTTAAGATTTTGGTTAACATATCGTATATTTTTTCAATACGGATAAGATCTGTCATTTCCTCAACTGCATTTACATTTGCGCCTTCACGCCATCCTTGCTTGATGCGCCCACGACGCCCTGAACCTGGCGCGCCTTTATCAGGTGTGCCTGATGCCGCTGTTTCAAGATAGATGGAATCACCGACTGCCTTTAATCCAGATGGATTAAAGAATGTCGCTAATTGTAATTGTCCGATCAGTTGCGCGACTTGATTCGTTGCAGTTTTAACATATACCTGACCAAGGGCATTGATATTAACTTCGGTTGCATCCGTTGGTAAAATAATTCCAGGTGCAATGATATAACCTGTTTTAGGCATGACAATTTCATTATTGGCATTGGTTTGAAACGCACCAAGGCGGGTATAACCGATTGATCCATCGGGTAGGGTGACTTCAAAAAAGCCTTCACCTTCAATCATAACGTCGAGAGCATTTGACGTTTGAATGGATTCCCCTTGACTAAAATCCCTATAAATGCCCCCTGATTGAACGCCAAGCCCTACTTGCGTGCCTGTTGGTGATACGGTGTTATTATTGGATGTTGCTGTGCCAACGCCTCCTTGGTCGATGTATGCTAAATCAAGGATAATACCATATTGCTTTTTATAGCTATCTACACCCTGACCAGCGATATTCATGGCTTTTATACCAAGGGCTTGTTCGGTTACCTGTAGCCCCGTACGTGCTACATGAAACGCATTATTGAGTCCTGACATATTCTTATTCCTTTACACTTATGTCGCGTTCTTTGCAGATGCATTCATGGTTTGTTTTTGTAGATCATCGTATTTTTGAATCATCTTTTGCGCTTCTTCAAATCGATGCATGATATTGATTAGTTTAATGCTGATGTCCATAACAGACACGTTTGATTCTTCAAAACTACCTTGGATAACTTTTGTTTTGATTGATGGCGTGCCTTCTTCTTTTGTGGATAAAAGGCTATTCCCTTCTAGGCGCATAGCCTGTTCATCTTGAAACTCAACGATACCAATTTTGCCCGCTTCCTTACCATCGATCGTTATTGTTCCACCTTCGGCGACATTAAAGTATTTAATATCTTTGGGGATAAAAATTTCCGATCCGCCTTGATTGAGAACCGCCTTGCCAGAGGATGTTACAAGTCGTCCTGATTGATCGAGCGAAAATCGACCGTTTCGGGTATAGTGTGTGCCTTTATCCGTTTTGACTACAAAGTAACCGCTGTTTACCAATCCAAGATCTAACGGATTGCGTGTCATATTTAATGATCCATTTGTTAGATTACGCGTCATCCCTTCAGATTTAACGTAAGAGACTTTTTTGCCATCTTTTGTTTTATAAACCACTTCTTTTGGTGACATAATAAAACCTTTAAAACCAGCATGCATTGCATTTGCTAAATTTTGAGAACATACACTTAATTGATCTTCTTGTGTTTTTTGAAGAGACAAAAGAATAACATTCGGCTTTTGAACAGAAACTTTAGGTTTACTTACTTCTTTAATCATGGCAATATCACGTCTGAAATATACTTCTAACGAGTTCTTATGCAAAATCTATGCCAATTTTTTAAAACGATGCCAAAAGATGCGCGTGCACCTTTCGTTTTATTATTTGTGTTATGTCCAATTGTTATCTTTTATTCGCGCTACGCGGCTACTATTTTGTCGATTTCTTTTATATGGGCCTATTGTTATCTTAAAAAAACATGGACACCGATTACAGTACTTTCGATTTTGCAAAAACAAGTAATGCCAACCAATAGAATGGAACGTTATTTAAATTATGGTTTAGTGGTTGTTGGCTTTTTTGATTTATTTCGCCCTTACGGTGATCATGTTATTGAATTTAGAATGCTTTTGCTATTAATGGCTGGTTTTGTTTGGTGGCAATCTGTTGTCTATTTAAAGGCTATGGCTTATTTGCGTGCGGCTTTATTTTGTGGCGTGCTTGTTGCAAGTATGATTATTCTTATTGATTATTTTTGTGGTAATCTTTGGCTTTCTCTGCATCCTGATAAAAGTCCTGCTTCACTTTTCTCTATTATTGCGATGACTATATCTACAGTTATTTGGCCGATTATGGCGAGACAGTCTTTTTGGAAAACAGCCCTTTTTAGTTTGTTGATTATTATTATAATGCCCATTTTGGATTGTGATACAGCGGTTATTGGTGTCATTTTTGGTCTTATTTGCTATGGTCTTGGCTCCATACAGGCTAAATTATTCTGGCGTTTTATACAGGTAAAAATAGTTGTTATTTGTATAGCTCTTCCATTCTTTTTTAATACGTTTATGACAAATGAATTGATATTAGATATCAATCGTTCAGCACCTATCTTTAGTTATATTCATCGTTTGTATATATGGCAATTTACAAGCCATAAAATTATGGAGAGACCACTTATAGGTTTTGGTATTAATGCAAGCCTCAAGACAGATGTTGGTGCTGAACATGTAACATGGGAATTTTTTGAGCGTCGTCAAAATGAAAAGGATTTGGTGAAAACTGAATTTATGAGTCGCCAAATTAATTTTCATCCTCACAATGCTATTTTGCAATGGTGGCTTGAGATGGGGCTAATTGGGGTTTTGTGGTGGTCAGCGTTACTTGTATTTATTATTGAAAAAATACGGTGTTTACCTTTACGTGCCCGTCGTATAACCTTTGCCTTTTTTGCAGCAAATATGATGATTATTCTTGTTAGTATTGGTTTTTGGCAAACGTGGTGGTGGGCAACGTGGCTTTTATTAGTGCCATTTGTTGCAGCTGATCGTGATGAAGAAGAGCACCAATAAAATGGCTCTTATGCAAAACGAGTGGGTAAGTAACTCAAGCAAGTTGGCTATGAATGCTGTATAATTCTCCTTAAAAGAAGGAGTTTATCATGCACATCGAACAGTTATTCAGCCAAGCCTTAGGCATTATAGATCCATGGAAGATTG